>JAYFOJ010000001.1:0-381119 GCA_034932745.1 Erysipelotrichaceae bacterium | reverse complement strand
TATATACTGCTGTATAAGTTTGGTTGCTAGTGACGACGCTAATGCTCGGGCTCCAACCAGAAAATGTATAAACTACTTCTTCATTTCCTTGTTTGGTCGGTAGTGATCCATCATATGTTGGCAAGATTCCATAAGGAACATTTTCATCGACCTCTAATGGGGTACCATCGTCATCTTGCCAAAGAATTGTGTACAAATTGTTATCATTTGTGGACGATTCATAATAACTTGAGGAGTCCGAAGATGAATTTTTTGGAACATTAAATGTACAAGATGATAAAACAATTGGAAAAACCATTAAAACTACTTTAAATTCAATTTTCCATCTTTTCTTGTTTTTTGGGTTATCTAACATTTTATCAGCGATTCCTAACAAGCGCCTTGATATGTGTATTGAATAATAAAACTATTCTGCTCATATAAATATTATAAGCACGATAATTACAAATTCATCTAAAAATTTACTGGATTATCAGCCTAAATTGTAATGAATGAGTATGCTATTTATCATTTAAACTACTTTATTCTTGGCAAAATTAGCAAATTAAAACGATAGATCATCGCTTGCCTCTTACCCTCGAGGTACATTTCGTTATCTTCTGGGATATCAGCGATTTCGATAAACCGCCCACCCGCTGCTAAACAGGTCTTAGACGAGGCGATGTTGCTTGGGATGCATGTAATAATCAAATAATCCATATCGTGCTTCCTAGCTAGTTTAAAGAGCAATTTACAGGCTTTAGTAGCATAATGGTGTCCTCGATACTTCTCCTCCACTTCATATGCGATGTTCCCGCCGATATAGGTTTTGTCATTGTGACCGATTCTTAATTCACAAGTACCGATTTTAGTTCCATCGATAAGACAAATATCAAAATAATACGCTGGACGCCATCTTTTCTCTTTTTGTGCTTCGCACGTCTTAGTGAGTCTAAGAACTATTTCGTTATCTTTTAAGTCATTCGTTGCTAAAAACATATCTAATCTCCGCTATCAAAATTACCTTACTTCATGTAAACATCCTTACGATGCCCGATGGTTATAAACAAAATAATAATCTTCTGATCTTGAATCTCTGCAATGATCCTATAATCTCCTACACGATATCGCCACTGTCCTTTTTTATTCGCGGTCAAAAGTCTACCCTGAATTCTTGGGTCAGAACATCCCTCTAAATTCTTTTCAACCCATTCTAGAATAATGCGTTGAGTATATTTGTCGAGTTTTTTAATCGATTTTAAAGCAGATTCGATGAAAGAAACGCGATACATTATAATCCAAGTTCCTTTCTTACCTCGTCTAAAGTATAGGTTTTTGGATTCTTCTTATGTTCTTTTAAAGCATCATTAGCTAAAACGATGTCGTATTCATCTTCTATTTTTTCAAAATAGGCTCTTTTAATTGCCTCGCTTAAAGAACATCCGTTCAACTTGGCGTAAGCATCTGCCAATTCTTTTTCTTCATCTGTCATTCTTATTGAAACAATCATTTTTATCACCTCGTAATACATTGTAATACACATATTATGTTTTATCCAAAGAAAAAGAACCGACATCTCGTCAGTTCTTTCTTAATATTCGATTTGGTCGGGATGGCAGGATTCGAACCTGTGACCCTCTGCTCCCAAAGCAGATGCACTACCAAGCTGTGCTACATCCCGAGTGGCGCGCCTAGCAGGACTCGAACCTGCAACCCTCAGATTCGTAGTCTGATACTCTATCCAGTTGAGCTATAGGCGCATACAACTTAATTAATATATAACTTAAAGTTAACTTTAATCAAGTCTATTTTTTACAAATGCTTGGAGGTTCCTACCGGATTTGAACCGATGATCATTGAGTTGCAGTCAATTGCCTTACCAACTTGGCTAAGGAACCAGGTCAAGCGTTTGATATTATAACATTCTCTTTAATTTAATCTCAACGTAAAACGTTAATTGTTTTTTTGTTGACGTCTTAGACGACGCATTTTTTTATTTTTAACATTTTTTACCGTGACAATAATTAAGGCTCCGACGAGTAAACCTACTTCGACCGTAAATACGATTACGACCCATGGTTCTAGAGCGTTACTCTTAAAGTCTTCCCACATTTTTCTAATGTTGTCGTTATTGACGCCAAAGTCCTTCATGACGACGCAGCGCGTAATCGTACTTGCGTCTGGATATTGGCAGAAGAATTGACGACCCACAGCGATATTATGAGAACCGTCTTCATTCGTAAACGGCAAATAGCAAGTGCTGTAGAAAACCGTATCGATGCTATCTTGATAATTCTCAAGAGTGCCGTTAAAGAAGTAAGAAAGGTCGACAACTTCCCAAGATGGATCGACTAATAGGTAGTTATTGTAAGTGGCGTCGACTTCGCTTTCGTTAATCGTGACTTTGAAATAGTTCTTTTTCTCTTCAGGAATCGAAGTTGGTTCTCCTTCGCTAGGCGAATAGTAAGTGTAATAAGTATCATCATTAATCCAATAGAGTTTTACGTTATCGTAAGAAGGATTGTTGTTCTCTTCTTGGTGATAAGCACCATACCATACTTCGGTGTTTTTACTATCTAATGGATCGTCATAGAAAATCGAATTATTCACCGATTCACCATTTTCATCTTCGGTTACATAGTATAAAGACTCTGTTCTAGCATCGTACCAGCCTTTAACTAAATCGAGCATTGAGTCACCAGCGATAAACGAGGTATATCCGATATAATTCATGTTTTGGGCCGCGTTTGCTGGATTAGAGATAAAATCGAGAAAAAGAAGAGCGAGTTTTTGTTGTGCAGGACTTCTCGTTTCGTCTTTTGGCATAACCCAACCGTCGAACCAAATATTCGCACCCGTGAATGGAATTGAATAGCAAAGACCATATTCAGAATCGTTGGTTTCATCTGCTAAGTTCATCGAATAAACAGCATCTCCGCTCCAAGCAAGATTAGCGCCTACTTTACCAGTGACGATATCTTGTTTACCAGAGTCGACTTCTAGACCAAAGATGTTTTTCTTTAATTCTTCAAGCGTCGCTTTGACCGCACTTATTTGATCTGGTGAACAACGATTAAGAATGTCGGTAAGAATAGCGTTATATGCAGTTGCGTCGATTTCACCATTGCTAAGCTTATCTAAAGCATCGAGAAGTTCATTCTTATATGTTTCGGCCAGACCGACAAAGTAAGTGTCTCTCATCGAGTCTTTAATCGAAATCGATCCATGATAATGTGAATTCCATAATCCAGACCAATTAGACATCTCTTCGATTGCGGTTTCAGGGCCAACGCTAAATAAGTCGTATTCTGGGTTAAAGATGATTCCTAATGTGCCCCACATGTAGCCAATTGCGTAATCGCTAACGATTCCGACTTCGTTAGTCTCTTGATTGGTAGATTCGATGTTATTTAAATAATTAAGCAATTTAGGAGAAGCGTGATGAGCGTAGTTAACTAATCCTTCTTCTTCCATTAATGGCTTAATCTTGACGAGCATGTCTTTTGCAATTAATTTTTGAATACCATAGTCGCTTGGACAGATGAGATCGTAATGAGATCCACCAGTCTCAACTTTGGTAAGCATTGTTTCATTAGTGTCTGTAGTCGAATAGACGACGCTGACATCTTGAAATTCTGGGTAATTAGCTTTGACCCAATCTTGGAACTGCTCCACCATGTCTGGCGCATCGTATCCATTATCGGGATCATTTTTATAAATATAGTCTTCCCAGTTTAGTAAACGTAGTGTTTGGCTTCCTTCGCTTTCTTCGGCCTTAAGAACTCTATTCTTAATACTTTCAGACTTAGAAATCGGCGAAGTGAAAGATGAAAACAAAGAGAAGACGGATAGTAGTAAAACAATTTTAGTCATTTAAATTCCCCTCCTTGCTTGAGCGTGAGTCTTTTTATGCTTCAATTGATAAGAACGATAGACACTGATTCCGATGACCGCAAGAACGACTAGAATCGAGATGATTGTAGTTAACGCTCTTAACTCTGGTGGAACTGGTCTTTTCTTAATAATTGATTGGATATAAGTCGATAGAGTCGAGATATCGCCTTCGCTAAATAATCCTGGACCGGTTAAAAAGGCAGTGATGATAAAATCATCAAGCGACAAAGTAACCGCGAGGAGGAATCCGCCAAGAATGCCAGGCATGATTTCTGGAAGCATGATTTTACGCATCGCCTTATTTGGTGTGCATCCTAAATCAAGAGCAGCCTCGTATAGCGATGGATCCATTTGTTGAAGTTTTGGCTTAACGGAAGTGTAGACAAAAGGCACAGATAGAACTGTATGACCGATAAGTAGAGTCCAGAAACCCTTTAGACTTCCTTGACCATTGAAGAATAATGAATCGATGAAAACCACCATGACAAGTAAAGAAAGGGCCATGACGATTTCGGCGTTGACGATTGGTATCTGAGTCACGGTATCAAATGTCTTACGATACTTTTTCTTTAAGTAATAAGCACCGACGACACCGGTTGTTCCTAAGATAGTACTAACGATTGCGCTCGAAAAGGCAAGAATCAATGTATTGCCTAGGGCAATCATAATGTCCTGACTTGCGAACAAATCGCGATATAAATCAAACGTAAATCCTGTCCATTGACCGACATAGACCGCCTTGGTAAATGAGAACGCGATTAAAACTAGAATTGGTAAATACATGAAGATGAGGATTAGCCAGATATAGATTTGGCCAAAGATTTTTCTTACCATAATCCACCCCCTCTAGACGCTGTATCTTTTTCGGTGTTACGAGTAAGGAACATCGAAATACCGACGATAGCCAACATGATAAGTGCCATGAAGGAACCATCGTTCCAAGCATTGGTGCTGAAATCTAAATAAATATAGTTACCGAACAAAGTGATTTTTCCTTCAGAAAGAACATCGCTTATGACGTAACTAGACATCGTCGGCATAAAGGTCATCAATATAGCAGATACGATTCCTGGAAAGCTTTGCGGAACAATATTTTTAAAGAAAACTTCGGCTGGATTAGCCCCTAAATCTGCAGCGGCTTCGATCTGACTCTTATCGAGTTTAATCATCGTCGTATATAACGGCAAAATGACGAATGGTAAATAGTTATAAACCATGCCGATTAAAGTTGCTAAATATGGATTAGTACCGCCATTGATACCAAACCAAGTAAGTAAGTCTCTCGTCGCGCCAGTACGTAAGACGAAGTTAATCCACATCGGTGCGATGAATAATGTTACTAGAACAGCGTTTTTGTTAATTTTCTTGTCCGCAAGGAAATACGCTAGCGGATACCCAATTAATAAACAAATAAGCGTGGTTTGTAAGGCGACGAAAGCACTGACAAACAAAACGTTAATCTTGGTCCAAGTAGTAAAGAAACCGACTAATGATTCAAAAGAGAAACTTCCGTTTGCGTCAGTGAATGCATAGAAAATGATGAGAAAAATTGGAATAATGATGAACAGCACGAGAAACACTCCATAAGGAATGCAGAGATACTTTCTCTTGAAAGAGAAATAGTGCTGCTTTTTCTCTTTAGTCAGCGAGTTCATACTTCGCAGGTGATCCTTTTAGTGTTAACTTGATATCTTCTTTTTTGACCGCGATAGAAACGATATCGTGTTCATTCCAAGAATATGTAGTATCAACGATGAAGTCCTCTTCTTCGCGTGTTCTTACTAAGACTTGATAGTGATCGCCTTTATAGACGATGGAAATGATTTCGCCAAAGTTTGGATTTTCATCTCCTGGTACTCTATCGGTTAAGTCGACGCTATTTAGTCCGATTTCGGCTATTACATCAGCGTCGTTCATGTCGTAACGTTTGCCATCTTTAGATACTAAATAACCGTTCTCGTCTAATTTAGATCCTGGTATTAGTTGTCTGATGTCGACATCAAAGATACAATCACTAATAACCAATTGATTAGCTTTGTTAATCCATGATTCTGGATAAGAGTTCATGTCGAATTCTTTTTCCATGATGTGCAATGAGTCTGGCGATAATGTTATTTCAACAGTATCGTTAACATCGAATTCTTTCGTGTCTTGAGCGATGATTTCGCTCTTTCCACGCTCGATAACGTATTCGAAGTGAATACCTTTAAATACTTTATTAGTCACAATACCCGAGAAGCAGAAATCTTTCTTCTCTGGCTTAATCTTTTTAAGTTTGACGTCTTCTGGACGAACGACGACATCGACTTTTTCGTTAATTGGGAAATCGTCGACACACTTAAATACATTGTTCAAGAATCTGACTTGTTTTTTGCCCTTCATCGTAGCGTTAAAGATATTAGATTCACCAATGAAGTTCGCAACATAGGCATTCGCTGGTTCGTTATAGATATCCATTGGACGTCCGACTTGTTGAATCTGTCCAGCCTTCATGACGACAATTGTGTCGCTCATGGTTAATGCTTCTTCTTGGTCATGGGTAACATAAATAAAAGTAATGCCTAATTTTCGATGCATTTCTTTTAGTTCTAGTTGCATGTCTTTTCTCATCTTGAGGTCTAGTGCCCCTAGTGGTTCATCGAGAAGTAGTATTTCTGGTTCATTAACAATGGCTCTAGCAATAGCCACTCTTTGCTGTTGTCCACCTGATAAGGTTGAGATGTCTCGATCTTCGAGTTCTTCCAAGTCGACGATCTTCAAAGCCTTAGCGACCTTTTCATCGATTTGTTTGCTCGATAGATGTTTCATCTTCACGATTTCATTACCTTTACGATCTTTAGTTTTGACAGGTATCTTCTTTAGTTTTAGACCAAAGGCGATGTTGTCATAGACATCGAGATGTGGAAACAAGGCATATCTTTGGAACACGGTGTTAATTGGTCTTTTATATGGTGGCAATTTCGTAATATCGACGCCGTTTAAAAGAATCTTACCTTCCGTTGGGGTTTCAAAACCCGCGATCATTCGAAGAGTTGTAGTCTTACCACATCCAGACGGACCTAAAAAAGTAACAAACTCACCTTTTGTCACATCGAGATTGAAGTCGTCGACCACTGTCACTCCATCGTAGACCTTATTCACTCCGACGAGCGAAATAATTTTGTGCGAATTTTCCATCATAACCAATCCTCCTAATTACGATACAAAGTTCGTTCAATTTGTTGGTCAAATTTTACGAAAAAATGATATAGATTATTTTGTCAAAATACAAACAAATTTTTTACTTTTTTTCTGGTTTGGTTTTTCGACAAAGTTTTCTAATGATTTTCAAAACCATTTTAGTAAGGATGATGCTATTTATTTGTCTATAATATGTCGCTTGTAATCGTTTATCGTTTTTTGTAACTTTTTTTAACGATTTTCATGTGCGAGGCGTAGACACGCGGTTGCGTGAGTATCGCATATAGGTTAAAATATCGTTTATAAACGGAGGATTATAGTTATGAAAAGCAGTCAAAAAAGAATATTGCTATCTTTTGTAGCGTTGGGGTTGCTTACCAGTCTTGCTAGCTGTAATACTCCTGATAGTAAGTTCTCGATTATGTATGGCACTTACACTAACACCGCTTCAGTCGAACTTAGTTATTCCGATCTAACCGCTAAGATGAACGATAAAGAAAATATGTTAATCGCTATTTATCCAGAAGATGGATGCCAATGCTGGGGACAGTTTTCAATTATTATCGACGATTACGTTAAAAACGAACACACGATTGTCTACAAGATAAAGTATAGTTCGATTGAGGGTAATGGTAATTCTTGGGGGTTCCCACTTGATTCAACTCGTCCATCATTTTGCTACATCAAAGAAGGCAAAATTGTAAAGTCTTATACATATGACACTTCAAGTACTAGTCGTTTTTTCAAGACATTAACCGATTTTAAGGCTGATATCGACGCTAATTGCTATCAACCAAACTACTATTTCGTCGATCAAACATATCTCGACGACAAGTTGTTTACCGCAAAAGAAGAAAAAGTCTTAGTTGGATATATCTGGAAATCATGCCCAGATTGCAACTATTGCATACCTAATGTTTTAGCGCCCTACCAACAAGGCAAAAACTTCGAACAAAAAATGTATATAATCGATTTAGAAGTCGAGGGTTTATTACTAGTGAATGGCGTCAAGGATAAAACTAACACTAACTATGTTAATTTCATGAAAGATCACAATTTATCCGATGCTTCTGGTAGTGACTTTGGTTACAGTCGTGGATTCGTACCTTCGTTCCAATATTGGGAACAAGGAATATTAAAGGACGCTGATGTCTTCTTTAATGACACCCTTACTCAAGATGACCAAGGAAAAATTCATGTAACGCAATCGTTCTTTACCGAAGAAAGAAAAACCGTTCTTCATTATCTAGATGGAGTTGAAACAACCGTTCTTCAAGGAATGGAAGTTCCTCTAGAAGATGTCACCATTTATCCGGACTATGGTAACTACATCGCATGGAATGCAGCGTCGGCGTCAAAATATCACGCTCCACTGCTCAATGCTTTCTTAGAAACATACATGAAATAAATAGAAAACGAAGCAACAATGCTTCGTTTTTTTTATTATCTTCTTATAAACTATTTTGCCTTTAAACGGTCGGTTACTTTTTGTGCTTCTTGGTAAATCTCTTCAATTGGTTCATTGATGTTAAACTTACCATCCATATAAAGAATTTTGCCATCGACCATCGTCATTTTGATGTCGTCTTTAGAACCACTATAGACGATGTTCTTTTCGATGTTATTGACTGGTTGCATATTTGGACGATTCATGTCGATCATGATAATGTCCGCTAGTTTTCCGACCGCTAACACATCGGCGTCTAGTAAGTTCATGGCTTTAGCACCACCGACAGTAGCAGCCTTTAATACTTGATAGGCATCCATCGACTTTGGATCTTTATTTAAAAGCTTTTGTAAAACAGCGACTAATCTCATTTCCCAGAAGAAGTCTAAGGCATTGTTACTACCTGGTCCATCTGTTCCAATCGCAATATTTAGTCCGCTCTTTAGATATTTTTCAACTGGAGCGATTCCGGAGGCTAATTTAGAATTACTGCCTGGGCAAGTGACGACTGAAAGATTGTGTTTCTTAAAAATTTCGATATCGTGGTCACTGAAAGCAACGCAGTGGAATCCACCACCACCAAAATCAAATAATCCTAATTTCTCCATATATTCAGTTGGGGTAAGACCATTATGTCTTTCTTTACAGCCATCTACTTCGACTGGAGTTTCAGAGTTATGAGTATAAATCGGGCACTTTAATTCGTGTGCAGCCTTGGCGAGTTCTTTAAGAATTTCTTCCGTTGCGGTGTATTCGGCATGAAAGCCGAGTTGATAGGTCACAAGAGGATTTTTACCATTAATCTTTTTGTAAGCTTTCTTCATTTCTTGAACGGATTCGCGATATTTGGTAACCGTTCCTAATAAGACGGTTCTAAACCCAGTATCGATTGAGGCCTGCGCCATTTCTTCTGGATTATAATACATGTCAAAACAAGCAGTAATTCCACTTGATAGATATTCTAAAATTGCAAGTTTACTGAGGATGTATTGATCTTTTGCTTCTAGTTTAGCTTCCATTGGAAATATGCAATCAAATAGCCAATCGTGAAGCTCTAAATCATCAGCGATGCTCCTCGTGAAGGTCATAGCGCTATGAGCGTGGGCGTTTTTAAACCCTGGCATGATGACATTGCCATTGCACTCGATGATTTGATCAAAACTACCTTTTGGAACTTTGTGGCCGATATGAGAAATCTTGTTTCCCTCGACGACTAGCGAGCCAGTGAAAATAGGCTCATTATCTTTCATCGTTAGAATTCTTGCATTTTGAAGTAAAATTTTCATAGTCGATCCTCTTTTCAATAAGTATAAATAAAACTAATAGGTTTTAAAAGCAAAGCTATGCTTATTCATCTATTTTTAATCCCTTTTGAAGTTTAGGTATTACCCGTTCTAAAACGGCGATAACAATGTATCCTAGTACCGTTGCAACGACTGCTTGAATTAAGTCGAATAAAGTCGATACATAGGCACCAATTCCAAAGTAGACCATATAAGAGATGAAGTAGATTAAAACCATCAATAGCGTCCCTATCAAAAATGATAAAAACTTAATTTTCTTTGGAAAAACTCGATAGAGTAAACCAGCGGTAATTGCCATTAGTGCTTTTGCAACGATGGTAAATGGAATAAACATTACGAAACCTGAAGTTAAATCTGCCATAGAAGAAAAAACAACGCCGATAAACGCTCCATACCACGGTCCAAGAATTACCGAAGAAACTAAAGTTATTACATCGCCAAAGTTTAGGTATCCAGCGCCAGAAGCATACGGTATACCTAAAAACGCAGTAACGATATATCCAATCGCAATCATGATGCCTGAAAGACAAAGTTTTCGTAAATAACTTTTTTCCATAGTCGTATTATAAAGCATTGGGTAGATAATTCATTAAAAAAGCAATCATTTGATTGCTATTTTTTCTTGTGGAGCGTGATGATGTCTTTATATAAATCGATACGTCTATCGCGGAAAACACCCCATGAATATCTCTTCTTTTCGATAGCTTTTAAATCGAATTCGTGAACGCGATATCCTTCTTCTATGCGATTCATCTCTTCGACCATATTTCCTTCTTCATCAGCGATAAAGCTAGATCCGAAGAATGTCATCGAAGAATCGCCTTCTTTTTCGGTGCCGATTCGGTTGGACGCGATGACTGGAATGATATTAGCGGCAGCATGGCCACACATAGTGTGCTGCCAATGTTCTTTACTATCTTTTGGTAGAACTGGTTCGCTTCCAATGGCGGTCGGATAGAAGATTAATTCGGCACCATTAAGGGCTAGAATTCTAGCGGTTTCTGGAAACCATTGATCCCAACAAATGCCAACGCCGATTTTTCCATATTTTGTCTCGAATACTTTAAAGCCAGTGTCACCTGGAGCAAAGTAAAACTTTTCTTCATAGCACTCTCCTGTCGGAATGTGCGATTTACGGTATAATCCTAAGACTTCTCCGTCTGCATCGATCATGACAAGAGAATTAAAGAATACATTACCGCTTCTTTCGAAGAAAGATAAAGGAATAACGACATCGTTTGCCTTAGCGATTTTTTGGAATCTTTTAATAAGAGGGGAATTATCGACCTCTTCTGCTAACTCAAAATACTCGTATTTTTCTTTTTGACAGAAATAAGGAGTTTTAAATAGTTCTTGAGGAAGAACAATATTCGCTCCATCTTTATGGGCTTTAGTGATTAGTTGTTCGGCTTTTTTTAGATTCTCTTCAATGTTCCAAGAACAACTCATTTGAGTACAAGCAACTTTTACTTTCATTTTTTATTACCGCCTTCAGGAACCTGCATCGTTATGCAGTGAATGTTTCCACCGCCAATTAGAATCTCTCTTGTATAAACAGGAACGATTTCTTTAGTTGGGAATATTTCCTTAAATTGTTTGATGGCTGCTTTATCTTCTTTAATTCCAAAGCAAGGAAGAATCACGAAACTATCACCTTGGTAGAAATTAATATAACTACCTAATAGTCTATCACCTGCGACGCGTGGCTTTGCGTTATATCGGCTTTTTTTAATTCCCTTAGCCTCTTTTGGTAGGAGAATCATCTCTTCTGGAAGTTTTACTTTAATGACTTCTAATTTGTTGCCCCTAGCGTCTTTGGCGTTTTCTAATATCTTTAAGGCTTTATTGCACCACTTATGTTGTTCTTTATACTTTGGTGAAGCCCACGCTAACAAGACCTTACCAGGTTCAGCAAAGGCAACCATATTGTCGACGTGTTCATTGGTTTCATCGCCTAAAATACCATGCGGAATCCAAATTACATCCGTAACGTTTAAATATACTTTGAGCATTTCTTCGATTTCTGGCTTGGTATAACCTGGGTTACGACCCTTTGATAACAAGCAAGCTTCGGTCGTAATCAACGTTCCTTGTCCATCGACGGCTATGCTACCACCCTCTAATATGAAATTGGAGATGTAGTAAGAATCAATATCTAAAACCTTAGTTAAGCACTTGCCTAATTGATTATCGTTTTGATAATTGGAATATAGACCATCGTAGTCACCACCCCAAGCATTGAATCTAAAGTCAGCGGAACGAACGTTTTTATTCTCATCGCTTAGGAAAATCAAGGTGTTATCTCTAGCCCAAGCATCATCGTATTTGAGTTTCACTGGTCTTACATTGGCCATGTCTTCGAATAGCCCAATCGTTTTGTTATAAATATTTGGATGAATTCCGACCACGACTTCTTCGAATTGGCTTATCGCTTTAATGACATTTATATATTCTTCTAGAGCTGGTTTAGCATTCTTTCTCCAAACGTCGCCACGATATGGTAATAAAATAATCGTTTTAGCGTGTTTATCTCCTTCAAAAGCGACGTGAAAGCCATCCGCTCGTGGATTAGTCATTCTTCTTACGACATAGTCGTTTAGTTTCTTTTGATAATAGGCGAATTTCTTCCACTTATCTTCGTCGATGACGTCGATTGCGGTTCCATCTTTATGGTTACATAAAAGAGTGCAACCTTTTTCAAGTCCATCTTTAATCTGAGCGACGATATCTTTAGTGATTACTTCTCCAGGAAGGACGATCGGAATTCCTGGCGGATAAATCATCACTGATTCTTTTGCGATATGATTGACCGCTTCGTCTAAGGATAAAGCGATTGAAGGAGCAAAATAAGCGGTTCTTGGTCTGGTAAGTGAATATCCATATACATAATTAAAAGAATGAGTCGGATACTCGCGATTCTTGTCGAAGTGTTCTTTAGAAATGCTTCTCAAGGCTTTTACCAGATTATCGATATGTTCTTTGGTATTTCCTAAAGCTAATACGCATAATAAGGCATAGTTTTCCGCTAATTCGATTTGGATGTGATATTTATTCTTTAAAAGACGATATATTTCATATCCGTTCAAATCTAAACGGTCGATTTCTATTAGAAGTTTCGTCTTATCGTAGTTAAAAGCGCCACGAGATTTAAAATAATCTCTTCCTCGAGGAATAAAACCAGGAATGAGACCAATTTTATCAAAAGCATATTCTGCTAGTTTGACTATTTCTTGATATGACTCTTCGCCATTAAGCGCCATCCAACTTCTCGCAGCGTCTAAACTCCCCATTAACAATGGAGATGGCGAAGTTGTGTTAATTAGATTTAGTGTTTCCTGCATCTTAATCGGCGAGACTCTTTCACATTTTAGTAAAAGCGCTGATGATTGAGTTAGTGATCCGCCAGTCTTGTGAAAAGAAACCGCGGCCAAATCTGCTCCCGCATCCATCGCATTGACTGGATCGGTATTTGAAAAATAATAATGGGCGCCATGTGCTTCATCGACGATAACCGCCATTCCGTGATGGTGAGCGATTTCGACTAATGCTCTTAAATCCATAATGACACCAAAATACGTCGGATTAATCACTACCACTGCTTTAGCACTTGGATATTTTACAATTGTTTTTTTATAGTCTTCTAAAGTTGGTTGATTAGCGATTTCAAGGTTCGGGTCGATTTGCGGAGCAACATAAATCGGAATAACACCTGAAAGGACTAATGCATTAGTAATCGATTTATGAACATTCCTTGGAACAATGATTTTATCATTAGGGCGGCATGTAGCAAGCATCGCAGCCTGTAAACCACTCGATGTACCATTAATTAAAAAGTAGGCGTAATCAGCGTGGCAAGCTTCCGCCATTAGGTTCTCGGCTTCTAGTAGAACGCCAGATGGATGAGCAAGATTATCTAAGCCCACAGGGGCGTTTACATCGCAATGATATGGCTCTTTGCCGATGAGGTCCGTCATTTGGTTTTTGACGTTCCCCATATGGTGTCCAGGCACATCAAAAGGTGATATCCCCTCGTGAACGTACTCACGTAAGGCTTCGACAAATGGGGCACGCTTTTGATCTAGTTCGCTCATATTTCTAGAACTTATTATATTTTTAAGTGAAATATATGCAAGTAAAATTATCATGTATTATCAAGACGAAAGAATAAGACTATAATTTATTCATTATGAAATTTGAATTGACCCCTAGTGAACTAAAGAAAATTATAGAGATTATCAAAACCTCTTATCAAAATATCGACGTCGCTAATTTTTACAATGAATATCTTAATAATTATTACGACCAAATCGATGAAAGTACGATTTTAAAAGGTAATGAAGAAGGCTCGTTTTATCGTTCGTTAATCGATTGTTTAGGAATCGAAGATGACGATAAAGAGTTTAACGAGATCGAAGAAAAATATCATTTAGAAAAAATGACACTTTTAGATGTTCGTAAATATCTTAATAATCCTTACTATAAAAATATTCAAATCATTCCGACTAAAAATAAGAAATGGACACTCGGATATAATCACTATCTCCCCTACGAAGGTTTTGTTTACGATGACACGACCATCGAAGGACCTAACTACAAAGAAATAACACATTTTGGATTCTTTAATCAGAAGTTTGAATTCATCGAAGTTAAGCAAAACCAAAAGACTTGGATGAGCATTACTCCGCATGAAATTAACACCATGGAAGATCCGATAAATAACGCTAAAGGACATGTATTGGTCTACGGATTGGGTCTTGGCTATTTCCCATATATGTGTTCATTAAAAGACGAGGTTAGTAAAATCACTATTGTCGAGAATAGCAAAGATGCAATCGAATTATTTAAAAATGAAATCTTTAACAAATTCCAATACAAAAATAAAATTGAAATTATTGAAGCAGATGCTTTAAAATTTGCCAAAGATCACATCAAAAGTTCCGAATATGATTTTGTTTTCACTGATTTATGGCACGACGCTAATGATGGATTATCTATTTATTTAAAAATGAAAAGATTAGAGAACAAAAACGCAATGAACTCTTATTGGATTGAAACAACTTTAAAAGCGATGCTCCGCCGCTTAATTATTACTGTTATTGAAGAAGGATTAAATAATCTCGATGATAGCGCATATCAAAATGCCAGCAATGATTACGATCGGCTAATTAATGAGATTTACTTTAAAACAAAAAATCGCATCCTAAGAAAAGCGAGCGATTTAAATAGTATTGAAGAAGAGATTATAATCGGCTAATTCTCAATCCCGAATTTGCGAGAAGTTAAAACGACGTTTAAGTTACCATTGATTTCGCGAATCTTATCGATTAGTTCTTTTTGAGATGTTCCTTTTTTCATCGTTACTTCGTAATCTAAGACGAAAATCGATCCTAAATCAGCAGTCTTAACCTTTACTAATTTGGTCGATGCTGTGAGACTATTAAATACTTCCACGAAAGCTTCTTCGTAGTTCAAATCTTCCGGGATTGTAATCTTGAGACTTAAATCATTGGTGAAGACGATTGGAAAGTGTAATAAATGTAGACCGATGACTAAGGCGACGACAATAGCGTAGAAAATGTATGCCAAATAGACATAACCTAAACCTAGTAACAAGCTATCCCCGACTAGGAAGAATAAGTATGTTAAATCTTCTGTAGTTCTTTGTTGTGAACGGAATCTTAATACGATAACCGCGGATAATAAAGCGACGATTACTCTTCCATATCTAGCTTCTTCTTCGGTTCCGCCAAAAGCGAAGAAGATCGCAGTGGTCGACATCGAAATAATCGCTACGACAACTGGAAATACCGCGAATGTTATCGGCATGTCTTTAAAGAAACCATCTTTTCTTTTAAGCAAACAGTAAATGACGCCAAATAAAACGCCCATCACTAAAGACGAAGCGATGATGACAATTACACTCAAAGTCGTCGGAGAACCATTTTCAATCCACGATGTAAACATAAATAACTCCTTCATTTTTTGCTTTTTATTTTTGCTAACTGAAGCTCGTATTCACTACCATATTTACTAAAAGAACGTGGATATACTTTCAACTTAGAAAGTTCTCTTACAAACCAAAGTGGGAAATTCGAGACCGATTTTACTTCCATGATGTACTTTCCTTCTTCGAGTAAACTGAATGTCGAAGAGTCGTTATTGAAATCAAAATCTTCGCGTCTTGAGTGAAGATTATTATCGAAAGAAATCCTGAAGTTTGGCTTATTCTTGTCGAAAAACGCTAAGCGATCATAAGACAAATAGACTCTTGGTTCTAGTTTAAATAAGTTCATTACTCTTTTGATTTCACCAAGGGCCTCTTTATCAAGAAAGCTTTCCCTCGTAGGAAGTTCGTGTTTTTCGATGAGATTATTCAATTCTTGAACGCTAATTACTAATCTACGCTTTCCCACTAGACCATCGAATTTCTTTTTCAATTCGAGGAAAATTACTTCTGAATCACGATATTTTCTTACGCGAATTTTCTCTTTGAAAACCGGTCGTCTAATCGATAAAGACGCTAAATCATTATTGATACTATCGAAGTAAATATTTTGAACGCGGTAGGCTTTCCCGTCTACGCAAAAAGGGTCGAATTCCATTTTCGATTTAATCGTGGTCAAAATATCTTCATATTGCGTTTGATCGATGATGAATTTCTTTTCTAATCTTTTAAAAACTAAATCTGGCATATTTGTTTCCTATGCCATATATACATAAAAGTAATCTTATTTATTTATAGAAAATAAAAAATTAATAAATTTTAGTCTTTTTGATCTTCACTGATTTCTTCATTTGTTTCAATATCTTTGATGACAATGATTGAATCATCGATTTTACTATTTCGATAATCAGTCCAAATCATATCGAAAAGAATTGAGTAAATAATAATGTCGCTGAAGATTAATAAAACGAATACACGATCCCCTAGTACTGTTTGGAAGAATTCATTAATATTACCAATCCATGGAATCGAAAATGCTGCTTTTCCAAGGATATTTTCTTGACGAAGTTGAATTTCTTCACCTTTTTTATTGTAGTATTTATCGAAGTCGGTTGCAGTCCAAGAAGATTGATCTTTATGGAAGTTCTCGTAGCACATCGTTTTATAATACATAACGCCATTCACATCTTCGCCTTCTTCAGCTAAATAGTGAGTGTTGACGATATAAGAAGTTCTGATCGAATAATTAGTCCCACTACCTACTCTTGTAACGGTAAAGGTTTCGTAAGTAATAATGTCACCGACGTTTAAGTTGCTAAAATTTGGAGCGTTGACGAAAACGACATCGTTTTTATTATAAATTCCGACCATGCTTTCGCTTTGAACGGTGTAACCCTTAAGACCAAAGTAATAAACTGTCTTGTTCGGCAGAAAGGCATCGAAGATAAAATATGAAGCAAGAAAAATAAGAAAAAACCAAGAAATGATATCAAAAATAATTCTTTTGACACTCTTTTTTGTTTCTTCTATTCCACTTCGAGATATTTCTACTAATTCTTCCATTTATCGCTGAAACGCTATTTCTTTCTTTCTTTTGTTGGTTCTTCGCTAATGGCCTTATTTGGATCCTTTTTAAGTATTAAAACAATACCAGTTACCGATCCGGCGGCAACGACCCAGAAAATAATACTGAGTGGGCTAGCAAAGAAGCCGGTGATAGCACCTAAGCCAGGAATGCGCACGGTGACTGTTCCTAAATACATGTCTTCTGTCACACGCCAAGGAAAAGAAACACTGCTATCGGTCGAGCCAACTAGGCAGTACTTACTACCAGTAGCCCCATCATCGATAATGCTATAGACACGATACGCTTTTAAACCATCGTTTCCGTTATAGCCTTCGAGATCAAAAACAATAATATCTCCTTGCGATTTAGCAAAGTCACGTTTTTCCGTAATTAATAAATCGTTCGCATTCAAAGATGAATCAACACCTGTCAAACCACTGAAAGACGCCTTTTGATAAATTCCATATGAGATAGATGGAATGTACAAAAAACTAATAACAAAGAATAAGATGGCGACAAAAAGGGTCGACATCCCGATCTTCGCGGTGAGATCGAGAATCTTATCTTTTCTTGTTTCGATTACTTTCTCTTCCATTTTTTCTCCCATTAGTACTCTGTCCAATAACTATTTGACGGAATCGGATCGGTTGGAGGATAATTGCTGACCGTCTCTTGCAAAGCGCGATAAGCAACATCGTTATAGATGCTGATACCACTAATTACTCCCGGTGTATAAACAGTGTAGTAATTAAAGGTAAAAGTATTCACTATGTTCCACGCTCTTGGCTGAGTGTCTGGAGCGTATAGACTAGCCCTACTTGGGTCGTAAACGCGATACATCTTGTTGTGAGACATGACATAGTCTCCAGAAGTATAGGTATTAAACCATTGATATTCGCAAGTATTTAATAAGTTCCAAGCATTTTTGGTCGATCCAGGAATATTGTTTTGAGCATTAACTCCGTTGACGGCTTTCCAATATTTCCCGTTATAAAAAACGACATCGCCAGCTAAATATGTATTCTTTTCTGTATAAGTAAAAGTATCGATTTGTTTATAAACGCCTGTAACGGTTCCAGGAGCATAGGTCGATGTTCTTGAAGAATCCATTACTTTATATTGGTGATTGTTATAGATGATAATATCGCCATTATTATAAGTTGTGCCCGAGGTGTAATAAGGAACAGTTGTCTTAATCCATGGGCCCCATGGGTTTGTATAAGCTGGGTCTGATCCAATCACTTCCCAAGCGGCTTTATAATAAGATCCTTTATATGAAATTAAGTCATTTGCGTAGTAACGAATTGTTGGATCGTATTCCATTGAACCGGCGATATGCCAATACTTGTTTAAATTTGGAGTCACACTGCGGTTTTCTTCTGGATTATCGATAGATGAAACATAAAGAACATTTTGGTAAATCGTATAATCGTTCTTTAAATATTGTTGCTCGCTATTGAAATAAATAGAGTTCATATTGTACCAGCCATAAAGACTTGTACCTGGGTATCTATTGTTAGCGTTTCCAGCGTGAATAACGCGGTAAAAACAGCCTTCGTAATATACAACATCATTATCGTAATAAGTATTACCAATCTGGTGATTTACGGTAATCATATTGTACGCACTATATGCATCAGGTGAAGGCGGATATCCTTCTTGCCACCCATCGCCTCTTGTGATGTAAAAACTGCCATCGTACCAAACAACGGTATTGATTGGATAGTAAACTCCAAGGACAAATTCAGGGATTCCTCTTGGACGTTTTACATATGGACTGCCACCGAAATTCCAAGAACCAATATTGATATTTTGGTTATTGCCATTCGAATTGGTTTTAACAGATCCTTGCCAAAAAGCATAGGTAGAAGAAAAGGAGGCTAATAAACCGACTAAAATAAGCGAAATTGCAAAAATCTTGCTTTTTTTCTTCATAAATTAACCTCCTTTTTAAATAGAGAAACGGAAACCAAGGTTCCCGTTTCTAAAGAATCAATTAATTTTTTGTTCGTCAATTAAGCAACAGTGACAGCAAAATTGAGAGAAACAATAATTTCTTGATCGATGATGGCGTCATAGATAGCTTTGGTCGCTGGTTCAGTTAAAGTAACTTCGACGTGAACATTGACGGCTGCACCACTTAATACGATAGCTTGCGCACCTGGAAGGGTGACGTTGACAAGTTCGGTATTAGCGATGTCTCCACCAATAGTCGTACCAGTAACGACGACGGCTAGTGAGCCATTAGCGACTGCATCAGTTAGAACGGCATCTTCATCTGTCCATGTGACATTGAAGTTAAATTCAACTAAGTCAGTTTGGGTAGCACTGTCTTCAACTCTTCCAGTTGGAACGAGTTCTTTGCCGGCGGCTAAGTTGCTAACATTGACGGCTGTTTCAATTTCACTGGCGTGGCCAATGTTGATTGAAGCGGCAGCGTTTTGATCAGCACCAAGGACTGCACCTTGCCAATAAGCATAGGTTGCGCCTGTACTGACAACGCCTAGCAATGCTAAGAGAGCTACTGCTAATTTTTTTGTTGATTTCTTGTTTTTCATTAGTTTTTCCTCCTAATATCAACTAACGCGGAACATTTTCTTGATGGATTAGTCCAAACCCTGGACTGTTTTTTGTACAATGCGGAGGACACACTCTGCGGGAGCCTTAGTGTTAACACTAATTTTGTACCTACCAAGGTACCTTCGACACGCTGTACGAGTTATACCTTACACTTATAGATATAGTCAGTCAACCGCCACAATTAAGAAAAACAGTTACACTTATTCAATACTGTAAACTTGATGGTATTTTGAACTTTGCAAATTATCAACTAATAGTGTACTGATTATTCGATTTTTTCGCCGTAGTATACTATGGATGCAATTTATGATGTTTTGTTAACTAATAATATACTATACATATTTGATAAGCAATACTTACCATAAAAATTTGACAGGTCAGTAGCAGCGTATATTTTCAATAAGCATATCGCAAGAAAGATTACGACAATTTGTGCTAAATTGTACTTAAAGGAGAAAAAAGACATGGAAGCTAACAAACTTCTTAAACTCAGAAAGTTCAATCTCATCATGGGCGCGCTTCACTTGATTCAAGCAATCATTATGGTCGTGCTCGCCACTACGGTTATTCAAAAGATTGCAGAGTTCAAACCAGATGTCACTCAGTTCTACATTTTCTACAATCCGATTACTTCTTCGCTAGAGGTCGGTAGCAAGATTCTATTCACTTTACCTTTTGGTATCTTGGTCGCTCTATTCTTATTCATATCCGCGCTCGCGCACGGGCTTGTGTCAATACCAAACAAACTAAACGACATTTATAACAGAGACCTCAAGAAAGGTATAAATAAGTTTAGATGGTTTGAGTATGCCCTTAGTTCATCAATAATGATTGTTCTAATCGCGACATTATTTGGTATCCACGATATTGGTTCACTACTTCTAATATTCGTTTTGAATGCGAGTATGAACCTCTTTGGATTATTAATGGAACAATTGAACTCTAAAAGAGCGGAAGGCGAAAAGGTTCATTGGGGACCATTCGTCTACGGCAGTATCGCCGGTATTACTCCTTGGATCGTTATCGTCATCTATATGATTGGCGCTGGTGATCTAGGACAAGTTCCTTGGTTTGTTTGGACAATCGCTGCTACTTACTTAGTTGCATTTAATACTTTTCCAATTAACATGATTCTTCAATACATGAAGGTCGGTAAATGGAAAGATTATCTCTACGGAGAAAAGGTCTACATCGTTCTTAGTCTCGTAGCTAAAACCTTATTAGCATGGCTCGTCTTCTTCGGAGCAATGCAGCCTTAAGATTATTAACAATTAAAAAGCACATATTCGGTTGTTCCGATGCGTGCTTTTTTTATTACTAAATTATTGTTTCGAATTATTTTTATCGTCGAACTTTGGAACTTGTTTAAGCAGTATTGTCACTAGATAGATTGCAAAGCCGATGATGGTTACTAGCCAACCGACGATCCAAAACGCAAGTTCGTAAGGTGATGTCGTGTGAGCGATATCAAGAATTCCTCTAAACATACTTCCTGCGGTGAGAATCGCAATTCCGGAGTTATAAATGTTGAACGCTAAGCGAATTCTTTTACCTTTAGAAATCAAAGTTCCTAAAACAGCTAAAGCGCCACCACAAAGTGGCCAAGCAAATAAGAAAGTCATGTAGTTAGAAAAAACTCCATGGGCAAATATCATGTAAACCGAACTAAATAGAACGCAGAATAATGTAAAACCAAGATAGACCATCGACACTTTGAAAACAGGCAATTTGGCAAACGTTTTAATCTTTGACATAAATTATATCGCTTATACTCCTTTCGACGATTGTACGGCCGTCGTTGGTCGGTTTATTGACCACCGTGCCGTCGAACACCATTGTCGAAGAACCACCTCCGTCGAGATTGAAACCTTCAACAACACCTTTACTCTTTAATACATTGGCTAATTCATATAGCGATAAACCGGTCGAAATGCTAGTTCTTCCGTCAGATACTACAAAGACATAGTGCAAAGGACTAATGAATCCGATTGCTGTTCTCGGATTTGAAGCTTTGGATTGCGATAGCACTTCTTCGTCTACGGTGACCGCCACTTCATTATTTTTAACTAGTCCAGGACCAAAGGAGAAAACGTCTCTAGCACCATTGCTTACTAATGTATATGCATCGCTAGTTTTTTCATTAACGGTTGCAAACGTTCCATCATTATAAATAACTAAGTCTTCGACTTTCGATTCCGTTCTTGCGCTATTTCGATAAACTCTACCGCCACGCACAACTATTCCATAGTCGCGATACCAGCAATAATCTCCGTTGATGCCAAGAATGCCGTTATGATCAGATAATATTTCCGATGTTTTTTGAACAATATTTTTGCCAAAGTTTCCATAGCTGTCGACCGCGAAAGTGGTTGCAAGATTATCTAAACTCTTTAGTTCGATATCTGCGATATAGGTTGTCGTAGTCTTGCCGGATGTAGTGGTCGAAGGAACCTTAATGGTTTCAATATTGATTCTAACTTTATTAGATTTATATGAATTACTAGTAAGAACCGGAACATCTGGCCAATTTGGATCTTCTGAAGATGTCGATGAAGGAATTTCTTCACTTGAATTCTCCGAACTAGAGTTATTTTCGCTAGATGAACTATCGTCTAAATGACCATATACCTTTGGTATTAAAAAAGTGTCGCATAGACAAAAAGTGAGAGCACCGACTAATACCACTGAGAATATTGCTGCGTATAAAAATGGTTGTTTATTGTTTGACATTATTGTTCTCCTTGCTGGTTTCTTCTTTCAGAAGGTTCTTATCCTTAAACACCCAACGGTGTTGAATAAAATAACTAATAACGAATAACAATCCATCGACGATAATCTTCGATACCACTAATGGGATTTGGGTATTAGCAAGTAATGCTACACCGCCCATACTAAGTAACATCTGTGCAAAATACAAAACTAGGTATTTGATGACTTCTTTATATGCCTTATCAGAACTTCTGAAACTCCAGAGTTTGTTGAGAACGAAGTTTAAGACACCGGAAATAAGACGGGCAATAACAGTTGCAAGGACAACTAATTCATAGATATTGTTATCAAATAATTGAGATATTAAATAGAAGATGCCAATATCGACGATTGCACAAAATGTCGAAGACAAAGCAAAACGAATTGGGTTGCGGTAAATTCGAACAGAGTCGACCAGAGGTCTAAAGTGTGACTTATCGTTTTTCTTTTCGTAAACGGTTTCGATTTGAATAAAAGTAAATGGAATTTTGTAGCTCGCAACTTTGGTTAAAAAATTCATTTCGTAATCAAATCGCTCACCCCCTACTTTTAAGGCTAATTCGCCATATTTAAACGGAATCCCTCTTAATCCAGTTTGCGTATCTGGGCATTTGACACCAGTTATTAATTTAAAATAAAAAGATGAAAAGCGATTCCCAAAACGATTTTGCTTAGGGACATTAGGATTAGAAAAATCTCTAACGCCTAAAACGATTCCCTTTGGATTCTCTTTTAAAGAGTCCGAAACTCTTTTAATGTCGTTAGGCAAATGTTGACCATCGGAATCGCATGTTACAAAACCATCGATGTTCTCGATATTCTCAATCGCGTAGCGGAAACCATTTTTTAGTGATGCACCCTTACCTTGATTTTCTTTATTGTGAATAACTAGACACCCTTTTTCTAGGGCCTTAACAAAGATTGGTTGGAATTGTTCTTTACTACCATCATCGATAATCAAAATATCTTTTAGATTTAACGCGACGAGACCATCGATTAGATCTAAGAGATTTTGAGTTGGTTCATATGAAGGAATGATAATTAAATTCATATTGAATACCCCGCGCTTTGAAGAGCGGTGTTAACAACTGTTAACTTTTGGCTAGCGTAAGACTTAAAAGTTGTTAGTTGACCTTTTTCAGTCGAAACCGTCGCCACTTCGTCTTTACCAGCATAGTATAGGGTATTTAAATACTCGCTAAAGCCAGCATTAGAAAGAATCGAAGTTTTATAAGTATTGATATATTGAGCGTACTTGTCTCGATATTCACTGACGACAGGATACATACTGCTTTTACCAAGAGTCGAACTAGTGCTAGAAATTATCGTTCGATAGTATAAAGCATCGGTATTTTGTCTTTGCTTCGTGGTTTCGATTTGAAATGGCTTATAAGAAATAGCGTTTCCGGCTAAATACGTGCAGCCAAAGCACCAATCCCAGTCGTATGGTATGTAATACGCTTTCTTTGAAGTTTTCTCGAAATAGATATAGTAATTGTTATAGTTGAATCTTTGATCATCAGGGTTTCCCATCAAGAACGTAATAGCCTCCATCTTGAGGAAGTGATCGATATCCACTGTTTCTTCTAGTTTACTTTTGATCGTTGGAGTAATCGCTCCGCGATAGCTAGTATTTTGTGAGATTACATCGATCATGTTATACATCGCCGACATATCTGAAGTTTTCTTATTGGTCTTTAAATCATAAGTTGGGTGGTATCCAGTATAGTTATCTTCGATACCGATTTGAGAAATTATCGTGTTGCTAAGATCCGCTAAAACAATGTCGTGAGAAAGACATTTGTATAAATCTCCACCGCGTTCTTCAAGAGGAAAATTGCGATTAATAAATGTTTCGTCGATACACTCGAGCATATCAAATGTATCGTTAAAACCATCAATGTATTCTCCAGTCGAAGAATAAACACCTAAGTTAAATCCAATGACATTGTCATTTGGTGCGATTATTCCATTATCTCTAAATGTTTTTAAAGCGTAAGATTGCTTGGCCTTACTTAAATCTAAAGAAGCGTTCCATTTTAAATCGATCTTCTCCATACCGCCGAGAGTTCTTTTCTTTCTTTCTTTTCGCGAAGCAGTTTGATTAGTCCAATCGACGAGGAATGGATTGCCCGGCATATCACTAGCGTACATTTCATCGTCGAATGTCTCATCAAAAGAAATCTTTAGATGTCTTTTACTAACGATGTTGCCATCGCTATCGCATATTTCTCCACGAGAGTTAGTATTGCCCTTTAGTCTTACTCCAACTTGAGGATAACTTAATGTAGTATTTCCAATGCTAATGCTTAAATCTCCCGGCCAATAGATATCAAAGTAAGTTGTTATTAATGGATTGTATCCATAATCGTTCATTGCCACTATTGCTTCTTTCGACATCTTTAAATCGAAGCGGACATTGTTGCTCGGATTAAATAAAGCTTGATATATTTCTTGATCTGTTGGACCTTGAGATTGACTAGTTGAGGAACTATTCTCACTAATTGAATTATTGTTAGAGCCATCATTAGATGATGATATATTAAGTGGAGCACAAGCAGATAAAACGATTGGTAGTCCGATCAAAATGGTGAGTTTTTTAATGTTTTTCATGGTAAATTTTTCTTCCGATATGAAATATAAACAAACTATTTTTTAGATTTACTGGAAAATATTATTTTTATTTTAATTATAAGAAAAAACCACCTTTCGCAAGGCGAATAGATGGTTTTGATATTTTAGACATTATTTATTGTTTGTTTTTGCTTTTATTGTGGCTTATGACTGCCTTCCTAATTCCGATAAAAGACGAGCAAGCAAGAAGTGAAATAATAACGATAACAACGACGATTGCAACATCGTTTCTCATTTGGCTATATTGCGCTGGTTGGAAACGAATTGCTAATTGAGTTCCACCACCATTGGTGATGAATCTTTCATATCCGTATTGATTGATAATCACTGTATAACGATCGATCATCGCCTTGATGACAGTGTCAGTAGAGGCATTGTCATAGATATAATTCTTAGCATCGATTGATAATTCGCTATAGGTAGAAGCAAGAGTTGTCCACGTCGATTGTTGGACGTTTCTAGCACTACATTCACCACTGGTCGTATTCATGAATGTAGAAACATATGCATAAGCATCTTCTTGAGCAGAACCGCCTGATGGTTCAGTAAACACATATAACTGTGGTAAAAGCATCGAACTACTTGCTGAAGATGTATAAGTCGTAAATCTCGGAGAACTAACGTTATATAAGAAACGACCATATGTCGAAGTAGCATTTTGAATCGTCGCATCACCATTGCTAATCGAAATAGTCCAAGTGCTAGTGCCGCTACCAAACGCTAATGATTTCACAGCAGTTGCGCCTAGTAAGGAATTTGTGTCATTTGCGAATGTCCAAGCTCCAGATTGTCCGCCTAAAGTTAATTGAACGGTTCCACTACCTAAAGTTGTAATTGTTTTCTTATCTGTACTAAATGTTGAACTAACACTGCCCATCACGTTTAAGGAGATGGCTCCAGCGGTAAAACCGGTATTAGTAGCAATGACTACTTTATCGCCTGCGGTCAATGTTGCAGCGTCTTCGACTAGTGTCCAGCCACCTTCGGTGGATGTAGAAGCTTTTGTAATCGTTAAGTTACAAACCGCAGTTTTCCCACTGCCGTCATTAGCCCTAGCGGTAATACTCGCATTTCCGACGCTGACACCAGTGACTTTTCCTTGGGTATTAACGACAGCAACACCTGTATTAGATGATTCCCATGTCAAACTTTGGTCCGATGCATCCGTTGGTGCAATCGTTGGAGTGATAGTTAACTCTGCCCCTACTTTAATCGATTGCGAAGTTGGAGACAAAGTAATACCAGTGACTAAAATTTTAGCCGATGGATCTTTTACTGTCACCGAACAAGTCGTACTTGTTTGTTCGCCTTGAGCTGTAATTGTTGCGGTTCCGACACTAATAGCGGAAATATTTCCGTTATTATCGACGGTAGCAACATTGTTGTTACTGCTCGAGAATGAAATGGTTTCGTTATTTGGATTTGAACTAACGTTAATCTTTGCGCTTTCACCTAAATTGATTGAAAGAGTTGTTTTATCTAATTTAATGCTTTGTGTAATCGAACCGTAAGTTTCAATAGCAGTCTTAACGGCTGCAGTTGGAGTGCTAGCTCCTGGTTCAGGAAGATAGTAATAAATTCTTGAAGCGTATTCTGGGTGATCGATGAATGGATTACGGTCGTGATGCCATCTAGTGGCAACTTCGTTGTTGCGTTTGATTTCCCATTCGCTAGGTGGTTCTTCAAAATGCCATTTGAGCAAGGTGGATAGTTTTCCAATTCGACCAGTATTTAAAGTAATTGCTTGATCGTGAAGCATAACTGGATATGTCGTGTTATTTCTATAGCGAGTCGCGACATACATCAAAATACGGGCTATTGCACCACGGTTTCCTTTTGAAGGATACATCGCATCAGTACTTTGACCATTTGAGTAGTTAAAGGCTGTAGACCAGACATAGGAATCGTTATCACCTTCGGTGCCATAACTCCAGTCCGTTCTACCAAATTCATAACATTTATATGATGTCGTAAAATTCAATTCATCGAAAGCACATGAACCGCGTTTGCTATTTAAGTCTGAGGCGGATGGCCAAACGTTATGGGCATCTGCACCAGGAGAACCAGCGGATTCAGTACGACTTCCATTGCCATACCAAGAAGCTGGCCAAACGTGTTCTTTGTTCGTGTTACTCGGCATGCTTCCAGCAGAGAAAGAAACCTCTGTTCCGGTATAAGCCATTCTCATCTTGCCATTACCAGACAATGATAAATCACTATATTGATAGATGTTTGGTAGTTCTGAATAGCCGTGATTCATGAATCCAGTCGTGGTCAATGTCGAAAGCGCAACGATAAGGTTTTCTCCAGTAAGGGTGTCGCTAATTCCTTGATAGTATTTGTCGTCTTCGTTTGTGGCATAATACGATGCGCCGGCGGCTGGATCTGAAGTCTCAGCAGCGACGATTGAAGTATTAAAACCATGATTAAAGGCAACCGCTGCACCAACACCAATAGTGCAAGCAAAAGCCGACAAAAGTAATAAGATTTTGTTATGTTTCATATTGTTTTCCTTTATACAGTCAACGATTTAATTAAATCATAATAATTAAATACCCGCAAGCGTAACGGGAGTTAAATTAAACATCATTTAAAAAATATGGCTAAATTTACCATTATTTCATCATTTTAAGTAATTTTTTGATTCGAGGGCGATTGTAGCGCTGGACGATAATGCATGGAAGATTAACGATTAAGGCATAAGCAAGCATAATCGGAATAATGTAAGAAGGTGCAAAAAAGCCAAATACCCAGAATGGTAAAATGGCTAGCCAGTGAGTCAACTCGCCACGTGCGGATTCGATTAAAAATTGAATTTTACGACAGATGTTAAAAGTCTTCTCCAACCACCGTGATAACATCTAGAGTGGTCGTCTTAAAAGCTAAAGTTGCAGGACCTTCGGTTGTTTCGAGCATGAAATCGATATCTTTGGTATTTCTAATTCTTTGCAAAGAATTGTAAACCGCAATCAATTCAACCTCGTAATTTAATATCGGTGTATCTCCTATTGAAAACGCTAATCCGAAATTATAGGCATTCCCTGGAACAGATTTGGACGGTCCAATGTATCTAGAATTAATTGCAACTGCTTGACCATTGATGTCAAAAGCAAACTTTGCATAATACGTCTTTTTATCATATTCATTAATAAATTCCGTTACGAATGAATCGTTTTTATAACTAGATCCATCTCTAACTATTTCGAATTCAATATTTGTAATTGCGTAGTAATCGCCGTATGCGATTTCAACCGTTTCTTTTTGGTAACTGCCATATTCGAGAAAAGGAAGACTAAAACGCACGGAATTACATGACGAAAGCAAGCATATTGGTAAGAATAATAGGTTAACAAACTTTTTAATCATGTAAGTACGCTCCAATCGCCATTATTTTGCTAGTTCTTAGATGTTCGATTCAAAACTACTTGCTTATAAGATTATTTTACCATTATATTAATGCTTTATCGATTACAAATAATTAAATACTATTGCTTTAGGTTATCTTTTTTCTTAAATATACGAGCAATGTTTTTACGATAACGATAGACAAAATATCCAATCGGAATAATTAGCAATAACAAGAACCACCATGCCCAATTCGCGTTTGTAGGTGTGTCTACATCATTTGACGAAGGCACAATTTCAAGTAAGGTAGGCGTATTGACATCAGTTTCTACACCATTGCCTAGCTGACCGTAAGTATTTCTTCCCCACATGAAAAGTCGTCCATCAGATGTCAACAAGGCAGAATGTCCAAATCCCAAGGCTACATCAGCGATCGTTTCTCCTGAAACCAAGACAAACTTTGAAGTGATATCGAGCGGAGATGCTTTAGATAAAATCGTTCCATCACCGAGTTGGCCATATGTGTTTTCACCCCAAGTGAAGACACGAGAAGCGGAAGTAAAAGCCGAAGAGCTACCACCACGTAAAATAATTTTAGTAATCTTTTCGCCTGAGTCGAGATTAAAATTCGAGGTAATTTCGGTCGGGACTAATTTGCCAATCGTCGTGCCATCGCCTAATTGGCCATTAATATTCATACCCCAAGTGAAGACGCGGCTTTCGGAAGTGAGTATAGATGAATCTCCGGTTCCTAAAGATAAATCTACAATTGATTCTCCAACGTGCAAATTAAGATTTGAAGTTATATCAGTAGGTACTGGACGATTTGTCGTCGTGCCATCGCCGAGTTGACCAATAGTGTTCATACCCCAAAAGAAAACGCGATTAGTAGAAGTAAATGCTGATGAATGGAATTCTCCTAAAACCACCTTTTCAATCGACTCGCCGACATTCAAATTGAAATATGAAGTAATATCGGTAGGGATTACGCAATTGGTTGTTGAATTATTGCCGATTTGGCCTGAGCCATTATATCCCCATATGAATAAACGATTAGTCGAGGTTAAGGCGGATGAATGATTTGATCCTAAACTGATTTGAGCGATTGTTTCGCCTGATAATAAACCAAATTGTGAGGTAATATCGACTGGGGATGATTTTGCCACCACTGTATTATCGCCTAGTTGACCGTAATCGTTTCTTCCCCAAGTCAAAAGACGACTATTAGAAGTAAGAATGGACGAATGATTATATCCAAATGAAGTTTGTGCGATCGTTTCACCAGCATTTAAATCAAGATGACCAGAAATCGACAATGGTACATTTCTATTCGAACCAGTATCATCGCCTAACTGTCCATTTCCATTGTATCCCCAAGTATAGAATTGACCACTCTCACTAACTGCGGCAGAATGCCATCCGCCTAGAGCGATTTGCGTAATGATTTCTTTATCAGTTAAAGAAGCCGCTGAAACTTTTACTTCTGACTTCGCAGTATTAGAAAACAATGAAAACGAGATAAATACTAACAAAAATGGACGATAAACAAGATTTCTTTGCATGACACAATTCTCCTATTAGATTATTCAATCAGAATTCTTACATTTTTTTACTATGCATTGATAACTATAAACAAGATTAGTTATTGATGCTTGCATAATAATAAACTATCAAAAACTTTAAATTATGTATATGTAAAAATGACAAAACCATTAGTAAACAAGTCATTTGCTAAAGTTATATGTACAAATACCATTAAACCAATGCAACTATCGATAAACAAACTCACTACATATTAGTATTTGAGTCATTTCTAATTGTCACAGCCAAATAATACAATTCTTGCGATTTTCCTTTTTTCAAATCAAAGTATCTACGGTAAGAAGGAGATAAATCAGGAGCAACCATGCACTCAATGATGTCTCCTTCACAAATACTGACATAAGCAAAATCATTGTAAGGAACATTATATCTAACTAAATACTTGAGATTTCTAATATAATCTTGTTCTTTCTTTTCGGTTGCCTGAACGGACGAAAAGGCATAGAAAAGTCGTCCATCGTCATGAATAATTTTATTCGTACTAGCAATTGAACCGATGTAATATTCCCCTTTGCCATTATAAGTACTGTCAGTCATGCAGTATTCGAGCATATTTTGGATATAAAGAAAATCAGAACAGTACTGTGGCATTGAATCATCTACAATACAATCAAAATCCAAAAATACGGACCATGGAATAGACATAACAAACATCACAGTAGGAACAGACAAACACTTTATAGTGTATTTTATGATTTTGTGTTTCATTGGCTGCTAACTTATTTACAATTTTACCTTGAGTATTAGTTCAATTCAAGTTTCGGTTCCTACAAACAAAATGCTTAATTGCCATACTTTTCAAGAGATAATTGACCACTCAATAGAAAAACTTGGTTCTCAAATTAGCAAACAATATTCTTAGAAATCTAGTATTTATGAAAAGCCACAAAATTTGCTAAGTATGTATTTACTTGTCGATATTGGTCTCGATAAAATAATCAATTTTCTAGCACTTAATGTTCTTTTACTAGTTGAAATTTACACGCTAATATAACTAAAATAAAACTCGCCGACTTATTGCTAAATCAAGCGAGTTAGAGATGACTTTTTTGTCTTGAAGCCTATTCAATGACACCTACGATAGGAAGACTGTTCAGTATTGATTCTGAGTGTGGGCTATCAGCAAAAGCTGCAGTTGCGTCCGTTCCTGCTAGATGTTGTCCTCTGTGCCATCCGTTAGTCCATCCATCCGCATGTGTCACATCATAGACAATACCGTAAACCGCTATATATGCTTCACTACCATTATCCCCGTTATATTGTGCAAGTTCTTCAAGCGTAAAGACGCGTTGTTCAGAACTTTGGGAACTTAAACTATCTGAAGCACTTTGATTGCTCGATGTTATCGAACTAAGACCAGTTGTGCAGGATGCTAAGAACAATGTGCCTGCAATTAAAGGGAGCAAGAATAAGTATTTGGCTTTCATATTGTTTTCCTTTCTTTATATGCCAGATTTTATTCTCGATTATAGCCAATTGCAAAAATAATGATTTATGAAGTATCTCTTTAATCATTAATAGGTTTCTGTGCGGAATTTGACGAAAACACTCGTCATATTTATAAATTAAACAAAAAAAGGTCTGATATTTCTATCAAACCTATTTTGCTAATTTGGGGCGAATGATGAGAATCGAACTCACGCGTGCCTGGTTCACAGCCAGGTGTGTTAACCACTTCACCACATTCGCCATTAGTAGTGCGTTTATTATGATACTTATCTTAAGCGATTAAGTAAAGACATTTTTGCTTTTGCAATTCTAAGGATTGGCAGTTCTCTTTGCTTTACTAAAAAGCCAACCAAAACATTTTGCATAGTCTCATAGAGACTAATCGCACTATCGATATCAACCCATACAATTTTTTCAATCAATTGACGCTCGCGTTCTTCTTGATGATTTTTACCTATACTAGAAACATGGCATAGATAATAGTGTTGGTTATTCTTTCTTTTTATTAAGTTATAAAAGTCCACTACTCTTCCAAGGGGAACAATATTATCGATCTTCGCACCGAGTTCTTCGTCTAGTTCTCTTTTCAATGCATCGATTAATCTTTCGTTTTTATTCACGCCACCGCCGGGAAGTTCGTAATAGTCGCGAATGCCAAAGATATCTTTAGCCTTAATCTTAGTTAATGCGATGCGATTATTATCATCGTAAAGTACTGCTCTAACGATACTTCTAGTGTGATCAAAGCCAAGATTCTCATATTGATTGTCATTAAGTGAATAAAGTAGTTTCATAGTTCACATTATAGCAACAAAAAAGCTATCCCAGTAGGACAGCTTTTAATGATTAATTAATTACTAGAACCACCAAATCTTTTTGTTTATTAAAACATAGATGAGGTCGAAGAGCCAAATGACAGGAGCACCAATAATTAAGAACACGATAGCGACGATTAATTGGGTTGAATTGTCGGCTTTTACTGCTTTGATAATACGATAAATGCTCCATAAGATATCAAGAGGTCCAAGACAGAAGACTAGTTTGAGCCAGTGCGGATTTTTGTCCATCCAATTGATGAAATCCATATTTTCTCCTTAAATGTCGACCTTCAAAAAATTCTTTTGCGATATCTTTACGATAAAGTAGTGGCCGACAAAATATATAATAACCGATACCGCTAATAAAATAAACTGTGCTGGTAAATTATTCCAACCTCCAAATAGAGCATAATATCCTGGAAGTGCAAGTGGTAAGAACATCGAAACAGTCATAAAGAAAATCATGCAGACAAAACCACTTACCATGTATGGAAGAACAATTCTTGAAGTGGTCTTATAGAACCACGGAAGGAAAATTAAATCGAGAATTGTATAAGAAAGCAACGCCATAGCGTATAAAGCGATATTTGGTTCTAGACCAACATCTTCTAAACCAGTGGCGCCACTACTAGCGACCGCGTTCATAACAAATGGATAAAGTATCGCAAAAGGGATGGTGGCAAGAATGTTGAGAAGTTGGAGCGACATAATAGTCATCGTTCTAGCTTTAACGACATCTCCTCTTCGAATTGGAAGAATCGAAGTGTAATAAATATCGTTGTTATCGACACCTTTATTTCCACCCATGAATAAGAAAGCATAAGAGAAAGCAAGATAAACAAAGGCTAAGAAATGTGGGTAACTTGGAATTACCATCATAAAGCCAAAGCCAACGGCGAAAAGGATGTTCATCGCGTGGACATTAAGTTTCCACTCTTTATATAATAGATTCTTCATCACCATTTCCCCTTTCTAAGAAAACCATTATGTCTTCTAAATCTGGCGTACTTACTTTGACGTTTTCAGGAATGAGAGATGCTTTTGAAGCCTCTACCAATCCAGTAAATAGCTGTCTTTCTGGACGCCAAGAAATCAGTTTAGATTTAATGTCATCTGTTAAGTTTTCAAGTGGTCCACTCACTAGTTTATAGCAAGCGATAAACTCGTCTTTAGATTTGTTACTGACGACTAATTGACCATTTCTAATATACGTTATTGAGTCAGCGCATTTATCGAGATCGCTCGTAATATGTGTCGAAAAAAGCACGCTTCTAGTTCCGTCGCTAACTAGTTGTTGAAATAAGTACAATATTTCATCGCGAGAGATTGGATCTAGTCCGCTAGTTGGTTCATCGAGAATGAACAGTTCTGAGTTATGAGATAACGCTACTGCTAACGAATATTTTACTTTCATACCTTGAGATAATTCTTTAATCTTTTTATCTTTATCGATTCCAAATTTCTCGAGATAATACTCAAATTTCTTTTGATCCCATTCTGGATAGAATCTAGCCGTTACTTGAGTTAATTTTCTTACAGTTTTAAACGGAAAGTAATCGGCACCGCCTAATGCGAACGATATCCTAGTTCTATTTTGAAGCTCGTTTTCGTCAAACTGTTTTCCAAAAATCTCTACTCTACCACTATCGACATGAATGAGATTCATAATGGCTTTAAGCGTTGTCGTCTTACCAGCACCATTTCGGCCAATGAAGCCCATAATCTTACCTTTTTCTAGTGAAAAAGATACATTGTCGAGGGTAAACTTCGGATATTTTTTAACCAAATTTTCTACTTTTAAAATTTCCATCGTTTTTTCCTCAATAAAAATGTAATCACTTTATTAGTATAATAAAAGAAAAACCGAAAAAATCGTATTTAAAGAAAAAAGACGAGTTTGTCACTCGCCTTATTTCTCGTCTTCTTCATCATCGTCGTCATCATCGTCGTCGTTTTCGATGACATCGCCTTTTGAGAAGTAAATATTCTTTCTACATCTATGATGTCTCATTGAAGCATCGATTGGTCCGAATATCATATAGTAAATAGGAATCGTGAGGAATATGACCCATAGCGGATGCCACATCGCTGGTAAGACTCCAAATGATGGTAGAACCATACATAAAAAGAAATACGCTGCAGTCGCTAATAATGGGTAGCAGAACACCGAGAATGATCGATGTCTAATCGCGCTTGGAATCGAACCTATAACAGGGATTAATAAGAACAATATCCATGCATATCCCCATGCTCCTGGAATAAATGAGCCAAGTAGGATATAAGCGACTACTGATAATAAAGCATATACTCCAGAAATAATTCCACCTATCTTGCTACCTTTATGGTCTTTCCATCGATGTCCATCGTCATCGATATGGCAGTTACAGTTCTTTATTCCATCTCCATCGATATCGACGTCATTGTCTTTGTCGTGGACATGAATTCCGTGGAGGTCGATATGTACTTCGCCATCCTTATCGACAACGTGAATGCCATTGAGTCCAATGTGAACATGTTCTCTTTTTCCATTTCCATCTCGATCATCTTTGTCATTCTCCTCTTCTTCAGAACTCTCTTGTTCTTCTTCTTTTGGAGCTTCATCTTTTTTTACCTGCTCATCTACAATCGTTTCGGCATCGTCTTGAGTCTTTAGGAGTTGATCAAGCGAGACCCCATACAATTTAGCTAAGCAAATAAGATTATCTGTATCCGGGCTTGCCTCAGCGCGTTCCCATTTAGATACAGCTTGTCTTGATAAGCCCAACTTGTCGGCGAGTTCTTCTTGCGACAAGCCTTTTTCTTTTCTTAATTTAACTAAGCGGTTAGCAATTTCAATATTCATAAGTTTTCCTCCTTGAAATCGACACTCATAATTTAGCAAGTTATAGTCGGTTGCGACAACCAACTCTGCTTTTCATTTTCACTTTTTTTCCGCAACTATTGGTTGCCTAAATAATCTACCTTTTTGGCAAAATATGCAATTTTTTCAGGTTTTTTTGATGTTTTTCGTGATTAAATGCTAAAAACTGTTTTAGATGGGTTGATAGATTAAACACAAAAATTAGTTTTGCTTTTAGTCTTTTTAAATCAATTTTGTTGATGATTAAACAATAAAGAAAAATGAATGCATCAGCTAGTGATTACATTCATTCTTTTGATGATGATTTTCTATATCGATTAATTATTGCGGTATAAGTCGATTTGGCTTTTTAAAATATTAGCTGAATCAATTAATTTTTCGACCTCTATTTTAGCGTAATTAGGATGTAAAATCTTTTGAACACCTGATTTACCAACAATACATGGTAACGAGATATACAAGTCCTTAATTCTTCCATCGAATTCACTTTCAATAAATGTCGAAACGGTTAAAACCGAGTTATAGTCATTTAGAATGGCTTTTACGATGAAATTGACTGCTAGCGCAACAGCGTAATATGTTGCACCCTTTTTAGCGATGATTTCGTATGCAGCTTTTTTTACATCTTCATGTAGGTGTAGTAAGACGTGATCGCCACCATCATTACATCCACCGCAGACACTGCAGTAATGAGAAATTGGTATTCCACCGATTGTGGTAACAGAGTAGGCTGCCACTTCCGAATCTCCATGTTCGCCGATGACGAATGTGTGAACATTTCTTGGGTCGATATGTGTATGCTCTGCGATTGCGGTTTTAAGTCTTGCGGTGTCTAAAACAGTTCCACTTCCGATAACGCGAGAAGAATCAATACCAAGCTTCTTATAAGTGAAGTACGCAAGAACGTCGACTGGATTGGTTACAACTAAAACAATGGCCTCTTTATCTAGGTACGGTTTCATTTCAGTAATAATTGAATCAAAGATGCCGAGATTCTTTCTTAAAAGATCTAATCTTGTTTCTCCCTCTTTTTGCGATACTCCTGCGGTAATAATTACCACATGTGCGTCTTTGACATCGCTATAAGTTCCGGCTTTTACTCTTTTAGGAGACACGAACGGCATTCCTTGCATTAAATCCAAGGCGTCTCCTTCTGCTTTATTTTTATTAACATCAATAATGACAAGGTCACTCACTATTTCTTCTTGCAACATCGTAAAGGCAATTGAAGATCCAACCATTCCGTCTCCGATGATGACAACTTTTCGATTATTCATAATGTTTTCCTCCTGTTAATTATATTAAATAAAAAAAGAGCATCCCGGTAGGGATATGCTCAATTATTAATCGATTTTCTTTTCCTTTTTAATCTTTTCATATAGGTCATTTGAGAAGAATGTCTTCATCATTGGCGTAATCGATATATAGCCATTATTAACTAGATAGACATCGCTATTCTTATCTAATCCTTCGTGTGGTCCGATATCGCGGGCAAGGATAATAGCGCCGTCACTTCTCTCTTTGAAATATCGGCGGTCGTCTCTAAATGATAAAGATGAGAACTTAATACCCTTAACTTCATTTCCGAATGGGAAATTGACATTTAAAAAATAATCTTTTGAAAGTAGTTTATTACTTAAAATATAATCCATTACTTCCTTAAAACTAGTTTTAGCGGATTCGAACTTTCCTTCGCTAGAAAACGCAATCGCTGGTTTATTAAACAAAAGAGATTCGATACACGCTCCACAAGTGCCACTATGCATGACGTCATACGATACGTTATGTCCATAGTTAATCCCAGATACCACTAAATCAAAATCGATATTTAAGTGCGATAGACCATAGGTAACGCAGTCCGCTGGTGTTCCGCTAACAGAATAAATATGGTCGCCTCTGTTTTTTACTGTTAATGGCTCAAAAATTGTTACTGCCACCGATTTACCAGACATCGCTTTTTCAGGAGCGATGACATAAACTTCGCCATATGGCTTTAATAATTCGTGTAAAATTCTAATCCCCATGGCGGTGTAGCCGTCATCGTTAGTTAAAAGTATTTTCATTGGACTATTTTAGCAATATTGCTAATTCTTTTCAAAGAAAACTGGTCGATTAGCGGATAAATCTTCCACTAGTCTTTGTTTGATGTTCTTTAATCATATTTTCGACTTCACTAGATATTTCAATCGTATTCTTGTCTTTATATTCTTCGTATGGAATTGTTTTCAAGATATCAAAATAAACATTTGTTCTTTTGAAAAAGAAGTTTCTTTTCACTAGATGAGTATTTTGAAAGCAAGCGACGACGATTGGACAATGGGTTTTGGTCGCTATTTTAAATGAGCCAGGATGAAATGGTAGTAATTCTAATGTTTTACTTCTCGTTCCTTCTGGTGAAATGCCAACAGAGGCATATCCTTTGCTGATTGCGTTTACGGCCTTCAGTATCGCTTTTAATCCTTCGACATTATCCGTTCGATTAATTGGAATAAATCCAGCTTTGTGCATAAAGGCTCCAGCGATTGGAATATCGAGATTCTCTGGTTTAGAAATGAAGATTAATCCTTCTTTTGGAAGTTTAAGCAAAGTACAAAACTGATCGAATTTCGATATATGATTGGAGACAAATAAATACTTGGTTCCTTTTGGAAGTTTATCTAATCCTGTCGTATGAACTTTGGTGTTAGAGAAAAGCATAATAATCCATATCGTCTCGGTAATAAACCAATAGAAAAACTTATTAGGCACCACTTGTTCTTTTTTCTTGTCGACGAATAATGACAAAAAACCCATAAAAATGATGTGAAGACCAAATATCAGTAAAAAGAGAATTGGAACGCTAACTAGCGGTATCCAAAACCAATACCAAACCGTCCATAGGTTAGTAAAATAGTAAATAAGACCGCTACCGGCAATGCTTAATAAAAGAAAAAGGAATCCTAATATCATCTTAAATTAATACTAGATTCCTTTTATGATAAAGCAAAGCGTTTTACTTAATTAAAACTATAAAGTTACTTGTTGAAGCGTGTCTTCAAAAGCTTGTATTTGCCAGTAATGACTTGTGTTTTTAAGGTATGGCGTGAAGTAGAAAGTAATCAAAGTTTTATTTTCTTTGGATTTAGCGGCTTCTTCGACAAATGGACAATTTCTAAAATCAGAATCGGTATAAAGATTTACTGCATTATCGTTGTTTAAAAACAAAGCTTTTCCAGATGCCGCGGTTGTAATCGTCGAATAACTATCTTTTGCGGTGTCGTCTAAAACGATTGTGTAAGTACTATCTTTGATGTAGTAGTTTGCATAACCGACATACTTGTAAAGTTTGGTAAATTGTTCAGCGTATGTATAGTTTGAAGAATAGTTATGATCTAAATCGTAATCGAATGCATATAATTGCGCAGCGGTAATGGTTGTTGCGGCGCTTGCAAAATCTAAATCGATTGTCTTAGTGATTGATTTCACAGCAATAAATTCTAATTCGCTCTTGTAGTTAAAGATTCCTCTTAACGCTGTTACTTCATATGTTCCGTTAACGGATAATTGGTTATTGATTTTATCGTGACCGTGCATTTGAATGACGTTAGTACCATCGGTGAATAATGCAATTGAGTTCTCTAATTTCATTAAGTACTTCAATTCCATCGTAATCGGAGTGGAAGAAAAGCCAATACCTTTGCTATTAACAGGAATCGTCTTGATAAAGTTAAAGGCATCCATAATCGAACTTACTGCGGTCTTGTTTAATGTATAACTAAGTGTGACATTGCTTAAATAAGTTGGCTTGGCAGTTGCGTCCATAACGATTTCTGGTTCACCGCAATATAGACCGATGTTGCCCTCAAAAGAATAGCATTGTTGCTTGTCGGCATATCCTTTGACATAGTCATATCCGGTTTGTGATAGACAAACGATGATATAACCAGTTTCATTAGCAACAAGGGCTTTGTAGCGGCTTGTATAACCGCTTTGAGTCGTGATGTAATCTTGAACCGTTAACATTTGTGCGGTAAATTTCGCTCTTACTGATGAAGTAGCGACATTCTTGTCGTTAACGCTTCCTGCTAAAGATAATGCGATTGTTCTCATCTCGCTGATGTTTGTTTTGTAATCGATTGGTTGTTCGCTCGAAGAAGGATCCTCGCTCGAAGATGGATTTTCACTGGACGAAGGGTTTTCGCTAGATGAAGGATTCTCTTGGCTTGAAGAAGGGTCTTCGCTTTTTGTATCGCTACTAGATGATGATGTTTCTTGACTATTGCTCTGACTGTCGTGGCTTTCGTTTTGAGTGCATCCCGCTAGTAAAAGTAGTAATAGCGGTAAGACTACTAATTTCTTTTTCATATTTAATATACCTACCAAGGTAGATTATAAACAAAAAGGAATGCTAGCGCATCCCTTATTTTTAGAATTTTGTCTTTATCTAATTAAATGCAAATTGTTTAAAGAATATTCTTGTTTATTAACTAAATGAATATCGGCATTTAGACACTCTAATTAAACAAATTATCAACTGAGTTATTCTAGTCTTTGCAGTTAGAACACTTAGATTTCTTTTTGTATTTTTTTCGGTATTGCGACAAGAGATTATTACCCTTAACGCTACAAGAAGAACACTCTCCAGTTGGAAGATGCTTAATTTTCTTGTAGATAAAAGTGCCTAATACTCCTAAAACTATTGAAGCAGCAACGACGATGACGATGATTTCAAGTGCGCTCATACTGGTCGCCCTCCAACGGTTGTGTGCTTCTTATTGTATAAAACGATACCAAACACCAATAAGCCAATTAAGGCTAGGAAAACAAACGAAGTCCACCACCATGTTCCGATAAGATAGATTGCGCTAGCAACGATATAAGAAGTAATGACCCAGAATAAGATTGTCGATCCAAATTTACCTTTAGGTAGTTCTGCTTTCGCAGTTGCTACAGCGGCAAAACAAGGAATGGTTAGCATATTGAAGGCAATAAACGATATTAGACCCGCTAGACTAATTCCAGTGCTTTGAATCATGATTTGTACAGCTTCGCTACCTTCTACTTCAAGCCCGCTGACAGACATGATAACAGCAGCAAGAACGCCGAATGTCCCGATGACATTCTCTTTTGCGATAAGACCAGTAATCGCAGCGACGACGAAGACCCATCCCCATGTTGGGCTTAATTGTGAACCAAATCCAAGCGGAGTAAAGATTGGTTGAATGAATTGACCTAAACTCGTGATAATCGATGCGCCCATCTGTTCATCTGGTAAATAAGTCCAATTCCAACTGAAATGGAGAACGAACCAAATAACAATTGTCGAAGCAAGAATAACCGTGAAGGCTTTCTTAATAAAGTGTTTTAGTTTATCCCATAAGTGAATCATTAACGATTTAAATTGTGGAAAATGATAACTAGGTAATTCCATGATAAATGGAGGTACTTCGCCACGCATCGTCGTGTTTCTCATCAGTAAAACGGCAAATATCGCAACGACCATTCCTAGTAAGTACATGCCTAATGTAATCAAGTCAGCGTTAGCGACACCAAATTGAAGAACAATTGCACCTGCTACCGCCGTAAGAATTGGTAATTTAGCGCCACAACTAAAGAAAGGAATAACTCGAATCGTTGCAGTTCTTTCGTTTTCATCTGCCAAAGTTCTAGTATTAATCATCGCAGGAACCGAGCAACCAAAACCCATAATCATCGGCATAAAAGCTCGACCAGATAGACCAAATTTTCTAAAGATACGATCGAGAATAAACGCAACACGAGCCATGTAACCAGAATCTTCTAAAATAGAGAAGAATAGGAATAACAATAGAATCTGAGGTAAGAAAGATAAGACGGCGAATAGTCCTGCTAAAACACCATCGCAAATAAATCCACCGACCCACTCTGGTGAGGAAGCTAGTAAGCCTCTTACCATGACGCTAAGCCAATCGGTAATGCTGGTTAGGAATGTTTGTAGTATTACTCCAGGCGAATTAATACCATCTGCAGTCCAAAACAGGCCTTCGAACATCGTCCCTTCAAATGAAGAACTACCATTTAATGCTCCTTGTAAGAATAAGAAATTAGCAGAGAATGTTAAATGGAAAATAACGAAGAGAATTGCAATAAAAATCGGTATACCAAACCACTTACTAGTCAATACTCTATCTACTTTATCTGAGCCAGTCATTTTCTTACTCAAAGATTTATCTTTTTTTGTTACTACTGGAGCGAAATTCTTCGTAATGTATTTGTAACGACCATCGGCGATCATCGCCTCAAAATCGGAATCGAATACTTCGTCTTTAAATGTCTTTTTATAATTAGCAACTACTTCGACCATGCTTGGATGATCTTTAGTTTCGATTTCATCGCCTTCGACTAATTTAATCGCGTGAAATAAAGGACTACCAGCGTTTATAGCTTCAAGGCCATCTTTGCATTTATTAACTACTTCGAGAAGTTTTTTGTCTTGAAGCACCGTTGCACCTTTTCGTTCTTTTTTCGATGACTCGTAGGCAACGTGCATTAATTGATCCAAGTTTTCTTCTTTAAGCGCAGATATTTCAACGACTGGAATACCTAATTTCTTTTCTAATTCGGCTGCGTTGATTTTATCGCCTTTTTTCCTTACGGCGTCCATCATGTTAAGAGCGACGACCATCGGAACGTCGATTTCCATTAATTGAGTAGTTAAATAGAGGTTTCTTTCAAGATTAGTGGCGTCGACAATGTTGATAATACAATCTGGTTTTTCATCGAGAATAAAATTACGCGATATAACCTCTTCTGGAGTATAGGGAGATAAAGAATAGATACCCGGTAAATCGACAATCGATATCGGTTCTTTCTCTTTCTTATATGTACCTTCTTTTTTATCGACCGTTACTCCTGGCCAGTTGCCGACGTAGGCAGTAGAGCCAGTCAAAGAATTAAAAAGGGTAGTTTTACCACAGTTTGGATTTCCTGCTAAAGCAAAATGTTTCATCGTTTACTCCTTTACTTCCATAATAACGAGGCTCGCCTCGCTACTTCTTAAGGTTAATTCGTAACCTCGAATCGTAATTTCAATCGGATCCCCTAGAGGGGCTTTCTTTCTTAAATATACTTCCGCTCCAGGAGTAATGCCCATATCGAAAAGACGACGATGAATTTTACCCTCACCTTCGACTTTTCTAACAAATCCGGTTTCCCCTACTATAAATTCACTTAACTTCTTTTGCATAATTGCACTCCTCCTTGTTCTCTTCTAACGAAACGATAATTCTTGAAGATATTTCATGATCAAGTGCTAATCGTCCATCTTTCACTAAACAAATAACGTTACCACCGCTATTTGAAATAACGCGTATTTTGGAATTAACAGTTATTCCTAAGTTTTCTAGATGCTTTTTTGTTTTTCCGTCTACTAGCAATTTAATAATCGCTAAATTGCAATCTAACGGAGCGATAAATAATGGCATGTTCTACCTCCAAGTTAGTTATGGCTAACCATTCAACTTTAATTAAGTCCTCTAAGAGGACATTCAAGTTAGTCATTGCTAACTAACGGTTATATTCTATCATGCAAACATCTATTGTCAACAATATAAGTAAACAAAGTTAGTGTCTTTTAACTGCTATGTTTTAAAAAGTGGTCTATTATAATAAGAATTAAGGACAAATTTATGAAAAGGCTCGAATCATCTGAAGACTACTTAGAAAGAATATTAATGTTATTAGAGAGTAATGGTAGTGTGCGCGCTATTGACATCGCCACTGCTATGAAGTTTTCTAAAGCTAGTGTTAGTATTGCGCTTAAGAAACTTAAAGATCGAAATCTCGTCATCGTCGACGATAAGAATGGAAACATTACTCTTACCAAACAAGGTTATTTTATTGCGTCTCAAGTTTACGATCGGCATAAAGTACTATCTAATATGCTAATTAAACTAGGCGTAGACAAAGATGTCGCCTTAGAAGACGCTTGTCGAATCGAACACGATATAAGCGATGAATCATTTCAAAAAATCAAAGATAAATACGGCACAAAAAAATAGACCCGATGAACCAAATCATCGAGTCTTTTTTTATTACTTAGCGCGGATTGGAATCCAAATTTCGCTATGATTGTGAGCGTTTTCCACTTCATCGAAATACACTTCGATATCTGGAAGATTTAGACTCTCGTAACCAGATGACGGCAACCATTCAGTCATAATTCTATTGGTCATATCCTGAACGGCTTTTGACATTGGACCATTAACCTCGAAGATTGCCCATTTAGTTTTAGGAATGACTAAATCATTCAATCCTTTTGGTGTCTTGCTACTAGTTGCGACAGCGATGTAATAATCAAATCTCTTATTATCAATAGGTGCGCACACTCCTAAAACACCTTTCATTTTTGTGTTTAGCAATGGACATAGTTCTTTATTGATAATATCTTTGCCCTTAACTTCGTCCCAGAATGCCGGAATAGAAAGCATGGCGCCTTCACCGAATTGCTTTTTTACCCCAACAATTTTAAATGATTCTTTCTCTTCAATACGATAATTCATTTCGCTCTCTCCTTTAATCGAAAGGTGAAAAATAATAGGAGGATATGCTTTTAGAATGACTCCTTTATTCCTAGCCTTTGAAGGAGCGATTCCATGCATGCTTTGAAACGCTCGATTAAACGCTGTAGGAGATTCATAACCATACTTTAAGGCGACATCGATTATCTTGTTATTTGGATCTTGCAAATCGACAGCGGCCTTGGTCATTTTTCTTCGACGAATGTAATCGTACAAAGTCATATTCGTCATATAAGAGAACATTCTTTGGAAGTGAAAAGACGATATTGCCACTATCTTTGACATTTCTTCGATATCAATTTCGGAATCTAAATGGCATTCGATGTAACTCACGACGTCGTTCCACTTATCTAATATATCCATACACCCTCCGATCGATTACAATTAAGCCACATTCAATGATTAAATTACTCTCTTATCCTTGCCGAAGATAGCGAGGTTAAACGCTTTGATAAACCATTCTTGAAACATTAAGTGTTGTCGTTAGAAACTTTTCTACTTTTTGAACATCTTCTAAAACGAATCCATTTTGCTCATAAAAACTAATCGACTTTTGATTCGTCGACAAAACCCATAAATAAATTGTTTTATATTCTTTTGTTAACGCTCTTACTGCAGTGTTTAACAAAGCAGTTCCAATTCCTCGACCTTGATACTCAGGTAAAACATAAATTGCTGCTATCTCACCAGTATTTGTACCATCCCGATCTTTGTTGTATTGAACAAAACCCACCACTTTATCTTTGATAAGCGCAATATCGCAAAATATATTAGGATCATTCAAAGAGGATACGATTCGACTTAAACTCTTTTCGTAGGTTCGATTGTTTAAGAATTCGTCATCGATTAATCCGCGATAAGATATATCCCATGTATGATAATGAACCCAGGCCTTACCTTCGAGATATTTAGCGTTCATTTTAATGATTTTGTAATCTTTTTTGATTTGTGACATATAAATAGATTACCACAACACAAAATGAAACAAAAAACTAGTCGAAAATGCATTTTTTAAAAATAAGAAAATATGGATGTGAATAACTAAGCATTATATACAATAACTGGTTTAATTTTTGCTAGAATAAAATGGATTGGAGATTACTATGATGACCGAATTAGAAAAAGTTGACTTTGACGTGTATAGCGCCATCGAAAAAGAGAAAAAAAGACAGCAAGAACATATCGAATTAATCGCGAGTGAGAATTTTGTTTCAAAAGCCGTTTTGGAAGCAACTGGCTCGATTATGACTAATAAATATGCAGAAGGATATCCACACAAACGATATTATGGCGGATGTGAAAATGTCGATATCGTTGAAGACTTAGCAAGAGAAAGACTTAAAAAGCTATTTAATGTTAAATTTGTTAATGTTCAGCCTCATTCAGGTTCGCAAGCTAACATGGCCGTTTATATGGCACTTTTAAATGGCGGAGATAAAGTACTTGGTATGTCATTAGACGCCGGAGGTCACCTCACACATGGTTATCGTCTATCTTTCTCCGGTATTAATTATGAGGCTCATTCTTATGGGCTCAATCCCCTTACAGAAGAGCTCGATTACGATGAAATCGAGCGTTTAGCATTAGAAATACAACCAAAAATGATTATCGCTGGTGCTTCTGCGTATTCTCGTAAAATAGATTTTAAACGTTTTAAAGAAATAGCTGATAAGGTACACGCCTATCTTTTTGTCGATATGGCTCATATCGCTGGTTTGGTTGCAGCACATTTGCATCAAAACCCATGCGACTACGCCGATGTTGTCACTAGTACTACTCATAAAACTCTACGCGGCCCTCGAGGCGGTATTATTTTTACTAATAACGAGGAAATCGCTAAGAAAATCGATAAAGCCGTATTCCCTGGCAGTCAAGGCGGACCTCTTATGCACATCATCGCCGCTAAGGCGGTCGCGTTTAAAGAAGCGCTTGAACCTTCATTTATTAAATATCAAGAACAGATCGTAAAAAACGCCAACGCTTTGGCAGAAGAATTAAAGAAACTCGGCTATAAAATTGTCAGCAATGGAACCGACAATCATCTTTTAATCGTCAATATCTATGAAAGAACGGGAATAACTGGTAAAGATGCCGAGAATATCCTTCACGAAGTAAATATTACATGTAATAAAAACACTGTCCCAAATGACAAACTGCCACCAATGGTTAGCTCTGGAATTCGTCTAGGATCTCCTGCTATGACTAGTCGTGGTCTAAAAGAAAAAGACTTTATCGAAATCGCTCACATTATTGATGCTGCTTTAGGCAAAAAAGACACACAAGATAATTTAAAATTACGAGTGAAAGCAATCACCGATAAGTATCCGCTTTGGTATTAATTTTATCAACTAATCATGGTGCATAATCCTTTAACTAACTACTTTTACTATGTAAATTGTAGTCATGGACAATAGAAGAATTGGTTACGCTTGTCAAAATCTCGATATTCCAAGTAACGCCTATAAAACAATACGCGTCGCTAATTTTAATGATGTCAAAGTAAGGGAAATTATTAAACATAATCTAAGAGCTTTAGAAGAGACTATTGATTACAATATCGAAAATGGGATACGACTCTTTAGAGTTACTTCATCTTTAATACCTTTTGCGTCTAATCAAAAGATAATGAAATTAGACTGGCAAAACGAATTCAAAAATGAATTTAGACGAATAAAAGAAAAAGTATTAAATAACGATATTAGAATTTCAATGCATCCAGGACAATATGTTGTTTTAAATTCTCCAAATGAGAATACGGTATCGCGTAGCATTGAGGAGCTTAATTATCACCTACAAGTAATACAAAGTCTTGGCGGCAATAAAACTAGCAAAATGATTATTCATATCGGCGGAGTCTTTAAAGACAAGACAGAGTCAATCCACCGCTTTATCGACATTGTGAACAATCGATTAACGGCCGATATAAAAGAACATCTAGTCATCGAAAACGATGACAAACTATACAACATTGAAGATGTGTTATACATTTCGAGCATGACTCGACTTCCGGTCGTTTTCGACAATTTGCATAATGAGATTAACCAAGGGCCTTCGAAATACGATAATCGAACAATTCTTAATAAAGTTCAATCGACTTGGAAAAAAGAAGATGGAAGGTTAAAGATTCATTATAGTCAACAAGCGGAGAATAAAAGAATAGGTGCTCATACTTATACGATTGAAGCAAGTAAGTTTCTTGAATTTTTTAATCCGTTAAAAGATTTAGAATTTGATATTATGCTCGAAGTAAAAGACAAGAATAGATCAGCGGTAAAGATTAACTTGTTATTAAATAACATCATAAAAGATGCCGAAAAAGAATGGAGTAGATACAAATATCTCGTTCTTGGTAAGTCATCAAATTCTTATTTGCAAATCCGCGATATATTGAAAGATAAAAAGAATTTTTCTGCAATCAATTTTTATAATATTATCGATGGAGCATTGAAAGAAAAAGAAAACAAAGATAGTGAGATCAATGCCTTGCAACATGTTTGGGGCTATTTAAAAAACGAATCGACAAAAAAAGAAAAAGCAACATTCCTAACTGAGGTAGAAAAATACAAGAACAGCGCGATAACTTTACAAAAAGTTAAAAAGTCATTATTCAAAATGGTTTCGAAATACAATATCGGATATTTGCTTAAAAGCTATTATTTCACTTTTGAAGACGATTAAATTTTCTCACACCGGTAGTAATTGTTATCGCTTTCATTTGTTTTATTATTGTAATTACAATACTATATTTATCAGCGTATAAACAATAAGTTAGGCTAAGGTGAAAATATGGACTGGAATGCATTTTGGAACATGAACACGTTAATGATTGTCTTGGATTTCTGTGGAATTTTCTTAGCGAAAATAATCGAAGTATCAATCGGTACTTTAAGAAGTATTTTAATCGTTAAAGGTTATCGAAAAATAGCGGTATTACTCGCTTTAGTAGAAATTACGATTTGGGTATTTGTTGCATCTAGAGTCATTACTGGATTAACCGAATCACCATATAAAGGTGTCGCTTATGCTTTGGGATTTGCTGCTGGTATATATTGCGGTTCGATTCTCGAAGAGAAGTTAGCGTTTGGCAAAATTCTGATTCAAGTTATCACAAGTGAAGAAAAAGGTATTCTTCTTTGCACCACTTTAAGAGAAAAGGGTCTTGGCGTTACGACGATGAAAGCCGAAGGTATAACAGATCAAAAGAAGGTTTTAATGATATATACAAATCGTCGCGGCAGCAACAAGGTAATCGAAGACATTCAAGCCATTGATTCAACCGCTGTCATCGTTAGAAACGATATATCTAGTATGACTGGCGGACACATGCCAAAAGTTGGCGGATTACTTAAGTAATACTTTAAACACTACCCAATACGGATAGTGTTTTTTTATATCTTCGTTTCTTCATCAAAGATTTTAATGAATTGTTTCATGAACACCATTCTTGTTTGGGCAATTTTTCTGCCTTCTTTCGTATTCATCAATTCTTCTAACTTGAATAGTTTGTCGTCAAAATGGTGTCTAGTCGCACTGTCTAAGTTACCATCCACGATTAGTCTTTTGTTTGCCCCGCCATAGGCAAAGGCTCTAGCAATACCAATTGCTCCAATTGCGTCTAGCCGATCGGCATCTTGAGCGATTTTACCTTCGATAGTGGTTTCATATAGGCCAGATTTCGTGGATGTAAAAGATAGTTTAGAAATAATGTCTATTATAGACGAAGATATAGCTTCATCTATTTCTTGCGATTCTAAAAATGATTTGACAGTAATATGTTTTCCGCTATAAAAGATTTTGTGGTCATCGACATCGTGAAGCAAGCACACCAACTCTAAAATAAACAAGTCGACTTTTTCATCGGTTTTACTAGCGATGTTTAGAGCCATTTTAAACACTCTTTTTATATGTTGATAATCATGCCCAGAATATTCATCTTTTTGCTGTGTTTTTATCAACTCTTCCGCGGCCTTTAATACTTCTTGTTTCTTTTTATTATCCATATCGAAATTATAATTGATTGTTTGCGTTATTAAAATAAAAAAGCCCTAATGGGCTTTCTTAAAGTAACAGAATCCGACCGCTCCAGGGCCAGCGTGAACGCCAACAGTAACGCCGATTGGGTAAACTGTATCGAGTGGGAAATCCGTCTTCTTACTGACAAATTTTTGAAAATCTTTTAGTGTTTCGATTGCGTCAGAATGTCCGAATAATCTCGGCATTGTTTTATCTACTTCAACGGACAAATATTGGTCGACGAGCCAAACATATGCACGTATAAGCCCGAAGGCTTTATGAACCGCTAAGACTTTTCCATCTTCGATTCTAATCAGTGGCTTAACGCCCATAATTGTTCCAAGAACGGCTGAAGCACTGGAAAGACGTCCCCCTAATTTTAAGTATTTTAAATCATCGATTACTGCTACGACAACTAAACGCTTTTTCGCATCTTCGACTAAGTCGATGATTTCTTTTGCGGTTTTGCCTTCATCTCTTAAACGAATAGCGTATAAAACTAATGCTGCAAGACCAAATGTGACTTGTTTAGAGTCGATTAAGTGTATTTTCTTGTTTGGAAGACTTTCTTTAGCGACAAAGGCCGATTGTAAAGATCCACTTAATTCGCTAGAAATAAATATTCCAATGATTTCGTCTTCGTCTGAAATCTCTGAAAAATGTTTAATAAATGTTTCACTATTTATAAGACTCGTTTTAGGAAGAACATTTGACAATCTCAATTTCTTGTAAAAATCTTCGTTAAAAAGATTGATTCCATCTAAAAACGATTCATCTCCAAAATTAACGGTCATTGGGATGACGTTTATTTTAAACTTCTTTGCTTGTGCTTGTGATATTTCTGATGTCGAATCTGTAAAAATACGAATTGCCATAATTATTCTCCTTCTTTTGTCTCGCTTTTATTAGCCTGCTCTTTGAAGTATATTTGAACCTTGCCTAACGAACTTGCGAGAATTTTTTCTTCTTCAATGGTTAGATGTTTGACGATATCGTCGATCATTCTTTCGTGAAATTTTGCGTGCTGCTCATTAACGAATTTAGCAATTGGCGTCGGTATGATATAAAAGACACGCTTATCGATCAAATCGCGCTCTCTAACTAGATAACCTTTCTTTTCTAACGTCTTCACCGCTGTCGTTAATGAACCAAGTGTAATGCCAATGTCTTTAGCGATATTGGTCGAGGTGTTTTCCTTGCGCTTCATTGTTTCAAATACAGCCTCGATTAGATGTACTTCGCTTATCGATAATCGATTATTAGTTAGTTTTTCTAGCGTTCTTTCTTCAAGACGCAAAATGTCATTAAATGTCACGACCAGGAAATGGTTTAATTGCTCTTTATCCGTTGTCATAAGTTCTCCTAAAAAGTTTGAACTTCAAACAATATCTCATAATCAGTAATTTAACGCAACAAAAAAGAATAGTCCTCAAATTGAAAACTACTCTTTAATATTTGATAAAACTAATGACTAGAAGAATTTAGCTCTTGCTTGATCTTTAACTTCTTTACTAGCGGTAAATGGAATTCTAGTAGAGTAGCCAGCTTTAGCAGCAACGATCATCTTGGTTGGCCAAGCAAAAATGTCTTGGTTCCATTTTAAGACTGTATCGTTATAAACTTCACGAGCAGCGGTAATTTCTCTTTGTAGATAACTATTTTGTTGCATAGCATCTGCAAGTGAGCGTTGTGACTTCAAATCAGGATACGCTTCGAAGGCTACGCGGATATTGCTCATCGCGGTATCCAACTTGTTCGAAACTTCATTACGGTTTGCGTCGTTAGGATTAACTCCACCGCGGAATTGCGCGACAGACTTCATAACGTCTTTGTCTAACTCAATAGATTTCTCGACGATTCCAACAACGTTTTGAAGAATCTGCACTCTTTGTTCGAGATAGTTATCGATTTGCGAAGCGTTGTGTTGAATCTTTTGTTCGAGTTGCTTTAAGTAGTTCTTGGCGTTAATTTTCATGAATAAGAAAATCACGCCTGGAATTATTCCGAGTATCCAAAGAATAATTTCAAATATGAGAGAACCCGTTCCCACCTTTACTGGAATTTGTTTTTCAATGACGTTAATATCGCGTCCTTGTTGATTAACTGGTCCAGTCATTTCGTCTAATTCGTTTGCCATTTTAATACCTCCATATGTTTATTATTATATAACTTAACGAATTCATGCTTGCTTATTTTTAATAACGTACGCTAAGAAAAGTCCGATGCGATATATATCTTTTTCGTCTGCCAATTGGCCTTTATGAAGATTTTCTATCGCCTTTTTAAACTTATCTGCATAGGTTTCTTCTTTTTCTTCACCGACGACATTTACGTTAACTTCTGTATCTTGAGATACTGGTATATACTCTACCCAGTTAACTGCAATCGTGTGGCTTCTTCCATCTCCTCCCATCACCGATACATAATCGGTTCGATTAATCATGTCGTATCCATAAGCTGTGACTTTGACTGTGTCACAGAAATCTCCACTTTTTACAACCGATGTCTTAAGGATATTACGAGTCTTAGATAACGGATGTTTAAATTCGGTTTCATTCATGGCGTTTACCACGTGCTCGTGTTCATAAAAGCTCACGTAACTATCGTATAAATCCTTATAGATAAATTCGTGTGGCTTTTGTTGTTGATATAAAGGTATCGCTAATATCGGTGCGAACGTAAAGAACATCCCTTTAAAATACATGTTGTTATTTACGATAAAATTATGTTTTACAACTTCGTAGTCATAGCCCATGAAATAAACAGGCGGGACATCTAAATCCATCGTTGCTAAATGTTCTGGATAGATGATGTTAATCATTTTGTTTTTAACAAAATCAAAATCATCGCCATATCCGATTTCTTTATCTTTCATGATTTGGAGCAATTGCTTCTGCGCTAACGGAGTAAAAAGTAATCTAAATTGCACTTCGTTGTTTCGATTTTTAGCGCCGAAGATAACTTCGAATTCCGAATTGCCCATAACGGTGTAATTACCACCTTTTTTGACGCTTTCTTCTGACATTTTTTCAAGTTTTTTAGTTTCTTTATCGACCATCTTGTCGATTTGTTTCTCGTTCATTTTTTCAGCATCAGAATCTTGACGAGAGAAAATGAGGTCTGGGGCTGCCTCGTTACCATAAACAAGATATCTTATTTCGCCATAATAAGGACATGGTTTAGTGACACTAGCTTGCAAGGTTTGAGTGTGATAGTTGGTAACGGTTCGACCATTGACATACGAAGTGGTCGTCCAGTGAATAACTAGTTCGCCGATATAAGTCTTAGTACCGAGATTATGGGTAAGATCGTTGGCGATAAAAAACGGATTACCAACGATATCTCCTGATTGAACATAAAGACACGAACGGTTTAAGTCGTGGACTTCCGATAAGCCAAACCGATTTACTAAATAATCTAATCTTTTGCTATCAAACATTTTATCGATATTGATTATCGGTATTGTTTTTTTAAATAGTTCAATGCCAATTCCTCTAGTAAACAAAGCATTAAGAGGAGCCATTTGAGTCCAGGCTTCTTTTTTAAGTTCTTCGATTTGTTTATCGAATTTTTCCTTTGAGCCTCTTAGTTCTTTAATTATTGGTTTAAGTTTAACTTGGGAAAGCACGATAAGTAGAATTGCCACCACTAAACCAATAACAATCATTAATATCGATACTAATGGTTGTACAATCGTTCCATCAATAATAAAGAATACACCAGCGCCAGCAGATAAAAATCCTAAAACAATAAGAAAAATCAAAAAGCCATTTAGTCCAACCTTGTTCTTTAGTTTTTTGATTACATCATTACGGCCAGCATCGGCGTCTTTTATCTTCTTGCTCGTCGCTCTATTTGCGTCGATATCGATTTGAGATTTTTCGACCAATTGATTGAAGTATTCGGTAGCGTTTTTTTCAAATGAGTCTTTGTAGACATTTTTAAAAGCCATCAAAGGCTCAAAAATGTTATCGCCATCAAAACCGCTGAAGTTACTCGAATCATCCATAGTGGTACCTCGCTAATATAAATCTAATTTATCTTTTTATTTTATCACATACAAAATAACTTAACTATTTTACTTTTTATGCGGTTAAAATATCTATTTAGGTAGATTATATCTAACTTTTATAACTTGAGGTTCAAATAATAAAACGTGTGATATAATGTTTTTTATGAAAAAAAATATATTATTTTGGCCATTATTTAGTCTTTTATTGATATCTTGTCAGTCTTCTAATAACACCTCTTCTAGTCAACATTTAACCTATGAAGAGGAGTTAAGAACTAATGTATCCACTTGGGGACTTGGAAGTGTAGTTAACAAGTATGTTAGTAACGACCAAGACTATGAGTGGTATGTCGATCAATATACAACTGGGACTTATTGGGAAGTAAACTGCGGTCCAACATCGGTAGAAATGGCCGGTCGTTGGTCGAATCCAAACTTTGCCTATACCGCCGAAGACGCTAGAGCTAGTTATCGCCCGACCGGTGGTTGGTGGTACGACGCAGATATTCAAGGAGCGTTAAACCAATTCGAAATACCTAACACTTCTTCTACCATTACCTCGTCTGATGACTTAATTTCTCTATTAGATAATGGAAACATCCTTCTTGTTAATCCAGATATGTCCAAAATCACATATCAAAAAAGCGATGCCTCTCATGCCGGCAGATACTATCAAGGCGTAACTGGTCATTACATTATCGTCAAAGGGTATATCACCGTCGACAATAATCGAACATATTTTGAAGTTTATGATCCTTGGAGTGTAGGAGTTACTTATAGTAACGGGGTGTTAAAAGGCAAAAACAGATACTACACCGCGACATCACTAACAGATTCACTACTTCACTGGTTTGTAACAGTGTACGCAATATCTCCGGTTAATTCATAAATCGATTTACCCAAATTATTATTTAAAATTATAATTCTATTTCTAATGTTCGCTTCACTCTATAACAATATTTTAATTGTGTCACTTAGTACAATGCAGTTTCCTAATGATTATTTTCTATTAAAAAACTCCTGATACAGTTTATATCAAGAGTAATTGCTTGATTGGGCTAAGGGAATATTGCTGATACAAAATAAGCTTTTTTCGGTAGGTGTGAGAAGCTCTTTGATACAAAGTGGATAAAAATCGCTGAGGTGACAGGACTTGAACCTATTTTTTGTACTTTTCTAACAAATTTTTCTTCTCTTCTAAACGTGCGAACTTTTCTACCACTATTAACCTTGCTTTAAGCCTTTCTTCGTCAGTTATTTTACCCTTTAGCCAGATAGAGTCTACTATAGCCAATGTGAATTGGCACCGTAATTGCATTTCATTTGTCATAAGTGCCTCTTTCTGTAAAGAATTTATACTTAAAGACTGCCGCGCTTTGAAGATGTTGTCAGCAAAGTTCTTCAACTTTTTTCTTAACAAGACCAGAAGTTATTGTTTCTTTATATGTTATTTCGACAAGTTTTACACCATTTTCTTTGCTCAGTGTCTTTTTCATCAAATCTCTTCTTCTTAAATCATCAAACGCTTCTTTTCCACCAAAAAAATCAACTGGTTCAAAATGTTGTTTACCTTGGTATTCAATTGCTATATGAAGTTTGGAGAGATAAATATCATAAGACAACTGCCCTTTTTCAGTTCTCAAAAAAGAGGGTCTATATTGATAGATAACTTGAGCACCATATATTTTTTTGCACAATTGGTATAAAAGAAATTCATTTTTCCATTTTTGATGGCCATTTACGTGTTTATAAGAATCAAAAGAGGAAAGGTAATCATGCGTAATCTTTTCAAATAAGTCTAATTTGAGTTTTTTAATATTTGATCGTTCTTTGTTTTTGATGTTAATTGGCAAAACATAATATGTAATGTATTCAAATACTTTATCCTCAAAAATATCTTCTTTTTTTATTTTGCCTCTAACTAGTTTTTTGACTTGATTAAGAATTGGAACGAAATTGTCGTCACAACTCAAACCATATGTCATTAAGTCTTCGTAACCGCCACCATAAATTGAATTATTTTTGTCTTTTATCTTCTTATTGATCTCGTACTCAAGCAGTGAAGAATAACCCCTATTCCCAACGCTAACACAATTATCAACATTTTCGACAATCATTAAAGAATATGCATATTTATCAAGCAAACCAATTTCATAGACTATGCAAACACAAGGAAGGCCTTCCCAATCATCATTTATTTTTCTTATATTAATATCTGGTAATAACGCTTCAAATCTTTTGAGTCCTGTTTCAAGAGGTGAATACTCGGAAAATGTCAGATATTTATAATAAATAAAGTTCGCTTCATTTGTAGTAGAAGTTTTGTAGTCAAAAAAAGGATTATAATTAAGTTCAATCACGACCGTATAAGCATCTGTTATTTGACTTTTTGCTATAGATATAGGGACATTGTTAGATAAGTGCCCAACATAAAGATATACAGAGTTTTCAATTACGATAAAGAATTCATATTTGTTGGATTCTACTAATCGATAATGTAACCCTAAATTATCTAAATAATGAAGTAATTCAGGCTTTGTTTTTTTATACTTTTCTACAGCACTAGGCAACACCCAATTGTAATAAACATCTTTCCCTGAATAAAAATCTAAACACTCTTGTTTGGTTTCGCTTTCTTTTTTATCTACTTCTTTTAAATAATTTTCAGCTTCTTCTGTCACCAAAAGATTGTTGTGTACATAAAGATGAGGATTTAAATAATGTGGTTTGAAATGATAATCAATAATATTAACTTCTGGGAAAGTATTTATCAAAAACGAATCAATATCTACGATTTCGCTGACACGCAATTCAAAATGCTCTGATTCCCTTGTCGATCTACCAGTTGGGCTAGAATAATCATAGTAAATCAAAAAGGAGCACTTAAGCATCGGCTTTAAAACCAAAGATGATATATGATTCGCCTCCATTTCATGGTATGTGTCTTGATTTACTTTAGCATTAGTAAGAAATGAACTGTCATCCAGTAATTTTGCATTGTTAATTTCAGCAGTATATTTTTTAAACAATTCAATGTTGTTATTAAGAGCAAGAAGACTTTCTCTAATTTTGCTTCTATTTTTCACTAAAAAACTATATTTGATTAGTTTGATATCGCTAGTTTTAAATTCATCTAAATCTGTGAAATGAACCACATATTCAAATTTGTCTTTAAATGTTTTGAAGAAATATCTTTGATTAATTCCTTTTATAATTGCTAATCTTGGGCTTTTATTGATTGCATCATTTAAAAGTTTTTTGGTATGCCTTTTATATAAAACGCAAACAACAATAACTACAGTAATAGCAACAAATATAACAAGAATAATCCACCACATAGCATTATTTTAAAAGAAAAGAGATGATTGTTCATCTCCTAATTGTTTAAATGGTTGTTTTATTCTTTGTATCTTATTTGTAGATTCAGTGTAAAGAAGATTTTGTCACTAAACAAATCCTTTTCTAAATGAAGCATATTATATCGGCTCGAACTTGGCGAATCTAATTTAGTTTCTTTGATAAGGAATTTTAAAACTTCATTTCTATAATAAACCAAGTCTAAAATGATAACATTGCCATCGTTTTTGACTATTACTAATCCGCCATTAACATTATTAATTCCATCCCATTTAATGCTTGGAAAGAATCCAAAACTAATGCCCTCTAATAAATCGCCAAGTTTCTTTAAGGCAAAATCCTCATCAATGAACTGATTTGATGTCAAAAATAGATCTTTCAAATCTTTTGTGCCTTTAATATACGAATTCAATAATACATTCGCTAAATACTCAGGCATTAACGTATCAATCATCCTCAAATTGTATTCAAGGTTTTGGTCTACTATTCTTTCGAATTTAATTTTTCCACCATGCGAAGTAATGAAATTTATTCTATCCAACAGTTTAGTTCTTGTTTCAATTGAATTAATTTCATCAATATATTTTTCATCTAATCCAGTAATTGAATACAAAAAATTAGTGTGGTTACTTGCATTTAGCAAAGTTGCTGGGCTACCCAATGATGACTTAATACTATATTTTAACGAAGCATCTTTTCCTATTCTCTTGTCTAAGACTGTTGCTTCTAAATCTTCCTTGCTAAATGATCTAGCTTTAATCTTGTTGCCTCTAGTCAATTTGACAAGAATATTTTCAATTCCTTCAATTTCGAAAGCACCATTGCCAATTGGCGCATTTTGAATAGCATCAAAAATACGATGTTTATTCTCATTTAGTTCGAGCATAGAAATTAAGTTATCCAATTCATTATCGTAATATACTTCAACATCACAATTATTATTAAGGCAATACTCAATAATGCCGTTATCTGTATTAGGGTTTGCAATTTGAATCTTTTTTATTTTATAAAGTTTATTTGTAATTTCCTCTAAATCAGCATTGCCAACAGAAAGTTCTGGGCATACGAGCATGCATAGAATCGCATAGATTTCGGACCATTCACCACGATTAAAAGAGCTCATACTATTCCTTCTTTCCAATTAAACCAGCGGCTTCAAGTATTTTAACAAGTTCATTCGCGGTCGCTTCGATTGCTGGGATGGCAACAGAATTGCCTAATTGTTTCATTGCTGCGCCCTTACTGACAGGGAACTCGAAATCATCAGGGAAACCCTGCATTCTCTTGCCTTCTTTAGGTGAGATTCTTCTTTCTTGGCCATCAACGATATAACCATCCCAGTTTCTTCTATCATCAATAGGTGAAGATTTCCCGCCAACTCTGAGGGTGAATCCAATCTCTTTATTGACTGTTGCACCATCAAATACCCAACTCATATTTTTTGTTAGTGGGACTGGTTTTGGGAATGTGTATTTTAACTTTAAATCTTTTCTAATACCAATCATGTATAGACGTGGTCTGTGCTGAGGGCAATTAAAATCAGATGCTTTAACAATTTGATAGAAAAAGTCATATCCAAGTTCATCGATTGTATTCTTGATAACCTCAAAGGTTTTACCATCATCATGCGTGAACAATCCTCTTACGTTTTCAAGAAAGAATGCAATTGGTTGTTTCGCTTTTAATATGGCTGCAACATTAAAAAATAACGTTCCTCTAGTATCCTCAAATCCTCTTTTATAACCAGCTTGTGAAAATGGCTGACATGGAAAACCGCCACATAAAATATCATGGTTAGGTATAGATTCTGGAGGAACTTTAGTTATATCGCCAGCAAAAAGATCATTGGGTTTGCCATCTTTATCAAATAACTTAGGAGATATTTCTCTAAAATTAGCTGTGTATGTTTTTCTACAATCGTTGTCCCATTCTGAGGCAAATACACACTCGCCGCCTAAATTATGCATAGCAATGTGGAAACCACCGATTCCAGCAAATAAATCGATAAAAGTAAATTTTGGTTTTTTCATTTTGTCACCGTACTGGTTAAATCATACCATAAGAGGTTTTTCTTATCTATTAAGTAGTTAAGAAATTTTACTCTTCAGTTTGTATCAATTCATTGTGTCTACCCTTCAACCCTTTTTAATTCTAATCAACACCATTCTCAAATCATCTATGGGGTGACAGGACTTGAAACGTTCATTTTTGGCTTCGCGTACGCATGCGTAGATTTTTTCATTTTCTAAAAACAAACATTTTTGGCTAAAAAACGCTATTTTTATGCCTTTTTAATAGTTCAAGTCCCGTCGGCAATCTTATTATTATCACTTTTTGTGTAGCACTAGAACACTATTGATACAAAGACTTACTATGCAAAAATAGAAAACAAGCATCAAAAAGGTCAAAAAAGTGGCTAAAAGCACAAAAAAAGCACTGATATTGTGTATCAATGCTTGTTCTTCTTAAATGGCAGGGGTGGCAGGAATCGAACCCGCATTGGCGGTTTTGGAGACCGAAGTACTACCATTGTACGACACCCCTATATAGCGGTTTAAATTATAAATAATAAACCGCGTATTGACAAGAAATATTAAGAATTAATTTCGCGAGCAATTTTACCCACTAAACCCATATCGACCTGTCCGGCGAAATTGGTTTTGAAGTGTTTCATGATGCTTGGAAGCGTTTTATCTGCTAATTTAGCGATTTCAGCGCGGATCGCTTCTTCGCTTAATTGTTTTGGAAGATATTCTTTGATAATGTCCTCTTGCGCGATCAAAGCTTTAATCTTTTCATTTCGTCCAGCAGAAATGAAACCTTCTTTTTCATCTGCTAATTCCTTAAGTGTCTTTTGAATAACGGATAGCATATCCGCATCCCCTACTTCTTTACCAGTAGCTCTAGCTTCTACTTCGAGCATTTTGTACTTATTAATAACAACTGAAAGAATCGCTCTTTTGTTATCGTCGTGAGCCTTCAATGCCTCGATGTTAGCCTTTTGTAATTCGTTGATAAGCATAAGCTTTCCTCCTTTGAATCGAAGATATTATATCACACCAGTATATGTTTCCTTGTATACTAATCTTATGGATTCGCTTATTATTTTCATCTCGATAGTAACCTTGTTCGTCATTGGCTCTTTAATCGGTTGGGTTATCGAACTATTCTTTAGAAGATTCGTCTCTCAGCATAAATGGGTTAATCCAGGATTTCTAGTCGGACCATATCTTCCAATCTATGGTTTTGGAACAGTTGCACTTTACGCATTAAGCAATATCGATTTAACCTCAATTGGATTAAGTGATACAAGTGTTTGGGGCGCAATTGTAAAAGTAATAATGATTGCAATAGTGATGGTTTTAGTCGAATTTATCGCTGGACTAATATTTATAAAAGGAATGAAAATCAAACTTTGGGATTATAGCAACCGCAAAGGAAATATTATGGGCATCATATGCCCTTCGTTCTCTTTGATTTGGCTAGTTGTGGGCGCTATATATTACTTCTTTATAAATAAGTACTTAGTAGAGGCTGTTTATTGGCTAGCATCAAATGATCATCAAATATATTATTTCTTCATCGGAATGGTCGCTGGCATGATTCTCGTCGACTTTGCGTATTCAATTCATCTAGCAACCAAGATTACCTCTGCCGCTAAAAAGAATAAAATCGTCATCAGTCTTGATAAATTAAGAGAAAGCGTTAGAGAGAAAACAGCCGAAATTCTTAAAGTAAATGCTCCTCAAAATTCCAAAAAGAAAAATAAGCCAAACTTCTTCTTCCCATTTAAAGGCAGTAAAAATAGCGTTACTGATGAAATTAACGAGTACGCCTCTAAAGATAAAGACAAAAAATAAATGCCGGATAACCGGCATTTTCTTTTATTTCTTTTCTTCGTCGTGCGTCATCACATAATGAAGAAGCGCTTTGATATCATCGTCATCTAAAAATGGGTATATTTCATTGAAGTCGATATTAACTTCCTTACCACTTGTGTACTGAACGACTAATTCGTGAAGTGCATCGTCATCGACGAATGGAAGCAAATCCCTAATCGGCTTATTATCTTTAATTCTTTGAATGAATATTTCGTTAATTTTCTCATCGCTTGCAAATGGAATGTAGCGGCTGAAATCTCTGTCTTCATTACTGCAGTTTTGAATCATTTCATCGATGTCTTCTTCGTCTAAAAACGGAAGTAGATTATCGATGGTCACGCCACGATATTCATGTCCACCATTTTCATTAATTTTTTTAAGTAGTTCTTTGATATCTTCGTCTTCTAAAAACGCTAACATTTTCTTTAAATCTAAATTCATAATTTTTTCACGCCCTTTCTTTTTTTAAAAAGTAAATTTTTCTCATCTTTGGTCAAAATCTCCATGAAGCCTCTACGATCAACAATGATTTTCTTATCTTTGACCGCTCGGACTATTTGTCTTCTTTCTTTTTTTGAAAACTGGTAGAAAACCTCAACTAAATCAACTTTCAGTTTTCTTTCGATTATTTGTTTAATAATGAAATCTCTACTATGTCCTTCAAAAATGTTCTCTTTAAGGATTATGTCTTCATCTAAACAAAGCAGTTCTTCGATTGGAGAATGATAAATCTTTGTCAGCATAATAAGAGAATCAATCGTCGGAAGAGAAATGCCCATTTCCCAATTTGATACAGCTTGTCTAGTAACATAGATTTTATTTGCGATCTCTTCTTGAGATAACTTATTTTTCAATCTTGTATCTTTGAGTTTTTGACCAACTTTTATTACATCGAGCATTTAGTTTCCCTCCTTTCGCATTTATACTAACCAGATATTAAAAAGATAAAAAGCAAGTAAAAATTGCCATTAATAAGTGGAACTATTGTCGATATTTCAGAAGCATTTCTTTATCTTCTTTGGAAACTCTAAAACTATCTCGACACTTCGAAATTCCTTTATTTATGGTGAACTTATTTAAGCGATGGGTATTTAAGAATTCCAGTGTTTTTTGTCTTTGTTTGGTAAAACATTCCGCAAAAAGCCACGCTACAACCATGTTAACGTAATATTCATCCTCATTATAAAATGAATTCATGATTTTAAATATTTCATTAATATATAAGTCATCATCCACCATTTTGAAAAGAATTGTTACCCCCGCTCTTCTAGTAAAAGGGTGATTATCTTTGATTAGTTCTTTTGCTAATTCTAGATATTGCTTTTTATTGTTATCTTTAATATTAAATTTCAATAAATCGACCGTCGCCCAGCAATCGGCCTTATGAACAAACTTCAATAAATACTTTTTCATTAAATCAAAGTCTTTAATAAGACAGATAAGGCCACCGATAATCGCGGTATCAGTGAAATTGTCCCAAATCCAAAGATCGATAAAAGACAAATAATTACCTTTATGAATTTCTTTTGTTATTTTCTTTACATCCGGCGATGGAACCGCAATGCAAGGTAAAGAAGTATTAACGATTCTTTTTTCCCATTCGCCTTTTTCTTTTCCTTTGCTAAAAGACATGAGATATTCGTTAAAAAGATGTCTATCTTCTTTGGTCCAATTATCTTTTACTAAATTCATTTTATTATCCTCGATATTATTATATCGAAAATAATGACTAATTAAATCTCGTAGTTTATTCTTCGTTAATTCTTCTTAAAAAACCATTAATGGCGTGCATATGTGTAATTATTTCTTCGATTTCTTCATCGGTGAAATGATCCAATTTGCCCATCCATTCATCGATAACGCGCTTTTTTGTTTCTCTAAAGAATTCTTCACTTTTCTTAGTTATAGTCACAATTACTTCACGACGATTTTCTGGATTTGTCTCTCTAATCACCATGTTTTGTTTCTCGAGACTTTCGACGATAGGTGTTAATTGCTGCTTTGAAATTCCATGAAATGAGGCAATCACATTCATCGGTTGAGGGCCGCTTCTGCGTAGAAAAACAAGAGTCATTCTTTGTAGACTGGTGAAATGAAAAGGATCTATTGATAGTAAAGGTTTCGCAACTTTTCTTCGAAAGTCTGGATCCATACATTCCAATTCTTTTAATAGTGATTCTAAAAGTTTTTCTCTCATCAGCTTGTCTCCTTTATAACTAATACAATTATAGTATAGTTCTAGAAAAAGGTAAACAAAACGTAATTGTCCATAAATATTGACTTTAATATATTACATGTTTATGGTAATTAGCAGCCGATATTTTGATACGGCAATGAAAGGCGTAAAATGCTTAAATTATTTAAATTTTTAAGAAAACGAGATTGGTTTCTTTTAATAGTTATTTTTGGACTAATCGTCACTTCTGTCTATCTTGAACTCAAAATGCCAGATTTCATGATCGACATCACAAAACTACTGCAAACACCAAATAGTGAGATTTCTGACATTTGGATCGCTGGCGCAAAAATGCTCGGATGCGCCTTAGGAAGTGCTGTAGTAAGCACCATAACTGGTTTCATCTCTTCCTACATTTCTTCAAGCCTTTCAAAGACATTAAGAAAAGAAATCTATGACAAAGTAGAAAGCATGTCCGCAAGAGACATCGAGCGTTTCTCCACCGCTAGTTTAATTACTCGCGCGACGAACGACGTTTCACAAATTCAGATGATTTTCTCAATGGGATTAAGCATTTTACTAAAAGCTCCAGTCATGGCGGTTTGGGCAATTATCAAAATCGTCGATAAGGGAACAACTGGATGGGTCATCGCTACTGGCGTGGCCGTCGGAGTGCTTGTTATCGTCATTTCGATTGCTATTTCATATGCTTTGCCAAAATTCAAAATCGTTCAAAAGCAAATCGACGACGTTAACCTTATCGCACGCGAGAATATCAATGGTTTGCGCGTTATAAAGGCTTTTAATGCTGAAGAAAAACGTTCAAAAGAATTCGAAAGCGTTAATAAGAATCTAACTAAAACAAACACCGGTATTGGTTTAATCATGGCAATCATGAATCCTCTTATGAGTGGAATTATGTCTGGTTTAACCCTATCTATATATTGGATTGGAGCATACGCTATAAATTCTGCATCAGAAATTCCAGATAAGTTCAATTTATTTGCTAATATGCTCGTCTTCTCTTCTTATTCAATGCAAGTCGTCATGGCCTTCATGCTACTTATCATCATCTTTATGATTATGCCTCGCGCTGTTGTTTCTGGTCGTCGTATTAGTGAAGTAATATTCTCTAATGTAAGTATTAAAGAGGGTAACTCCGATGGGAATACTGATTTGACTGGAGAGGTCGAATTCAAGAATGTTAGTTTCTCTTACGATGGAGATACAACACACGAGAAAATTATCGATAACGCTACATTTAAAGTCACAAAAGGACAAACTTTAGCGATTATCGGTGCTACTGGTTCAGGCAAGAGTACGTTAGCGAATTTAGCAGTGCGTTATTATGATGCTACTGATGGAGAAATTCTAGTCGATGGAACTAATGTGAAAGATTATCGTTTTGAATCTTTGTATAACCGTATTTCAATCGTGCCACAAAAGGCTGTTATGTTTAGTGGAACAATTGAAGAAAACATTCTTTATGGTAATTCAAAAGGTGGTTCTTTAGATGATCTTAAAAAAGCCATAAATGTTTCTCAAGCTGCCGAGTTTATCGAGAAAAAAGAAGGTGGAATATCTTCGCAAATCGAACAAGGCGGTAAAAATTTATCAGGTGGGCAAAAACAAAGAATTGCCATCGCTAGAGCATTAGCAAGAAATCCAGAAATCATTATTTTCGACGATTCATTCTCTGCTTTAGACTATAAAACCGACTTCACATTAAGAAACGAATTATCAAAACAATACCCAGGATTGACGAAGATTATCATTGCTCAAAGAGTCGGAACAATTAAAAATGCCGATGAAATTCTCGTCGTTGATAACGGAAAAATTGTTGGTAAAGGAAAACACGAAGAATTATTGATTAGTTGCCCAATTTATAAAGAGATCGCTTTGAGCCAACTTTCAGAGGAGGAACTCTTAAATGCCTAACGCAATGCAAAGAAAAGGACCGATGGGAATCGGCGGACCTCACGAAAAAGTGGCCTTAGGTCCTGTAATTAGAAAACTAGTTAGATATGGCAAAAAATATTTGCCATTAGTAATTGCCGCGATTGTTTTAGCTGTCGCCGGAGCGGTATTATCGCTTGTCGGTCCTAATAAAATTTCCGATATCACCAATGCAATAACTCAAGGCGCAATGACCGGAATCGATCTAGCATATATCAGTAATGTCGGGCTTCAGTTAATCATTATTTTCAGTCTCAGTATCTTGTTTTCTTACCTACAAGGTATGATTATGACTTTGGTCACTAACTCAATTAGCAAGAAGCTAAGAAGTGACATAAATAATAAGATTAATAGTGTTCCGCTTAAATACATTGATTCATCTTCCACTGGAGACATATTGTCTCGCTTAACGAATGATGTAGATTTAATTTCACAGGCTCTTAACAACTCTGTTGCCTCTTTAATTAGTTCTGTTGTTCTAGTTATCGGATGTACAATCATGATGTTTTACACAAACTGGATAATGGCATTAACAGCAATTATTTCATCAGTCATCGGTTTTGTATTGATGATTGTCATTGTCACTAGATCACAAAAATTCTTCGTAAAACAACAAGAAGGTTTAGGAAAACTAAATGGTCATGTCGAAGAAATATTCACTAATCATTCAGCAGTGTTATCAAACAATGCTTTAAAGAAAAACGCTGATACATTTAACGGACATAACAACTCTTTATATTTCAATAACTGGATGTCGCAATTCTTGTCTGGTTTAATGCAACCATTGATGGGATTTATCGGCAATCTTGGTTATGTAGCGGTTTGTATTGCTGGTGCTTTGTTAGTTAAGGATAACGCTATATCTTTCGGTATTATCACTAGTTTCATGATATATATTAGATTATTCTCTCAACCGCTTACGACGATTGCGCAAGGAATGACATATATTCAACAAGCTGGAGCGGCCTCTAAAAGAGTTTTTGAATTCTTAGAAGAAAAGAATCTAGATGACGAGACGAACAAAACTCAAACGATTGAAAAGGTTCAAGGATCGGTCGAATTTGACGATGTCCACTTCGGTTATGACTTAAACAAAGAGATTATTCACGGATTTTCATCAAAAATACTACCAGGTCAAAAAATTGCAATTGTTGGTCCAACAGGCGCAGGAAAAACGACGATGGTTAATCTATTAATGCGCTTTTATGAAGTAAATTCAGGCGACATCAAAATAGATAATATTTCGACAAAGGATCTAAAACGGAAAAACGTCCATTCTCTATTTGGAATGGTTCTTCAAGATACATGGCTATTCCAAGGAACAGTTCGCGATAATTTGAAATTTGGCCGGAATAATGTTACCGATGAAGAAATGGAAAAAGCTGCTGAAGCATGTGGAATTAGTCACTTTATCAATACATTGCCTCATGGATACGACACTATTATCGACGATACGCTTGAAATATCATCTGGGCAAAAACAGTTATTAACGATTGCTAGAGCAATGATTCAAAATGCTCCAATGTTAATTCTTGATGAAGCTACATCATCTGTAGATACGCGTACAGAAATCGTTATTCAAAAAGCAATGGACGCTTTGATGGAAAGACGAACATCGTTTATTATCGCCCACCGCTTATCAACAATTAAAAACGCTGATTTAATAATTGTTATGAAGGAAGGCAATATCGTCGAGAACGGAAACCATCAAGAACTCTTAGATAAAAATGGCTTCTACGCAGACTTGTATAATTCTCAATTTGCAGATTCTGAAGCATAAAGAAAAAACCCGGTGATAAAATTCACTGGGTTTTTTATATATATCATTACATTGAGTTCAATGAAGCCAATTTTGTTTCTTAAAAATAAAAGCACCATATGAATGGTGCAATATTTCTTGTTGTGTTTATTAAACAGAAGAAATACCAACTCCAAGAAAAAAGTAATTAAGTTAAACAGTGAAAATACCATTTTTTGTACTAAAGACGCTAAAAGGTGCTCAACAAGACGTGGGTTTTTCGCTGACGATTTTCAAAATCGCGTTTTTTGAGATGATGACTGTTGTGAGAAAAAAGTTTTTCTATTGCTTAATGGCATTTCAAAATTATCAATGGTTATGTTGTAACTGAAAGATATTATAATAAAAGTTCCTATTTGCACACGAGGGAAGAATTTAGACGGGTCTTGAACCATAGCCGTATAATGACTATGCCACCCTATAGAGTGGCTATTTCAAAAGCCTTTAGGGAGGCATCAGCTTTTTTGAGAATCTGCCGATTCCAAGGATGATGCCTCCCCATAGGCGGGATCGGCAGGTTCATGAAAGAAAAACAACTAGAGGCTCTAAGAGCCGAATTTTCGAGTGGAGACAAATCTTCGCCCCTTATGATTTCGACGTTGTCGGAATGGTATGACGCGAAACATAGGAAAGTTTCATGTGAGGAAATAGCATATATCAACTCCTTGGCGATTACTTCATGTCCTTATTGTGGTTCGCCAGCGATAAGGAGAGATGGATTTAAGAAAAGTGGCCTTAGGTGTTATGAATGCTCATCTTGTGGGAGAAAGTTCTCTCCTGTAACAAACACGATTTTTGATTCAAGAAAGATCCCATTTTCAGAATGGATAGAGTATTTGTCTCATCTCTTTGAGTTCCATAGCGTCCTTACTTCTAGTATCGATAATCGTAATGCATATTCAACTGGTAGATACTGGCTTTCTAAGGTATTCCTCGTTCTTCAAAAGTATCAAGATTCCATCATCTTCGTAGGAAGGGTCTATGCCGACGAGACATACGTGCCCAAGTGGGAATCTAAGAAAGTGGCGAAAAATGGAAAAGAACTTCGAGGGTTATCAAGCAATCAATATTCCATATATTCGTTAACTGATGGTAATAAGTGTTATCTAAAATTAGAGGGTGTGGGCAAACCCAGCGTTCCCAAGGTCACCAAGGCATACTCTAGTCACATAAGCAAAGGGTCAACATTCGTCCATGATGGAGAAAATGCCCATCGTGAGTTTATAAGATCTCTTAATCTTGTTAGTGAGGTACACGTGGTCGACAAGTCTAAGAAGATAGAGGATAGGAATAACCCATTGGAACCAATTAACAAAGTTCACCGTTACCTTAAAGAATTTCTTTCAAGTCATGGAGGCTACTCGAGAGATACTCTTCAAGACTGGCTTAACCTCTTTGCTTTCATCTACAACAATAAAGGAAACAACTATCAAAAAGCCCAGGCCTTTATCGAGATGGCTATCAAAATGCATATAAAATTGCGTTATTCGAAGTGGTCAAACAAGGAAAACAACGATTAAAGCTGATTTATCATTCCCTCGGGTGCAAATAGGAACTTAATGAAAATGGTTTTCCTCAGTAATTACTTACTAAATGCAACATTTACACTATGTATGTTATATCATACCGAAAACACTTTTAAACGATATTTTAGATATAAATAATCCGTTTTCGGTATATTAATCGTCTATTGGTAGGAATATAGTTTTTTCAGTTCTTCGTTTTCTTTTTCGTTCACGAGGCCAGCCATCTGAATCATCTTAAGATGAACCCGGTCAAGAAGCTCTTTGGTCCCGTCCGCCCGCGATAACGTTTTCAAAGCGTATTGAGGTTCGCCAATTTTTAAAGTCACCAAAGGATCCTTGCGGCAATAAAGTTTGAAGAAGCCATGACGAGGCCGATAGGAAATCACAAGCGGGAACACTGGCGTGCCAAATTCATAGGCTAGTCTAAATGTTCCATCTTTGAATTCGCGCAACGGGGCGTAATTGTTCCAGCACGCGGCCTCAGGATAAACATGAAGCCACTTATGCTCCTTGATAACCGCTCGCATGGCGATATAGGCGTTCATCACGCCATGAACCGTCTTTACGACAGGAAAGCCACCATAGCTTCGTAATAAGGGCCCAATCGTGCTTTCGAAACCAGCCTGCCACATCGGGAACTCCGGGAAGCGTCCCATCCGCGTGGCGGACACGGCCAAGCAATCCCATGGCAAGACGTGATTGCAAACCGTAATGAAGCCTTCCTTCATTTCCTTTTTATGGAGACGATAGTTCTTTTTGCCTACAATCTTTATTCCATAGCGGAAACGCACAATCGGTTCGCCGATTAAGAAAGCAAAAGTTCGAATGAAAAACCGCTTGAATTTGAAGGCGAAATTTTTCGGACGATAAACAAACTTCTTAGGATCCTCGTAATCATAGTCGTATTTGTGAGTCGAAGGGTAAATATCCCCGTGCTCATCTTTTGGATATTTGTCGATATACGGAAAAGGAATAAAAGGCGACTGCTCACGAAGGGGTTTATTCATATCCACTATTGTAGTGGTTTTTACACACTTGTGTCACTGCACTGTCGTCACTGAAGTGGGTTCGTTTTCTTTCTTCTCATCCATTTTCTTCATGGCTCCACGGAACTTGAAGAAGAATAAAACGGAAGTGAAAGAGATAGCCAAGAAGTCGGCAATCGGTTCCGCTAAATAGACCGCATATTCTTGATTGCTCGTCCAAATGGCGGGACAAATATAAATCAAAGGAATGAGCAAAATGAATTTACGCATGATGGCCACCATAAGCGAGGAGACGGCATCGCCGATGGCCGTGAAGGTTTGCTGGCAGGCAATCTGAATGCCGAAGATCGTAAGGCACGCCACATAGATACGGGCGGGCACCGTAATATGGCTTAACAAAGTCGCGTCATTAGTGAAAATCCTTGCAAAAGCTTCAGGGAATCCAAGAATGAGGGAACAGAAAACCGCCGAGAAAGAAAGACTGACAATCAAAAGAAGCTTAAACGTGGCTTCGACCCGTTCTTTGTTATTGGCCCCATAGTTATAGGAAATTATCGGCTGCGCCCCCTGCCCTAATCCCGATAGAGGCAAGAAGGCTAGTTGGGTCAAAGAGAAAAGAATCGTCATCGTCCCCACCGCCAAATCGCCACCGTATTTCCGAAGCGAAGTGTTGAAACAAATCGTCAAAATACCTTCCGAGATCTGCATCAGGAAAGTCGCGGAGCCTAAAGCGAAGATCCTTGAATCAAGATGAAGGTCGAGACGGAAATTGCAGGGTTTTAATTGCCACTCGCTCTTTTTGCTAAAGAGAAACGCCACAACCCAAATGCAGGAAGCGCCTTGGGAAATAATGGTGGCCCAAGCCGCCCCCTTGACACCCATGTTAAAGGTGAAGATGAAAAGGGGATCAAGGGCGATGTTCAAAATCGCGCCAATAAGAACAGATAACATTCCCGTCATCGTTTTGCCTTGGGCAGTGATAAAAAGATTCATCCCCAAGGTCAGCATGACGAAAATGGTGCCAATCGCGTAAATCTGCATGTAATCGTTCGCGTAACCAATCGTTTCGTTGCTGCCGCCAAAAGCCAGCAGAAGCGGCTTAGAGAAAATCAAAAGCAAAGTGGTAAGGATAACGCCGAGGATAATGAGCAAGATAAAGGAATTGCCTTCAATCCTTTCGGCCTCTTCCTTTTTGCCCTTACCCGCGTCAATCGAAGACAAAGGTCCACCACCAGAGCCCACCAAGTAAGCGAAAGCGGAGACGGAAATAATCAAAGACGTGCAAACACCTAAGGCCGTCAATTGGGTGACTCCGGTCTCAGCGATGTGGCCGATGTAGATCCGGTCCACCAGGTTATAGAGCATGTTGATGAACTGAGCCAAAATCGTTGGAATAGCTAATTTCCAAAGCAAACGTCCAATCGGGGCCTTGCCTAAGGCTTCTTCGGTTAATGCGGTTTTCATTTGGTGATGTTCTCGTTGATACGTAAAAGGAAGGAAGACAGTTCTTTCGTCTCACTAGAAGAAAAGCCCGTCATAAGTTTCTTGACCCATTTGGCTCTCATCGCGCTCACGCGATTAAGGAACGGAAAGGATTTTTCCGTCAAAGTGAGATGGGACAAACGATGGTCTTTCTCGTCCGTCTTAGAAACGAGGTAACCTTTCTCCTCCAACGAATGGACGGAAGAAGAAACATTGCCTTTCGTGATCTGGATAAGACGCGTGATATCGCTCGGGGCATCATAGCCAGGATTGAAGCGTAAGAAAGAAAGGACACTCCCCTCGCAAGGGGTCAAGCCTTCCTCATGGGCTAGACCGGAGAGGTTTTTGGCATAGCCTTTGCGGAGATTTTCGACTAAAGACAGGATTTCGGTGTTAAATGTCATAATTGGTTCTTTCTAGAACCTTTATAGTATAATGGCATCAAGACTATTAAGCAAGAAAAAACCGAACCACCTTAGCAAGATGATTCGGTTACTGATCGTACTGGTGACCCGTACGGGATTCGAACCCATGAATGCATGCGTGAAAGGCATGTGAGTTAAGCCGCTTCTCCAACGGGCCATCGTTTGGCGCCTACTGAGGGACTCGAACCCACGACCGATCGGTTAACAGCCGATAGCTCTACCGACTGAGCTAAGTAGGCACTTTTCTTGCGATAAGCGCAAGTCAAATAATATCACATAGAGATATTACGGCGCAAGTAAGTTTTATTACTTTTTCTTCTTTACTAAATCGAGAACATTTTGAACGGTCTTGAGTTCCAAAATTTCTGTATTTGTAAATTCAATATCAAACGCCTCTTCGATTTCCATCATCGCTTCGACGAGGTCTAATGAATCGATATTCAATTCGCTTAGCTTTGTTTCTGGTGTTGCCTTTGAAATATCTGCTCTTTTCGCGAATATTTCTCTAATCTTTGCTTCAATATTATCCATTAGTAATTCTCCTTTAGGACTGTCTTATTATTTAATAGTGAATATTTTTTTGCAAGTCAAATAAAAAGACCCGTCGGTCAACACGGGTTTTAATTACTGACTAATAGTGCATTATTCTTGAAGAAACTTTATTGTCTAGTTGGTTTTCAATTTCTGATACTTCGCTTTCAATTTTTGCGGTCATACTGGTAAAAACCGCAGTAAGTGTCGCTGCCATTGTACCGAAAAGCATCAACACCAGTAAAACACCTAGCAATTGTCCTTTTATTTCAGACATAACATCCTCCTTATTGATAGTACCCGACAACTGTCGACCTTCTAACGCAAACAATCATTGAATCGTTTGAAAGGATTAAAGGGTCATAGATCGTCGAGATTGTATATTCCACAACATCTCCAAAACGAGGGGTGCAGTTGCTCTCGCATGCAAATGTAATGTTATATCGGTTTTCTATATCTGCTATGAATAAATCGTCTAAATTGCCTCTATTTGCGATTAAATAGCCAATCGTAACGGCCTTAGCGTCAAGATTAGAGTGAATAAGTTGAATAGATATCATGTCGCAAGCAAAAACAAATAGTTGTATGACAAAAGTTAATGATAATATCAGTCCCATCTTATAAGACATTAACTAAATCTCCCACAATCGAAATAACTCCAAATGTCACAATTGCAGTTATTATTCCTGCGCCAATTAATGGTAAAGCATTCAAACTATCGAGTTTCCTTTTTTTGATTTCCATTCTTTCCATCTGATTGGTTTCACTAAATCTTTCAAACAAAAACTTGAACTGAGTTAGTTTAATCGCCTTTTCACCGTCTTCCACCATTTGATAAATCGAAACCATGACACTTTCAACTATTCTATTTTCAAATTGCTTCGAAAAATCAATAAACGGACTTACGGTCTTATCTTTATCGATGTCGGTAACAAAATTTTCGACATGATATTTCATCCATGGCGACGAATAATCAATTACCTTTAAAAAAGAACCATAAATATTTAAACCGTTGCCAATGAAAACCTCGAAAAAAGTGATAATATTGACAAATTCGTCAATGTGGGATTGTTTTTGTTTCACCGCAAGTCTTTTGTATCTATTAAATGCGTAATAATTTGCGATTAATGCTAAGCCAATTACCATCAGTAATAAATATAGCGATTTGTAAAAAACGAGTAATAATATGAAAATTACTATCAGAATTAAATTCACAGATACTAGCTTAATAACTTCAATTTTGTACGATAAGCCAACACTTTCTATCTTTTCTTTTAAACTATTCATCGTAATCTCTCACTTTCATTTCTGAATTAAAAACATTTCGAAATATGAACTCGACGGAAACAAGGACAAAGAGAAAGAAAACTGCAATCGAGGCTAGGAAAAATGGTTTAGCTATCACAGAAGCAAAGAAGTTTGCTAATCCGAATCTAACGAATATCAAAATAAGAAATGTGAATAACCAAAGGAGTGATATTTCGAATAACTTTCTTTTACTTTTTTCCGATACCGCAATCACGTAGTCTTCTTCTCTTTTTGTGGCTTTTATTAGATTATCGGACATTTTTAATATATCTCCGCCCTGCTCCTCGTAAAGTTTTATTACCTCAATAAAAAGTTTATAAATTTTAAACGGAAAATATCTCTCCAAATATTCGATTTTTTGAATTACGTCAAAATGTTTAAAAGAGTCTAAATCAATTTCCTTATTTTCAGAGATTAAGATTTCTGTACTTTCAAATGCTCCACTAATGGTTTTCTTAATGTTGATCGAAATAATTAATGTATTAATGAGATTGTAGCAAAGATGATATCTATCGATGTCGCTCTTCCACTTCTTAATTCTCCTTGCGCCAATAAAAAAGAAATATATTGTGAAAACAGTAAAAACCGATATTGCCATTATCAAGTTATCTGAACTTGTGTATGCAATAATACCGAACAATAACGAAACCATAGTCAACGTTAAGTAAACACTACCCATTATTCTCTCCTTTGATAAAAACCTTGTAAAACTCGGTTTGTTTTTCTGAAATTTCTAAATTCTGATAATGAGTTTTGTCGATTTTTTCGAATTTATGTACATTTCCATTCGAACTAAAAATTATCGATGGTTTATTAAATCCATCGCCAATTGATATCGACGATATATATCTCCTTACTAAACCATTTTTGTTTATTGATCTTTTAAGAAAAACAAAGAATCTGAAAGCATTAATTAAGTCAGTACTGGCATTCTCGTAGTTAATGTTATTGCCGTTCATCATTATCATTTTTGACATTCTGTTGATGATTGACGAAGAATCAATAGCGTGAATTGTTGTGACCACTGGATGGCCTGTAAGAGAGGCATTTAGTATCTCCATCATTTCTTTTCCACGCGATTCAGCAATTATTATCCAATCAGGATTCGATCTAAGAGCGTTTCTTACCAACATTTGAATCTGATTTGATGTATCGCCGTCAATTATCCAAAAATTGGAATCGACATCGTTTTCATAACAAACGCTAGTAAGTTCATTAACATTGTCTATAACAATTATTCTTTCATTAGGTGGCATTTTAGAGATGATGTATTTCTGCAATTCAGTTTTGCCACTTCCGGTTGTTCCGGCTATTACAATCGATAATCTAGAAGCGATTATAATATCAAATAACTCGCGAACAGCCTTTGGAATGTCTTCGTCGTTTATTCTGGTTTGACTGGACACTATTCTTATGGAAAACGTTATTACTTTTTGATCTCCGACTCTTCCTATTGCGTGATGGACGGCGTTTATTCTGTATCGACCAAAAGATATATCGAGCACTGGATCAGAAAAAGAAAAGGCTGACTCGGTTAAGTTTGCTATTTGGCGAATGAAATCGTGCGCTTCTTGTGTGCCGAAAAGCATTTCGCTCTTTTGTCTTCCCATGTAGTTATGAAAATAGTATACTTCCCTACCATTGTAGGAAATGTCCGTCACCTCTTGGTCACTGAGCAGATGACTAAAAGTTGATGACTCAATAAACGAGATTGCTTTATTCCTATCCATTGTTATTCCTTATTTCGTAAAACATAGTTCTTTCATAATCAAAAAAGCCAATCATTTTCGCATTAATTGTTATTCTGACACCATCGCATTTATCGCCACGACAAATGAGACTATTTAGTGAATTATAATAATAAAAGACAAGAGTATAGTTATTAGAATAACGACCGATGTTATTGCTAATGTATCCATTAATGTTAAGTTCTAGTAAAGACTTGTCAAAATATGGTTTAAACTCTTGATCAGCAGAATCAGAAACTATCGGTATTGATTTCTCGAATATTGCTTTTGGGATGTTTATTATTGTTTTATTAATACCACCCAATCGATACGTGAACGTAAATGCTTGAAAAGACAATATTCCAAGAATGATGGAAATATATAGGTTTATCATTTATAAATACCTCCGATAACGCAATAATCTGAATTCTGACAACTTCCAATCAAGTACCAGTCCGATTGATAAGTAAAAGAAAACGAGAAAGAATTCTTGGTTTGCCCTAGCCTTTCAATATTGATTTTAAATTGATAACCATTGAGCTCTTTAAGTCGGTTAATTGGTAAATAAAAATGATTGGTTTTTACTAAACCTTCTTTGTATGAATTAGACATTAATAAGTATGTTGGATCAACATATAAAGGCGATTTAAAAAATGGAAACACATCTGGAAGATTGGTTCTAAGTTCAACCGGTACTCTTTTTTCCATTGATTCGCCAATCGACTCTATCAAAGGAAATAAATTACCACTATCCTCAAAAGATAAATATGCATCATCGTATACTAATGGACCGAAGGAATCGTAATCAAAATTATAATAATCAAGAGGCAATCTATAGTAATTCCGCGAATAGATATTTTTCGGATAAAACTGAAAATCAAACTTTTCATTGAAGTATGTTACTTTGTTATTAGTGATTCGGACAAACGCCTTGTCTTTTAAATAAGTTTGGTTTTTAAGCTTTTCAATTTCGAAATACTCAGGTTTTATCGATTCTAATTCGAAATCGCAACTAGCAATTTTCCCGTCATTAACTTGGAAAAGCAATTCGACTTTCATTTTGCGATTAAAGAAATAATCTGTAGTGAACGGCACCTCATGTATTAATTTGGATGAGTTTGGTATGCTCAATGTTGGAGATACATAATAAGTAGTCGATGGTAATTCATCATTTGATATTATCACTGACAATTTACCAAAGAACTGAATAAAACTATTCGAATTGTGAATGTGAACTTCTATTTTTTTATCACCGCTATTTTCTTGATAAGGACCTATTGAAGGACAACTTAGACTTATATATTTAGAATCTATAACGATTATTTTACTTATCATTAGAGGCAGAATAATTAAAAGAATAGAGGGCTTCATTTTGCTCTCCTATATTGGTTGAGAAAAGTTGACATCGCCTTTCTTTTCAAACGATAGAAAGTACTTTTGGAATAAATTGGCACCCACCAAAATTGATATTGCTCATAGAAGAATTCGTTATTAATAAACTGCTTATCGAGTGCCGATAAATGATTAAAAGCACTTTCAACCTTTTTGACTAATAGTTTTCTTGTGGTTAAAAGTTCATCATTATTATTTACGTTAAGAATCCTTGTTTGAGAATCGAAATATATTCTTGCAATCGATTTAATTTCATCGCTCATCAATCTAAAAAATGAATTACTGGTCATATCTTCCTCCCATTACTATTAGCGAAGAAAAAGATATACTACGAATTATTTTTGAGCAGATTTTAAAATCATCATTTTCTTGTTTCCTTTACTAACGTAAAACAATATAATAGTAGCAATTATGATAGTTTTAGTAGGCGCTAGTGCAAGTGGAAAAACCGAAGTAGCTAAGATGCTAGCTAAGAAATACGGAATTGTCAAAATGATTACAACTACAACTCGACCAATGAGAATTGGTGAGAAAGATGGTAAGGATTATTTTTTCGTCACTAGAGAAGAATTTGAGAAGAGAATAAAAGAAAATCGATTTGTCGAGCACACTGTATACAATGGAAATTTCTATGGTTCTGGACGAGATCAGATTGGCATTAATAAATGTATCGTTGTCGATCCAAAAGGTTTAAAAGCTTTCATAAACTTAAAAGATCCTGATATTTATACATTCTTGCTTACAGCAGATGAAAACACTCGTTATGAAAGAATGCTTATTCGCGGTGACTTACCAGAATATGCCCAAAATAGAATTGAACACGACCGAATCGAATTCGCGGACAACAAACTAGTAAAAACAGATTTTATAATAGATACCGAAATACACGACGTCGAACGAGTTGCCGATATAGTATATGAAGAATATATGAAAGCAATCAAAAAATAAGTGCCATTTAGGCACTTTTTTTATCGAGATTAGTTTTAATTATCAATTCTGCATCATTGATTATTGATGCGAATCTAGTTGTTCTTTTAGACATTCTACGACGCTTTTTTGGAAATCCACCTATTGAGAACATTCCTCTTGGCAATAATATGTCTCCATTAGAATGTGGCTCAGTAATTAAGTGAACGGAAGGAAGAGAACCCTTTTCGGGCGAATGCATAAAACTTTTTAAAAAACCATTGGCAGGTTTAATAATCCAAGAAGGAAAACTATGAATTATATTGGTTTTGCAAACTCCTGGTTCAGCTAACATAAATTTTAAATTCGGATTCTTATTGATTTGAGCATATTTGGCAAAAAGATTCTCGACGCCAATTTTCGAAATATTATAGGCGTGAAAAGTAGATGAATGGGTCTTAATTAAATCATACTTCTTACCATGATACTTGGCCGCTCTAGTTACGAGTGAACCTTCGATAATAATCCTTTTCTCATACATTGTATTTTGAATAAGCGGATATAGTCGTTCCATTAAATGGTGTAGACCATAAAAGTTCGTTCCCACCGTTAATGGAAAACCTTCTTTGGTAAATGTTTCTTTTTCTGGTCTTAATATTCCTGCATTGAGCATTAAAGCGTAAAAATTAGCATAATTAGTCGTAATATTATCGACAAACGAATCAATAGAATTAAACGACGCTTGATCAAATATTACGTATTCGAGATTGGCGTCTTTAACAACGGCTTTAATTCTATCTATCGCTTCAATTGCCTTTTCTTTAGAACGACACGCTAAAACAACATGCCCTCCCTTTTTTGCAATTATTTCTGCGGTGTGAAAACCAATACCGCTATTCGCGCCAGTGATTATAATAGTTTTACCATCGACTTTACTAATCGATTTATTCAAGTATTCTTCGACTGTCATAATTACATTAAGAAAATATATACAAGTATCAATCCAATAATTAAAAGAATCAAAATGGAGCAAGAAATAACGACAGTCATCAATATTTTTCGATCTGTCTTGTTCTGAGGATTGAATTTAGGCTCGTTTTCAGCCCGCGGTTCCATCTTTTGGTGTTTGCCCCACATATAGTTACTCCTAGTAAATCTTAACAAAACTAAACCACTATTAAAACTAATTGATTAGTCGTCGATTACGACAATTTTACTGACTCTTATTTTTTCGACCGAAAAGTCATCTGCTTCTAGAACTGTAAAATGATAACCACCGAAATCGAATTGATCACCAACTTTTGCGAATCCTTCGATAAATTCTTGGCAAAAACCACCGACGGTCGTGTAGGAAGTATCAACATCTTTTTTGTAGTCGATTAAATCTAAGAAATCATCGATGTTCATTGTTCCATCAATAATGAATGTTCCATTGCCTTCGTCTTCGACTTCTTCTTCTACTTCATCTGTCTCATCAAAAATATCACCGACAATGAGTTCGAGAATATCTTCCATAGTAACAATGCCATCGGTTCCACCGTATTCATCAATAACGACCGCAATGTGAATCTTGTCTGCTTTAAATTGATCTAAAAGGGATAAAACTTCGGTATTTCTAGGAATAAACAAAGGCTTATAAAGTAAATCTCTAATATTTATGTCTTTTTCGCCTTTAATAACGTGCTTTAAAAGTGTTTTCACTGGTAAAATTCCAATAATATTATCGACTGTGTCTTCATAAACAGGAATTCTTGAGTAATCGTATAATTTAGGATTATTCATCAGTTCTTCGACTTTATCGCTTACATCAATTGAAAATACATCAACGCGAGGTGTCATTATTTCGTAAGCTTCGGTATCATTTAAATCAATGGTCGAACGGACCAATTCCGCTTCCCCTTCTTCTAGAACACCTTTATCTTCGCTCTCATCAATCATTTTTTGTAAGACTTCGTCATCTATTGTATCTTCTTCTTTTTTCTTTTTTTGAAGTAGTTTCCCAATACTTGTAAAGAGTTTAGAAACCGGCCAGACAAATATAAAGAAAACAATCTCCATTATTTTAATTGGGTATGCGTAAATCTCTGCAAATCTCGTCGCAAATCGCTTTGTAATTGCTTTAGGCAGGAATTCACAGAACAATATTACAAACACGGTGAGTAACACTGTCGCTATTGTTCCACCAACAGGATTATTACCGGCAATTCTAGTTCCTAAAATAACAGCAAATGCAGATGCTGAAATGTTTGCCAAATTGTTACCGAATAAAATAGTGCTTATCGTAAATTCATAATTGCTCGTTAACTTGAGCGCGAGTTTAGCACTCTTGCTCTTTTCTGCACGCTTTTCTAGTTTATCTATGTCGGCAACGCCGTATGCCATATCTGCAGAAGAAAAGAAGGTCGAAAAAACAATGCTTACAGCGATTACGACAATTGGTACTACGTAATTAATAATTTCTAATTGACTCATTTTACTGAACCTCCGATCTTTGAAGGTTCGCTAATGTCGCTAACTAGTTCTTCCAAAATGTCTTCCATTGTCACCATTCCGACAACTTCTCCGTTATCATCTTTTACAATCGCAATATGAATATGGTTCTTTTTAAAACCATTGAAAATATCATCAATCATAACTTTTGTGGTAACAAAATATGGCTTTTGAAGAGTGTTTCTAATAGACACATCCTTGTTTTTAAGATATGCCTCAAGATAAGTTCTAGTATGTAAAATACCGATAATATTATTAATATCACCACGGTAAACTGGAATTCTTGAATAATTAGTATTTAGTAAGATCTCATTCAATTTTTCGTGAGTTAGTGTGTTGATGTCGATTGCAAACATTCTCGACTTCGGTGTCAGTACTTCTTTTACATTGGTATCGACGAAATCTAACGCGGATTGAATGATTTCTGTTTGTTCGTCTGTTAAGACATCATCTTCGGTGCCTTGCTCAACAGCGTTAGTGATATCTTCTTCAGTAATCGTTGGTTCTTCCTTCACTTTAAAAACTTTCGCAAAAAGCTTTACGAGTAAGGAAAATATGTATGCAATTGGAAATAACAAAAAACTTAACCAGTAAATTGGGTAAGCAACAATTTTTGAAAAAGTATCAGGTATTGCTTTTGTAATCGTTTTAGGAAGAGTGTCTCCTAAAATATAGACTACTAATGTCATGACACCAGTCGAAACGATACTAGCGTATGTTTCTAAACCGATAGCACTAAAGTATTTATAGAATAAAACTGCCGATATTGCCGAAATTGCAATAGCAACGATATTATTGCCGATTAATACTGTCGTCAATGTATGATCGTATTTTTCGATTAATTTTAAGACGACTTTTGCAGTACGTGAGCCTTCATCAGCTTCAACTTTCATCTTGAAACGATTACAACAGGCAAGTGCGGTCTCAGATGCAGAGAAGAATGCAGATAACAATATGCATATTCCAATGATGAGCCACGATATAGGGTCAGGCACTAAACACCAACTCCTTTTGAGGAAAATGTCCGACGTGATAGAAATATACCATAAATTGACCGCGCGTGCAAATGCGCACGTGCACAAAATAAAAAGATATGCCGTGAGCATACCTTTAAATTTAATTACTTGATTGCGGACTTTAGTTCCTTAATCCAGTCTTTTTTAGCAATTTCGCCTTGCTTGCGATTATCTTTTTCCATGACGGTTTGAATTAATTGCTTAGCGCGTCTCATCGATAAATCAGATTTTACTTTAAATACGAGTGGTATTTCTTTATAGATTCCTTTCGCGCTAGCATCTTGAACTGGAATGGTTGTGTTTTTATAGTCTTTTGGATTAAGAGCAAAATATAGTTTCAAACTTTTACCAGCAATCGTTAGTTTGAAATAAGTCTTGCGATGCAATCTAAATGTGTCTCCAGAATTGCTCACACGTGAGTGCACACCATACGCCATCGCTTCATTCTTCAATTCGTTATAATTAGCCTTCATATCTTTCTCAGCGCCAATCATACGGTCGATGAAAGAAATCCTTTCATAGACTTTTTCTTCGGCCGCTTCTTCTGGCTTTACGGTAATTGTCTTAGCCGGGACTATCTTTTTACCATTATTAGAAATGTTTTTAATGATGCCGATTTGTTTCTTATCTTTTTGTGCGACGGCTTCTACATGAGCAACTTTTGGAGTTACGTCAGCTCCGTTATTTGGATGGTCACCACTAAAGTACTGAACGACAATCGGACTAGTTGGATTAGGACTTAGATTTTGCACTGGCTGAGAGGCGTTCTTATTAAGTTCTGCACGAGCTAATTCATCGCGAACTACATCTCTTACAACATCTCTAATCATCGCGGCAAGCATATTAGGATCTATTCCTTGAACGGCGGCTTTTCCATCTATGTCCTTTTCTATCACTTGTTCTGGTTCTGGTTCAGGCATAAATACTGGAATTGGTTCTGGTTCAGGTGCTTCACTAGTTTCGACGTTCTTGCTAACTGCTTGTTCAGATAAATGATCTTGGGCGATTGTTTCAGAATTATCTAAATTATCCGTGGCAATTCGAACAATGTTTTCAGGTGCTTCTTTCTTTGAGGCTTTAATCACCAGCGCGAACAATATGATTCCTAATAGAAGATTAACAACCGCAGTTACAAGTGCAACTATTGATAATGACATACTAGCTATATTGGCAACTTGAATAACAAAAGGCCAATAAATGTCGATTAAATTAACCAACGAGAAAAAGGCGATGGCAAAATCGACTAAAATCATGATAAGAAATAGAATCATCAATGGCTTTTTTCTTTTAGCACAAACGATAATTAGTATTGTTGCTAATACTACAAAAGCTAACACAAATACCAAAGAGATTATTTCGGCAACCATTCGGTCCACACTCATTGTTAAAATTTGTGGTATCTCGGAGAAAGCAAAAAAGCCATTCGAGAAAAATACGTTAATTGAATCGATGAAATTTCCAATTATAGGATATAAAATACCAAGCATTATTGTGACTGCAATAAAAGCAATAACAAATATGCTATTTACAATAACTAAGGCCCCTAATTTCTTTTTCATAGGAATCCTCCAATATTCTTATTTTAATATTAAAAAAGTATAAATTAAAGTAAAAATCTTTGCAAAAGTCACATATTTATGTTTATTTCACCGAAAAAATGCTTAAATGCTCTGGCAAAATTTTAATCGATGCATCACCGGTAGGTCCGATTTCCCCATCGATGTCCCAGCTATCTTTACAATCGGATTTAATTATTACTTCTTTAAACTTATAATGATTGATACTTTTGCTTCTAAATAAATACCTTGCCAAAGAGTTAAATATTGTCGGTTCAGTCCAGAATAAATCCATTTTACCGTCAAACGAATTACTATTTGGATTGATTTTAAATCCACCTATATGCGCACTATTCATTATTAATAAGAATGGTGTCTCGAATACACTTGTCGTACCATCTTCGAATGTAATAGTGCCCTTAAGTTTACGCTTTTTAAAAAGTTGAGGTATAGCCTTAAAATAATATGCGAGCGGTCCAATTCTAGACTTTCCGTCTACTCTTGTCTTATATGGAATATCTGCATATGCTCCAATAGCCGCAGCAAAAACAAAATAACTATCGTTTATTTTTCCGATATCAAATTTCCTAATTCTTTGATTTTCAATTACTTTAATCGCTTGACCGATGCTTCTTTTAACGCCAAAAATTTTGGCCGCATCATTAACGGTACCAGTGGGAATAACGCCAAGAATTGGTCTTTTTGGTTCTTCGCTAATTGCGTTAGCGACCATGTTAAAAGTTCCATCTCCACCGGCGAAAATTAAGACATCAAATTTCCCACATGCTTCTTTTGCTAATTGAATAAAATGATCGTGAGATACTGATTCCAATACTTCGACAGAATCAAAAATATTAGATAGTTTTTTCACTATGTAGTTTTTTCTTTTATGCGCTCTTCCTCGACCGCTTGACTTGTTTAGTAAAAATAACGCATTCATATTTTATTATTATACCAGTAAATATTACTAATGCTCGAACGATGCTATATATTATTATTCTAAGTGTAAACGATAGAAACTAGCCTTGAATGATGCACTTTTATCTAGTTTTTCATAAGAAATCTCGCCAACATATTTAAATCCACATTTTTGGATAACCTTTTGAGATCCGATATTTTCTACTGCGTGATACACACAAAAATCGTGTGCATTTAAGTTGTCGTGCGCATACTCGATTAGTCTTTTAAAAGCTTCTGTAGTAATTCCTTTACCCCATTGTTCATAGCAAATGTTATATCCGAAATTCCATGCTTTGTGTACTTCGCTATAGCCACATCCAATGCTTCCTATTAACTCGTTATTATCTTTTAGAACAATACCAAAAGTATAGAATTTATCATCTTTTTTAAGGTTGGCTATATAATTCTTTAAGTCATTCTTCTTTTTATACGTTGCGTAAGTAAGATATTTTGTGACCCGTTCATCAGAAACCCACTTCCACATGGCATTTAAGTCTTTCGCCATTATTGGTCGAAGGATTAGTCGATTTGTCATTAATAGTGGTTCTTTTCTCATGCAATATATATTAGCATATCTCAATAAATAAAAAACCTGCCACTAAGGCAGGATAAATAGCGAAATTGGTGATCCCACCGGGAATCGAACCCGGGATTAGACCTTGAGAGGGTCTCGTCTTAAACCTCTTGACCATGGGACCACTTTAGCGCTTGTCATTATATCTTTTAATTTTACTTAAGTAAAGAAATTACGCAGTCAATTCTTTTAGTAGATTCTAAACCGCCCAAAACTTTCATCACAAAATATAAGTTTGGAGAATTCTTTCGACCGGTCAATGCAATGCGTAACATTTCTGCAACATCGCCGACATGTCCAATAAACGCCTCTTTGTTAGCTTTATATACTTTGTTTGATTCAGCAAAACCGTTTTTAATAGCGATTTGCTTCATTTGATCAAACCATTCGTTCTGAGGCTTATCAATATCTAACTTGCGACACTCCGATAGAACATTGGCAATTACTTTCTTTTCGATAAGCGGATTGAATAAGCTAATATCTAGTTCTTTTTTATAGATGTCATGATAGAAGAACCCTATCGCGCCGACTAGTTCACCGAAATGAGAATAATCTTTTCGCGGATTTTCACTGTCTCTTTCGATATTAATAATATCCATAAAGTAGTTTCTATCGTGACTAATTAATGATTCTAGTGCTTTATCATGATTCTTAGCGTATTTTTCGGCTAGAACTAACATTTCTTCTTTCGTTTTTCTTGCTAGTATTTCTCGTGCAAAGAATTGTAACTTAACTAAATCGAACAAAGCTCCATCCAAACTAACTTTTTCAAAAGAGAATTTGAAATCATTCATATCTTTAAATTTGTTAGCGAAAATCCATTCTTCAAAGTTCGAATTAGCAATCGTCATTAAATACATCGACAATGCTTCTGATGGATATCCATCATCGATAAAGAAAGAGCACGCTGCTTCTGGATCTTTTCGCTTTGATAACTTTCTCTTATTACCATTTTCATCTATTTTCATGATGACTGGAACATGGGCATATCGAGGAGCAGCCCAGCCCATAGCGTCGAACAATTGAATATGGATAGGTAGCGACGATATCCATTCTTCACCACGAATGACTGTTGTGGTGCGCATAAAATGATCGTCGCATATGTGCGCGAAATGGTAAGTAGGAAGACCATCGCTCTTATAAATAACGATATCTTGATCGTTTTCAGCGATTGAAATATCGCCATGAATTAAGTCGTGGGCCTTAATTTTGTTATTATGGTTTCCGTTTGAAAGAAAACGAATCACAAATGGATCACCATTTCGAATTTTCGCTTCTCTTTCTTCGTTTGAAAGATAACGACATTTTGCAAATTTTCCGTAATATCCAGGCAACATCTTATTGGTTTCTTGCACTTTTCTTATTTCGTCTAGTTCTTCCACTGAGCAAAAGCAAGGATACGCTCTTCCAATTGAGATTAGGTGTTTGATTGCAACTTTATATATATCAGCGCGTTTTGATTGCACGTAAGGGCCGTAATCACCTATTTCGTGTGTTCCTAGATAACCTTCGGTTGGTACTATGTTAAATTCTTTTAGTTCATTTAGTAATTTTTCTCCTGAACCTTCAATTTCTCTTTTTGAGTCGGTGTCTTCTAGTCTAATATAAAATACACCATTCGTCTGATTAGCCAACTTGTGGCAAATCATTGATGTAAAAAGCGATCCAGTATGTAGGAAACCAGTGGGACTAGGTGCAAATCTCGTCACCTCTGCTCTTTCTGGAAGAGTTCTATTTGGGTATTTTTTTTCTAAATCCTCTAATGTAGTTTTGACATTTGGGAAGATTAAATTAGCCAATTCTTTATTACTTATCATAAGATTTCTCCTTATATCTTTAATTCAATTCTTGCAACTACGTTTTAGTTTGTTATAATAATACACGCAATTCATATTGCAGGTGTAGTTCAGTGGTAGAACACTACCTTGCCAAGGTAGTTATGCGGGTTCGATTCCCGTCACTTGCTCCAGACAGCATATTAGTTCCCTTAGTGGGAACTTTTTTATTTGTTTTCATCATTGTTTTTGTCATTTTCGGTGTCTCTTCTTTGTTTCAATGAATCAACTTCTCTTTCAAAGTGATTAATGATGTCATCGGTGGCTTTTTTACTGGCCGTTTTAAATGTATCTTCGTATGCCAAATAAATACTTTCCATATTTGAGAAGTAAAACGGTAAGAAAAACATCATTAATAATATCGATCCAGCGACGCCAAGAGTGGCTAAATAGGTGTATTCGACAGTGAATAGTAAACCAACACCGATTCCACCGGTAAATCCAAGCGCAAACAATATAAATAATGGGAAATTTAAGCCCCAATAAGCAGACATAATTTTTCCATAGATTGAAGCCTTGGCGTAATTGTAAACGTATCTAGCGTAACCGTGATTCAAATTCGGAACGCGAATTCTTAAATAAACTTGAAGTGAATTATAAGAAATCATCAAAATAAATAAGAATATAGCGAGGAAAAGCGCCGGTAAAGTCGCTAAATCCATATACACCATTAACATTACTGAATTGTCACTTATTAGCTGAACTAAATCAGTAGTATTCCCACTATTAACCAATGTCATAACTTGGTTTTGTACATCTGTGAAATTAACAAAAATATTTGCACATATAATGTTCGCAAAAATCGAAAATACAGATGACATAACCGCAAATGTTAGTAAGGAGAATAGAAATGATTTTAAAAAACTATAAACGCCACGGAAAGGTAAAGAAAAATAAGCGAAGAAAAATCTCATTTGTAATTTAAACGAAGGAACAATTTTCTCTCTTAAACCAAAATGTGCGACTTGCGTGGCAAAAATAAATGGTACGATAACTAAAGGAACGATAACAACCAATAAAGCTGGTCCTACTTCCGTTGCGCCAACCGAAATTAACACTAAAATTAGTAAGCCGCATATCAAAGAAAGAACTATCGATGATGAGTAGTTTTTCTTAAGATTTTCAAATGATGCTTTTCTAATTTCTTTTATTGTAGCCATCCATCTTTTTCCTTTTCTTGTTAATTCTATCCATATCATTTACTAATCTTTGCAATTGATCAGGGTTTATCGGTTCAATGTTTCTTGATTCAATCGCATTGACAAGACTAGTTAATTTGTTAACTTGAATAATGTAAAAATCTTTCGATGTTTGTTGAACATCTATCGCACATTCCTCGTTAGTGAGAGAAATGCCAATAAATAGTGTTGGATCAATATTAGTCATCAAAGCAATGCGCTTAACTATAGCTTTACTTTCAATAATCGGATTGTCGATGTATTGCTTTTTTCCCTTGGATGTGACCATGACGAGAGATTGATCATCGATTTTTCCAGCGATTGAACCATCGTAAAACTTATCCATGATTACGTATATGTACTTATTACTAAATAAAACATGGTCGACAATAGCGTAATGCTTGTCGTCATATTTAAAGTTGAACAAGTTAATAAGATAGAAATCTTCGTATAACGCTATTTTATATACTCTTTTACCATATAATTCGCGATATTTTTTTCGATAAATTGACTTCCTAATCGGTTTATAAAGAATAAACGCAATTACCAATAAGAAAATAATTGGCACAATGATAATAAAGACAATCTTTAGTGTACTTATCTCATCTAAAACAATCATTAGCCCCTCCTTTTGGTATCATCAACAAGTTGAATTGCCATATATGCCACTTAATCATAACAAAAAACACTGCCAAGATTAAGAATGTTTAAATATTTATTTAATCAAAAATTGTTTTGTTGTCTTTTACGGCGTCGATCATTCGTTTCATTTCTCTTGGATCAACTTTTCCTGATATAACTGGTAGGTTTTCTAGTTCAAACCAGTTCACATCATCAGTCTCGTATTCGTGAGAGTGCAATTCACCTTTCACTTTTCCTTCGAACACCGCTACATATTCTGGTACACTATTTGGCTTTTTATAAGGTGTGTGATTAATTAAACCAACCAGTCTTACAATCTCGACATCAGCGCCTGCTTCTTGAGAGCATTCGTTCTTTGCGGCGCATGATGGAGAATCATATAAATCAGCCCATCCTCCAGGAATCGAATAAGTTTGAGAATTCGCTTCTCTTACGAGGAGTATTTTTGTTTTGTCTTCGTTAAGTATTACTGTCCGTACTGAAATATTCGGAGTCGGGTAGACATCGCGTTTAAAATAATTGGGGCGATCGAATTTACATTCGACAAATTTCTCCAAAAATTCAAGCGAAACACGGTTAATTTCCTCATAATTAGTTATTGCATAAGGGTCTTTTGAATAAATTAAACCTATCTTAGCGATTGATTGAATCTTAACGATATAGTCGTAAATCTCTTTGGTATCCATAACGATATAATTATAAACGTATAATTGTGAATTTACATTTGAAAATGTATGATATTTTCATGGATCAAACAGATTTGTTATTCCTTATCGTATTAGGCAGTACATTATTATTCGGAATTATAGTATTCGTTTTATCGTGCATCTACTACGTCAAAAAGGGACACGTTATTATTGTCGAAAAAATGGAAAAATATTTCGGAACATTTGGTCATGGTTTTCATTGGTTTGTTCCATTTGTTTATCACCGGGTGGGATATTACGCTATCGTGCCGATAAAGAGGACGATTCGCTTGGTTAATGGACGAAAAGCGCTTATTGAATATCAAATAACAGATCCTTTAAAATTTCATTACATTCACACAACTGTAGAACATTTTATTAATAATTTGTCACTAGAAAAACAGGAGATTAATTTAGATTTAATCAAAGCTAATTTCTCTGCTATTGGTATAACGTTTATATCGATTAAACCAATTGATTAGAAACTTAATTCTTTAACGAGGCTGATTACGCTCTCGACGTATTTCTCACATATTTCTAGAGTCTCAGCTTCAACCATAACGCGGATTAATTGTTCTGTTCCACTAGGTCTAACAACAATTCTTCCTTTTTCGCCTAATTCTTTTTGAATTTTCTGAATTAATTGCTTTAGTTCGGGATTTTCCATGATTGCTATTTTATTGGTAACGCCCTCATTTTTAAGAATTTGTGGGAGTATTTTTAAATCTGACACTAACTCGTCAACAGCCTTCTTTTCTTCTGAAATTACATTCATTGTTTTGACAGCGGTTAAAAGGCCATCACCTGTATTTAAATCTTCGTAAAAGATGACATGTCCAGATTGTTCTCCTCCAAGATTGAGTTTCTTTTCTTTTAATCTTGCTTGAACATTCTTGTCGCCGACATCGACTTCGTCAAAATCGATTGAATTCTTTTTAAGAGCAATTTTTAAACCAAGATTAGACATAGTCGTAATAACAATTTTATTATCTGCTAATAAGCCATGCTTCTTAAGATTAATGGCATTCAAAAACATAGTGCAGTCGCCATCTATCACTCTTCCATTTGGAGAAACCAGCATTAAACGATCGGCGTCTCCATCAAAAGCTAACCCTAAATCGAATTTGTTTTTCTTTATTTCGCCAATTAATTGATCGAGATGGGTTGAACCACATCGGTTATTAATATCGGTTCCACAAAAGTTTTCGTTGATATAAGTGGCGTTAATTTTCAACATTTCAGTAAATAGTTTTCTTGCAACAACAGATGCCGAACCATGCGCGCAATCGACAATAATCTTCATCGAAGAAATACTTTTAGCTTTACTCTTGATATAATCTAAATATTCGTTAATTAGCGGCTCTGCATCGACGACTTTACCGATATCTTGGTTCTTTGGACTTGGCAAGTAGTCGAGCAAACTATCAATATATGCTTCAATTTCTTTCTCAATACCACTAGAAAGTTTTTCACCATTTGGCGCAAAAATCTTGATTCCGTTATCGAAATAAGGATTATGACTAGCGGAAATCATTATTCCAAAATCATATCCTTTTTTCTCGACTAAATAAGAAATAGATGGCGTAGTAGTAATTCCTAGTTCATAGACTACGGCTCCACTTCTAGTTAAACCAGATATCAGAGCAGCATCAAGCATGTCTCCGCTTATTCTCGTGTCTCTTCCAATCAATATTTTATTGCGGCGACCATCTGGATATTGTCCGATGAATCTACCAATTCGGTATGCAATATGTGTTGTCAGTACTTCATTCGCTATTCCGCGAACACCATCGGTTCCAAAGTATTTGCCCATATCTATTCCTCTTCTTCGGTTGGATCAGACATGTAGTTTTCAAATACTCTTCTAAAGTTTTCAGGCGCCACTGTTTCTAATTGACCATTAACTGCAAAGGAAATTCTACCAGTTTCTTCGCTTACGACGACGGTAACAGAGTCAGAAACTTCAGAAATACCAATTGCAGCTCTATGACGAGAACCATACTTACCAGCGAAGGCTTTTGTCGAGGGAGTAAAAAATACTGCGGCCGCAACAATCGTCTCGCCATGCACGACGACAGCGCCATCGTGTAAACGAGTTCCCGGATAAAAGATAGTAGTTAATATTTCTAAAGTTACTGGGCAATTGATGAAAACACCATTTTTGCATACATCAGCAAGAGAACTTTGTTTCTCAAAAGTAATCAAAGCACCAGTTTTTGTCTTCGATAGAGTAGTTACTGTGTTAGTAATTGTTTCATATAATTTTTGACGATCATAAACCTTTTCTACATGGTTTTTGCCGTTATTTCTAACGGTTGCGCGTTTGAATGGGTTGGCAAGAAAAGATTTTAAACTACCGAAATTTGCGAACAATGAAATAAATATTCCTGCAGTCGAGAACATCGCTGCTAAAATCATCGCAGGTAATAATCCTAAGAAAAATGTTATGAGCACTACGACAAAAGATATACCCAAAAATACGTAAGCAGAAAGTCGCTTGATAACTGAGAAAAATAAATAGAATAGAAGTCCGTAAATAATTAGGATGAACGCAAGATTAAGTACAAAGTCCGCAACTTGATATCCGTTATTCCAATTGATATTAGCAACATTTGTCCACATATTAAGCCTCTTTTCGTGATGATAATATTATCATAACAAACGATTACTGTTAATTGTATACAAAATATACAAAACATATGATTCATTCAGGTTTTGCAGGTTTTTTATAGATATAATTACTATTTACTAACTATTGTTTTTATATGCACAATCGTCGGTTTGGCCAACTGCTTCTTTTTTACAAAACTTTTTTTGTGTTTTTTTCGATATTCTTGAAGAGCCGAAACTCCAAACGGAGATATTTTAAGATACAACTCGTTAGTCTTTTTGTCATAAATCTTTTCTATGTATCCGTGTCTTAATAAGACTAGAACATATCTGCATATCTTTTTCGATGAATAGGAGATTATTGTTTGGAAAGTTCTAATGTTTTGATACTTCGAAGTTTCCTCATCGACGATTCCTTTTAAAATTTTTCCAACGCCTTGTGGCAACGGGTAATCATTATTTTTATTAAGTTCTTCAATTGTTTCGAGAATTTTATAATGAGTGGTACTCGGCACGAATGTTTTTTTGTTCCTATTCATGATGTTTCCTCGTTTGTTTTATTATCTCACGTTTAAAAAAGTTGCATAGTTTATCTTTGCAAGATGATTACTAGAAAGTTATAATTAATCGAATTAAAAGGAGATAACATATGCCTACTGCTCACATTAATGCTAAACAAGGGGATTTTGCTAAGGTTGTACTAATGCCAGGAGACCCTCTACGCGCTAAATGGATTGCCGAAAATTATTTACACGATTATAAAGAAGTTACGAACGTGCGTGGAATTCTAGGATTCACGGGTTTAACCAAAAATGGAAAGAAAATTTCTGTAATGGCGTCTGGAATGGGATTACCATCTATTGGTATTTACTCTCATGAACTTTTTGCTGAATACGGAGTTGAAACGATTATTCGCGTTGGAACTTGTGGTGCTTACCAACCAGAAATCAATCTATTTGATGTTTTAGTTTGTACGACAGCATCAACAGATTCTAACTGGGCGCATCAATTCGATGTTCCAATGTTCTCGGCTGGATCGGATTTTGAATTAACACTATCTGCGTATAACGCTATTAAAAAGGCTAAAATGCCAATGCACTGTGGTGCCATATTGTCAGCCGATGTTTTCTATGACGAAGATCCAAATTCATGGAAGAAATGGGCAAAACTAAACATCATGGGCGTCGAAATGGAATCATATGCGCTATACACAACCGCGCAAAGATTGAAAAAGAGAGCGCTTTGTATTTTGACGGTTTCTGATCACTTTATTAAAGAAGGTAAAGCCACCGCTGAGCAAAGACAAAACGGACTCGGTAAAATGATCGAAATCGCTATTGCCACCGCCGAACCATTCTGCGAATAACCATAAGTCTTAATAAAATAAGGAGGTTAATCCTCCTTTTATTGTCGCCCTAAGAAGGAAATCATCATGAACAAGAAAATACTTGTATTTAGTTTTTTATTCACACCAGTACTATTTAGTTGCATTCAAGAAGTATCGCCAAACAATTCAGTCAATTTAACATTTATTCAATGCGAAGCATATACGTATAGTGGAGACTACTATACATTGGGCGGAAAAGAGTTATCCGCAACAACTTTGAGCTATTATCACGGATATTTTTTAAGCGAGGATGAGATTGCTCAGATCAAATCAAGATTACTTATTTATATGCCAGTAGACGATTCTAATTATGGAAATAAGTCTTTAAATATAACAGACTTCTATTCGAATAAAATTCCGAATGAAGATCGATATACATTAAAGCAAGGATATCTATACGAAAATGCGACTTATTATTTCGCAGTAATTTAGTAATTAAGTGTTTACATAACTATAAGAAAAAGATAAAATCTTTATCGTTATGGAATGGCTTAGTATTGTTACCGTCTTGTTACTTGGGGTAGCTCTATCCATGGATGCTTTTGCAGTATCGATCGTCGATGGTCTATCTTGTAGCCATTTAGATAATAAGAAAAAAGTGTTTGCTCCCGCCATGTTTGGTATTTTTCAAGGCATCATGCCTTTAATTGGATATTTCATTTCCTATTTCTTTGTCGCCCAATTCGCCGTTTTGCAAGAAATCGTTCCTTGTGTGGCTTTTTCTTTGCTTTTGTTCATCGGCGGTAAAATGATTATTGAGGCTGTCATTGACTTAAGAAAAAGACCGGAAGATGTCTGTCCTAAAAAACTTACATATAAGGGAATAATTATTCAAGCGATTGCGACGAGCATCGACGCTTTAGCCGTTGGTGTTTCTTTGCTGGATTTAACAAAGAATGCTTATTCGCCTTTTATATTCTTGGATGTCGCTATTATTGCAATAATCACATTTGTAATTTGCATTATTGGTATCAAGATTGGAAAACGCGTTAAAGGTTTATTTCAAGATAAGGTTAAAATTGCTGAAATTGTTGGTGGAATAATCCTTCTTATTATCGGGATTGAGATTGTTGTGACTCATTATTTCCCACTACCATTTTAATTGACTGACGCTTTGATAAAAAGCTAAATATCACTTCATTAACGACATATGTTGTTACGATGAAGAATGAAAGCAATGTATGCTGATAGACCAAATATATAAACATCGTCACAATGGTTGATGATAGAAGAATAATTCTAGATATCATTATTCCTTTATTGGAAGGTTTTTTGTATTCAAGAATAATCAATATAGCGGATGGTACAAATAACACTATTGTTAGTATTGATGCTATGAATACAAATCCGGTAAAGCTACTATTATTGGTGTATACGACAAAAGAAATTACTAAATTTACCAATAATAAAAGAGTGAAAACTAAGCGATATGCCAATAAAAACTTTCCATCGACATATTTATTGTCGCCGTCATTAAGTTTTTTAATGCAAATCGACATGTAGGTATTAACGGTTAATAGAATAAACAATAAAAATAAGCCAGCTTGAATTCCGTAATTCAATAGGTCGAATGAAATGACCGAGTAGATGAACAAGCTAGATACATTGAACAATATTGATAAAGTGGTTTCGATTTTTAAATGATTGGTAGTAAAAGATGAAACTATACCAATAATTCCAGAAGATAACGCTATTAAAAAAGAAATCAAAAGAAAGTAATTACCTAACTGCATGTTTCCACTAAAAATTACATTATAGAAATTGAACGATTGATTTTGAATAGTTAAAAATGGTAAAAATGAAATAAGAAGCAATAAAAACATGTAAGACGAGTTCCATATTAATTTAAATAAATTCATCTTAGCGGTTGGCTTATTTTCATTATCAAACGTGTTTTTGACAATATTCTCAGTTGTCTTTTCTCCACTTTTTAGAGTGTCGCCATTTAGTAATTCGTTAATCGATAGACCATAGAAATTAGATATCTTTTCTAATGTGATAATATCCGGAATCGAATCGCCGTTTTCCCATTTGGAGACAGCTTGAACTGTAACATTGAACAAATCAGCTATATCTTGTTGATTAAGGTTTCTTTCTTTTCTTAATTTCACTAGCGTTTCTTTAAATTTCATTCTATCCATTTTTTTATCCTCGCTTACATTTTAAGTTTCGAAAATCAAAAAACAATAACTTATTAATTGAAAACGCTCAACTGCTAGTTGATACACAAAAAAGTATTATATGAATTGATTTTTTTGGCATTCAATTAACAAAAAAGATTGATATTACTACCAATCATCATTGCATTAAAGTGGCGCGCCAAGTAGGAATCGAACCCACAACCCTCAGATTCGAAGTCTGATACTCTATCCAGTTGAGCTATTGGCGCGTTTCTTAATTATTAAACCACATTTTTTATTGTGCTACTTACATTTTATTAAATTAATAAATATAATATATGCGAGTTATGACACCAATTCTTGCCACTATAATTTCTTTATCAATGATCTTTATTGCAACCACGTTAGGCGCTCTTGGTGTTTTTCTTACCAAAAAGAACATAAGTACAAAGGTTAACGGAATAATTCTCGGATTCGCAAGTGGAATAATGGTCGCGGCGGCTTTATTTGGTTTATTGGTTCCATCGATTGATCAAGGAAAAGAATTCTACAAAGAATTTAACTTTATACCAGTGGTATTTGGTTTTATTCTAGGCGGACTGTTACTTTTTAGTTTAGATCGAATTGTTCCCCATATACATTTGAGTAATAAAAATCACGAAGAAGGTATTAAAACTAGGGGTGTAAGCAAAACCACTAAATTCTTTTTGGCAGTAACTTTACACAACATTCCAGAAGGATTAGCAGTCGGCTTTGCTTGTGGATTGATATTTAGTGCGCTAGATACCGGAACAAGCGCTGAAATCAATACGTTGATGTTTTCTGCAATTGGATTAGCAATCGGAATATCGATTCAGAATATACCAGAAGGATTAGCAGTCGCTATCCCACTTGTACAAGAAGAAAATTTTTCTAGAAGAAAAGCATTTGTGTTTGGAATGCTGTCTGGTGTGGTGGAACCAATATTTGGTATTGCCGCAGTTTTGTTATCTCAATCAATAAGTTGGTTGATGCCATGGCTATTATCTTTTGCAGGTGGCGCAATGATTTATGCCGTCGTCGAGGATTTAATGCCAGACTTTCAAAAAAGTGATCATCCACATTATGGCATTTGGGCTTTCATGATTGGGTTTGCCATAATGATGGTTCTTGAAGTAGTATTGGGTTAAAATAAAGCCATGATGAAAATCATGACTTTTTCTTTCATGGAGGTTGATTATGAATAAATGTGATCAAAAGAATTGCATCGTCAATTTATCAAATTCAATTTTAAAACGCTTCGGCGTTGAACCCTTTCATGAGACAAACAAGAAAATCGACAAACTAATCAAGGATAAGAAAAAAGTTGTAGTTCTTCTTTTTGATGGTTGTGGTAAGTATATTATCGAGAAGCATTTAAAAGATAAACATGCGATGAAATCGCACGTAATAGGCGAAATGACCGCCACGTTCCCGCCGACGACAGTTGCGTCGACTAATGGATTCTTAAGCGGACGTTTCCCAAGCGAAAATGGCTGGATGGCGTGGTCGCAGTATTTCGCAAGTATCAATAAGAATGTAAACGTATTTCCAAATGTCGATTCTCAAACAAAAGAATCTATAGGTAAGAGCAACATCATGCTCGAAGTTGGAAAATATCAAACTATATGCGATTTAATAAACGAATTGCATGGTAAAGAAATTGCTTTTGATATAAAAGAATATCCAATCGATAAAAATGGACCAAAATCATTGAATCAATTATTCAAAATGGTAAGACAGAAAGCAATGTCTAACGAAGAAACATTTACTTATGGTTACTGGACGAAACCAGATGAAATTATTCACAAGTATGGAGTTGAGTCTTTTCATGTCCGCAATTATGTAAGAAAAATTAGTCGAATGGTCGAAAAGCTCTCTAAGAAGAACCCTGAATTAACTATTATAGTAATTGCAGATCACGGGCTACTCGATGTTGAATATTTGGACATGCATGACCATATCGATCTTTTGTCACTCGAGAATAGACCTTTATCGTTCGAGAAAAGAGCAGCGAATTTCTTTGTCGATAAAAAACATTATGTGCTATTTAAAACTCTTTTTAATAAGTATTACGGTGAACATTTTGAACTATACACAAAAGAAGAAGTTATTAAAAACGAGATTTTCGGGCCTAATCCAATTTCTCCTCTAGCAAAATCATTTCTCGGCGATTTTTTGGCCGTGTCAATTGATAACAAGGCGCTTACAGATTATTATGAAGACCATTTACTAAAGGGACATCATGGCGGCTCAACATTAGAGGAATTCATGATCTATATAAATTATTTCGGGGGTACAAAATGAAATATAAAGCATTATTCTTAGATTTAGACGGAACCATACTTGATACACTGGATGATTTGACCGATTCGGTTAATTTTGCGCTTAAAAATAATGGTTTTGCGCCAAGAACAAAGAAAGAAATTAGATCTTTTCTTGGTAACGGAAGTACATATTTAATTAAAAAAGCGATACCACACGAAGTAGATGAAAGTGTATTCGAAAAGGTTTTTAAAGAGTATAAGACTTGTTATCAAAATAACTGTTCAATTAAAACGAAACCATATGATGGTGTTTTAAAGTTCTTAAAAAATGCGAAAGACAATGGACTTAAATTAGTGATGATAACTAATAAACCACAGGAAATTGCAGAGATTTTAGTGGATAAGTATTTTGAAAACATGTTCGAATTAGTTTACGGACAGAGCTCAAAAATTAAAACTAAGCCAGATCCCGAGAGTATCAATTTAGCAAAAAAACAGCTTAATTTAAAGAATTCGGAAATATTTTATATCGGCGATTCATTGGTCGATTTGAAGACTGCGGAAATCTCAAAATTAGATTACGCAATTGTTGCTTACGGCTTCGCTGATAAAAAAGACATTATCGCTGCTGGAGCAAACAATATTGTAGATAGGATAGATGATATATGGAAAATGATCGCATGAATGTCTTGTTCTTTTTAATCCCTAAAAATCAAGTTGCGTTTTTAGAGGAAAATTTCACGGTTCGACAAGCGGTTGAAAAAATGGAACATCATCACTACAGCGCTATTCCAATTATTTCAAAGGATGGACGATATATTGGAACGCTCTCTGAAGGCGACTTACTATGGTTTTTCAAAACAAGGAATCTCAGATTAGAGGAAACTAATTCTATTTCTATCAACGAAATACCAAGAAGAAAAGACATCAAACCGATTTCGATTAACAAAGATATGAAATCTTTAGTTACATTGATAATTAACCAGAATTTTGTTCCAGTCGAAGATGATCGCGGATTATTTATTGGCATCGTCACAAGACGTGCCGTTATTGAGTTTTTAACTAAGGAAAAATAAAAGCCGAATTAATCGGCTTTTTAAATATTGTTTTTAAAGTATTCGTCTTTGCTTAGTTCGACCATGCCTTTATCGCATAACTCTGCTAATCCGGCATCAATTGGTATTCTAGCAAGGACTGGAATGTTGTACTTTTTTGAAATTTCTTCAAGTTTACTATGACCAAATATTTCAATCTTTTCTTCACATTTTGGACACACTACATAACTCATGTTTTCTACTATTCCAATTACTTTGACTTTCATCATCTCGGCCATTTTGATAGCCTTCTCGACAATCATAGAAACCAAGTCCTGAGGAGTAGTAACAATGACAATGCCATCCATTTTGATCGATTGGAAAACGGTTAGAAGAACATCACCAGTTCCCGGTGGCATATCGATAAACAAGTAGTCTGCTTCGCCATAAAATACATCTGTATAAAATTGCTTTACAAGTGAAGTGATTAAAGATCCTCTCCAAATAATTGGATCGTTTTCATGCTCTAATAAAAGGTTGGCAGATACAACTTTAATTCCTTTTGCTGTTTCTAGTGGATAGATCAACTTGCCATCACCCTCTAACATCCCTTTTAGACCAAAACATTTAGGAATGGATGGTCCAGTTACATCAGCGTCCATGATTGCAACTTTTTTGCCTTGATTCATTTCGTGAACCGCTAACAAAGAGGTCACTAAAGATTTTCCGACACCGCCTTTTCCACTGACGATACCTATTGTTTTCTTTATTTTAGTGCCTTCGCTTGGTTTAATTAAAAACGATTCCGGATTTCTCGACTCGCAGTTTTCTCCGCAACTCGAGCAATCGTGATTACATTCCGCCATATTACGCCTCCAACTTTTCAATATGAATTCTATCATTCTTTTGATATTCATCAAAACAAATGCTCAAAATTCTATAGATATGTAAGAGGTTTCATGTACGCATCTTCGTAAATTTGTTTCCAAATCTCGAAATTTTTAACACTCAATTCTTCGATAGCGGACTGAATATCTTTGCTCATATCAGGATAAATCGGTTTTGCAATGTGAATTGTGTACTTTTGAATTGGAAATCCATCTCCACCGATATATTCGCTATCTTCCATTGTAATAAAACAAGGAACGACTGGAACTTTATTTTTATATGAGAACTTGAAAGCTCCTGGTTTAAGTGGCTTAGGTTTCCGATAGTTCCACCACATGCTTTGTTCAGGATAGATCAATACTAAATTGCCCTTTTTGAGAGCAGCATCAACGGAAGTGATAAACTTGTGCATTGTTTTATAATTTGAACTTAGTGGTAAGGTGTTGCAATGTCTCATTAGGAATCCATAAAAACCTGGAAAGCTAGTATAGTTACCTTCTTTAATGACTCGATACATCTTTTTCGTTCGACGTTTTTTTGATGATTCGTAGGCGATTTGCATGGCAAAACTATCAAATGGGCTAAAGTGATTGCACGTTAGTACTGCACCACTCTTCAAGTTATCAATATTTTCGATTCCGATAATTTCTTTAATGATAAGCTGGTTATTTTTAATCGCTTTGTTCATAAAACGACGCGCCACAAAAAAGGCACATTTTGAAGCAAATTTGCTTTTCAATTTGCGGTTCAAATAATCGACTTCTTCCGGTAATAATTCGCGACCTGGTGGATCGTCTTCAACGTCTTGATCAAAAAGACGCTTTTTTTCGTATTCGTCGATTTTATTTAGAATGTTTAACCTATCTTGTGACTTTTCGTTTTCCATAAATTTACTTTATTCTTGCATGAATGCTCTTAACTGCCTTTTCAATAATGGCATTTTGTTCTTTTTCTAAAGCTTGGGCATTAGCAGTTTTCATAAGATTGACTGTCTCTTCTTCGGAGAACTTTTGTAAATCTGTAGAATAATTGTCCTTAATCTCTTTAATTTCATCATAAAAACTACATTTTTTTGCATAATCCCAGAATATGTCGCCATATGGCACTCCGTCGATATGCCAAGGTTTGAATGAAAGATTGAAGTGAACTAATTTTGGTTTAGCGGTTCCATAATCTTTAAAATGAATTGGCATTTGATCCCAAGTCTCGTCGATGTATGTGACTCTTCCACGGCAAATCGCATTTAAATAATCTTGATCTTGAGCGATATTAAATGTAACCATGGTCAAAAGATCGATGAATAAATCTTCGAAGTCTATCTCGCGTAGTCTTTTAGTGTTCATCAATAAAATTCCGGCATTGAAATAATGTTCGTATTTCTCAACGCCAACTCTTTCCTCGACATAGTCTTGGAATACTTTGACTTGAAGGATTGCTCCATCAGTAATAGCGCCGACTAGATTATCTCCAAGGTCAACGTTATATAGCTCTGAAACATCGCCGCAAATAACGATATCGCTATCTAAATAGAGAACCTTATCGTATTGAGGATATAGATTCGGAATAAATAAACGATAGTAGGTCGATTTAGAGTAATAGTCTCTCGTGTGAAGCTTTTCGCTAATTTTAACTACATATTCTGTAATATCGACGAATTCAATTTTGAGATTTTTCTCTTTGTGACTGGCAATAATTTTTGCCTGATTTTTTTCAGAAATACTCTGTGAATGAAGTACATAAATATGATAGAAAAACTCCTTCGAAGCATTTTCAATCATTGAGGTTAGCGCAACTGACAAGAATGGAACATATTTGTCGTCGCATGAGAAGAAGATTGGAACTGTTTTTTGATTTTTCATTTTTGTTTCTCCGTTTTGTTGTTTTCAAAATCCTTTTTTAATTTGATATATTCATTTAAGATGTCATCGAATTGATGATATCTGAATACCCTGTGTACTTTATCCACGTGCCACTGTTTGATGTTATCGGTGTGAGGATATGGTAGGTAGAACAATCTTTTACTAAAGTGTCTAATCACCGTTTTCTTGGGGTGTAAGAACTTTTGATCATTGAATCTTTGCGACAACATTTTCTTGCGTGTAGTCGCGTTATATAGTGCGCTTTGATCAGCAAATAGATATTTCTTAGTCTTAATTAGGTGCCGAGCTTTCTCAAACAACCCTGTCTTTCTTGCCTCTTTCATATTGAAGAGCAATACGCCCGCATTAATATAATTAGGATTTAGGAATATCTTTCCATAGTGGTCTCTAGCGGCAGCGTATTCATATCCTTCTAAATCGATATCATATATTTGACGAATATCTCGATTGAATAAGACGTCGACATCTAGATATAAGATCTTGTCTGGTATCTCTGGAATTAAATCAATAAACAATCTTAGAAGAGTGTATGGTGAGCAATACGCCATTTCGTTTGGGCAATACGCAAATTCTTTTGCATATATCTCTCCGACATCGATTTTGACAATTTGATTACCTTTGTTATAACTCTTGGCGACATCGTCAAGAAACGCTATCTGTTCATCACTTATTGGAACATAAGCAGGCTTGATGCGGCTAATATCCATCGTTAGAACATATGCCTTTATTGGCTCTTTGGTCGAAGTTCTTTTAAACATAGAGAGCATGCAGGTTAACACGCCATCGAAAACTTTTTCGTTTCCGGAAAATAGTACATTAATCATGATTACTCCTTTTTACATAGCGAATATACTCAACATTACTTTTCTTGCTTCTTTGCGACATGCATTCGTAGATTCGATCTCGCAAATCCTGTTTTTGCATATTAACTGGCAATTCTTTATTTGGATAAAATGGCCCATCAATATAAGTAACAATTCTTGGATTCTTTGAATGCTTGCGTTTTTGATATGTATTCGTGAAACAAAACGAAGGGACATCAAATTTTATTGGATAAGAGAACGATGTAGCTTTATATGGCCTAATCTTGGTGTAATACGGCCAGATGTGCGCTTCTGGGTAAACGACAATGCATTGTCCTTCAAGTATCCTTTTTTCAATCGCGTTCATAAAATTCTTAAAAGCGTTTAAATCAGTCGGAATCGGTAACGCTCCAAGGTGAGGTGTTACCTTACCTAAAATAGGCATAGACACATTATTAGGATGAACTATCATATAAGCCTTCTTTGGAAAAACTAATACATTAGGAATAAATGCGTCATCGGTTTCCTGTGTGTGATTTCCAAAAAGAAAATACCCGCTCTTTTTAGCCTGTTTTAAAAGATGTTTGTTTTCTACCTTAAGCTTAAATTTCATTTTCGGATGGATGAATGCAATTGGAGTTGCGATCATGCGATACCAAAAGAAAGATGCCATTTTGTAAAAAATATTCCGATGAAGATATTTATAATCAATCCCAATTTCTTTTGTTTTTATTTGGGCCTTTGAAAATTCGTCGTTTAATTCATCCTGATAATAAATTGTTTTTGTAGTTTTCTTTTTCACTTTCAAAACTCCTCTTATTGGACGAGTCAATTATATGGTTAGAGAGAATTTTTTTATAACTATTGTTAAAGTCCTTAAAAGTAGACATTAAAGACAAAAAATGAGAATACGCTTAAATTTACTCTCGCTAGAATAGAATTCAATGAATATATCGGTACATTTTCGCACTTAACAACTAACTTACATCAATATATAATTAAGGCTATGGATAACATTAAAGAAACGATTAAAGAGAATTTAATTAGATTAAGAAAAGACAAAAAAATGACGCAACTAGAGTTAGCCGAGAAGATAAACTACTCAGATAAAGCTATATCTCGTTGGGAAAAAGGTGAAGTCACTCCGGATATTGAAACATTGGAGAAATTGAGCAAAGTTTACGACGTACCTTTCGAATGTTTTTTTGCGAAAAACGAAAAAAGATTTCATTCATTTAAACTTAGAAAAATCGAGATGGGTAATAAACTAGCCATTTCTTTGCTTGCCATATTGTGCGTGTGGTTTATATCGACATTCCTATTTGTGTATTTGAATACTTTTATGGGCACAAATCATTGGATTATATTTATCTGGGCAGTGCCGGTTTCATGTGCAGTTGGTATCGTATTTAATTCGATCTGGGGCAAGATTCGAAATACTTTTATCATTGTTTCCATTTTAATCTGGACACTAATAACGGCAATTTGCCTACAAATATATATGAATTTTAATATTTTCCCTTGGCTTATCTACATTGTCGGAATTCCAATGCAAATCGGCACTATTCTCTTCGCTTTTATATCTCCATCAAAAAGAAGGAATTCTATTGAACAAGGTTCGCACCATGAGTAAATATGATGCGCTTTGGCGTTACATATCAAAAAGTGGTCAAGATATATACATGACATTTGACGAAATAAAAATTGTACTTGGCTTTCCTATCGATCATTCGTTTTTAAACTATAAAAAAGAATTAGAAAAGTATGGATATATCGTAGGAAAAATAAGTTTGAAGAATAAGACAGTTGAATTCAATAAATTACGGGATTAGTATCCCATTTTTGTTTAATTCATAGACATTATCAAAAGTATTCTCGATAAATTCTCTATCGTGTGTAATTGCAATAATCGAACCAGGAAACCCTGCAAAAAGGCTATAAATTTCATCTTGATTGATTGGGGAGATATTTCTTGTCGGTTCATCTAGTAGAATGATTTCACAGTCCTTTGATGTCAAAAGCAAAAGCAATACTTTAAGTTTAGTTCCCTCGCTTATTTCTTTCATTGGTTTATCCATTTCGGATCTGGTAAAACCAAGAGTTCCTAGAATCTGTTTAATTCGATATTCAGGATACTTTTTTTGATTATTAAGAAGAAACTTAGTGGCAGAAATACTATAATCCAAAGTGTCTTGGTAATCCTGACTTATGTAACCTACATCTGTATTCTTTTTCAAAAGAATTTCATAAATATATTTCATTAAAGTTGTCTTGCCGATTCCGTTGTCACCATATATAACTACCTTATCTCCGTAGCTAATATCAATTCTAATTGGCCCTAGTTTTAATCCGTTTTTCAACTTGAAATCTTCTATATCTATTTTTAATAGACTCTTGCTTTTGTTAGAAATTGGCTTCTGGTCGAAGAAAACATTCATCGGTTCCTCTTTTTCCGGAATGTCGACAAAGTTTTCTTTCTCTTTGATATACCTTTTCTCTTGGCTTTTTAAAACGTGCATTCGTTTTTTAAGAAGTCTCCCTTGGGTAGGGTCACGAACGGCTTGATTTTGTCTATGCTCGACTTTTTGAAATATTTGTCTAAATTTCTCAATCTTTTTCTGATAGTCGCTTCTTTGTTTATTAGCGATCATCAAATCTGATTCATATTTATTAGCGAAGTATTTTTTATAATCTTCATAAGAAACTCTTCTAACTATGTTCTTGGCCATTGTTTTCTTTACTGTGCTTTGTAAATGTATAATCCCATTTGCGACATTTTCTAATAGTCTTTGGTCGTGAGAAACAAATAGGATAGGAACAGAAATATCATTCATAAAATCTTCTAAGAATTGTAAGGTGGTAAAATCCAAATCGTTAGATGGCTCATCTAATAGTAGTAAATCTGGTTTTTGTATTAGACATCTCACTAAACCAATTTTTACTTTTTCACCACCAGAAAAACTTGATAAATCTCTTTTTCTTGATTTGTTGAAATCGATTCCCTGTTTGCCTAATTCGATTATAATTTCAGTTTCATTATCTTTTAGAAATTCAGTAAAATAATCTTCAAGAGTCGTATATTTATTTTCGTTTGATATATTTTGTTCTAAATATGCGATTGAAGTTGGACGATTGATTGTTCCTTTGACATCCACAAAAGAGGGATATTCTCCCTTAATTATTTTAAGCAACGTACTCTTACCGGTGCCTTCGCTACCGATTATTGCGAATTTATCGTTATTGCCAATCGAGAAAGTCAGATTCTCGATCAAAGTTCTTTCGTGAACGAAATCGATTACAACTAAATTATTCACACTCAACATATAATTCTCCTCTTAGTGTTTATTCCCACTAAAAGATAGTGGGTATGCTATTTAATTGTCATCGAATTCACCTCTTTTTATTGGAGCACCTGACGGGAATCGAACCCGCGTAACTAGCTTGGGAAGCTAGTGTTCTACCATTGAACTACAGATGCGATACGAACAATACTATTCTACACATTTAACCAAAAAGAAAAAGCACTAACCACGTTTTAATTTTGGCGCTGTTCTTTTTAATGGCGGAAAGTTCTTATCGTATTCATGTCCTAGTTCAATCGTAATTTCTTTGAATAAATCAGCGTCGAAATACCGACCATGAATATTATCGAATCCATCATTTAATTTAAGAGCCATGAAAGGCGGAAAGTTATCTCCTGTTTCTGTTGCAATGCCATAAAATGAACAATCTTTAAAACCAAATTTTGGATAATACGCTGGATGCCCAAAAATTATTATTCCAGAATATCCATCTTCTTTAGCGGCTTTAAACGTTTCCCTCATTAGCAAAGCGCCTATTCCGTGCTTTTGATACTCTGGCTTAACAAAAAGTGGTCCAAAGGTAATTACAGGGTGTTCGACACCTTTATCGTCGATAACCTTTGCTTTTGAATAATAAATACCACCGACAAGTTCGTCTTTGATAAATGCTAGACGGGTTAACTCGGGAATATATGATTTGTCGTCTCTTAATAGATGTAATAGGTAGTGCTCGCTACACCCTTCATCAAACAAATTGTAAAACGCTTGTTCGCAAACCCATTCCGCTTCGCGATAATTACTGGGTAATTCTTTTTTAATATCAACTTTAATCTTTTCCATATAAAAACATCCTAACATTTATTCTAGTAAAAAAACCACCACTAATGATGGTTTTTACTTTCTAGATGGTGGATACTGAGGGGATCGAACCCCCGACCTTCTGTACGTCAAACAGATGCTCTCCCAGCTGAGCTAAATATCCATGGGTCTGGTGCCGACTATAGGAATTGAACCTACAACCTACTGATTACGATTCAGTTGCTCTGCCAGATTGAGCTAAGTCGGCATCTGGACAGCGCAAGCGAGTATTATATTAAACGATATAAAATCGTTATTCAAGTAATCTTTTCTTTGAAAAGTATTTTTTTGTAATTACAAAAAGAAAAAGGTCCGTTTCCAGACCTTTTAAATATTATTGCTTTTGTTGTTTTTTTGATTCTTTAACTTTTTTAAGAACGAAGATGATTAGAACCACAATCTCGTGTACCGCTAACGGTGCAACGGATAGAAGAATTATCCATAACCAGTGAATATCATTAAATGGATAGCAACTAAAGAACGTATTTAACCCAGGAATCTCCACTACTGCGATTTGAAGAATGAAACCAAAAGCAAATGAAAACCATAAAAGCCAGTTTTTAGTTTTGAAGTTGTGAATAAAACTCTTTTTGATAGACGTCATTCCTAACATATGGAATAATTCCGCAAAGGCTAGAACACAGAACGCGGCAGTTTGCGACATCATTAAAATTTCTGGATTAGAGTTAAATAAGGCGATGATATCTGGAATTGCGAATGCTCCGTGTTCAAATGGAACTAGCAAGAATGCCACTAAAGTAATAATTGTAATGACAAGTCCATAACCAAATGTAATCGCATATCCTCCACGAGAGAATAATGATTCTTTTGGATTTCTTGGTTTTTCGAGCATGATGCCTTTTTCTTTTTGATCAGCACCAAGGGCGACCGCTGGTAAGGAGTCGGTAATTAAGTTAACCCACAAGATATGAATCGCGATAAGTGGCATTGGTAAACCAAGAATAATCGCAATAAACATCACCATAACTTCAGCGATATTTGTCGATAATAAGAACAATACTGTTTTTCTAATGTTCGCAAAGATACCACGGCCTTCTTCGACTGCTTTTTCAATCGAAGCAAAGTTATCGTCGGTAAGAACCATATCAGCCGCACTCTTGGCGACATCAGTACCAGTGATTCCCATTGCTATGCCTATATCTGAGGCTTTTAAAGATGGCGCGTCATTAACGCCATCGCCAGTCATCGCGGCAATGTTACCATTAGCTTTTATCGCTTTTACGATTTCAACTTTATTTAACGGGGAAACACGAGCAAAAACACGAACTGTCTTTACTTTTTCCCTTAGTTCTTGTTCTGTTAGTGCGTCGATTTCGGCACCAGATAAGGCTTCGTCATTATCGGTAATACCGAGTTCTTTTGCAATGGCTAACGCTGTAACTTTGTGGTCGCCGGTAATCATTACAGTCGTAATACCTGCTCTTTTTAGAATAGAAACAGCCTTCTTAGCCTCTGGACGTGGCGGATCAACCATTCCAACCAAGCCGACGAAAATAAGGTTCTGTTCATCGATTTCAGATGTTTCGTGAATGGCTAATGCTAAAACGCGTAAAGCACGTTTTGACATTTCTTCGTTCATGGCAGTGATTTTATCGATATCCTCTTTTTCAATTTTGCGGGCTTTCCCGTTATCCATGATTGATGTCGTGTTTTTTAAAATGCTATCCAAAGCACCTTTTGTAAAAACAATTTTCTTGTTTTCACTAGTTAAGTGCATTGTCGACATCATTTTACGTACTGAATCGAAGGGAAGTTCATTTATTCTTGGGAATTCTGCTTCAAGTGCTCCCTTGCGGAGATTGAATGAGTTAGCAAATTCAACTAGTGCAATCTCGGTTGGATCTCCGTGAACGCCATTATCCACTGATGCGTTTGAACATAACGACATACCCGTTGCTAGTATTTTGAACGTTTCTATTTCAAACTCAGTCTTTTTTGAATGACGGCCTGGGACATATGCTTCGACAACAGACATTTTGTTTTGAGTTAATGTTCCTGTTTTGTCCGAACAAATAACAGAAACCGAGCCCAAAGTTTCAACCGAAGGAAGCTTTCTCACAATGGTGTTAGCACCGACCATTCTTTGAACGCCGAGCGCTAAAACGATAGTAACAACTGCTGGTAGACCTTCAGGAACAGCGGCCACTGCAATTGAAATAGACCAAATAAATGTTTCTAGAATAGAACTCATTATGGAATTAAAATCTTGTGCAAATAAGCCTCTTACACCCATCTCGATTAGATCGATGGCAAATATTAATAGAACTATGAAAATGACTGCAATACCTAAGAATTTCGAAAGCTTTTCTAGTTTCTTTTGTAGTGGAGTTTGTTCACTATCGGAACCAGAAAGCAACTCCGCAATTTTACCAATTTCAGTTTTCATTCCAGTTGCAACAACGACACCTTCACCGTGGCCATACACGACCGGTGTACCCATATAGGCAGCATTGATGCGATCGCCGACACCAACTGGTTCGGTAAATGTGTAATCCGCGTTCTTTTCAACTGGTAATGACTCTCCTGTTAAAGATGACTCGTCAGTCTTTAAGTTTGATGTCGAAATAAGTCGTAGATCCGCTGGAACAGTTTGTCCTTCTTCGAGAATTACAACGTCTCCAACTACGAGTTCTTCGGCTTTTATAGTGATAATCACACCATCGCGTCTAATTGTGGTCGTTGGAGATGAAAGTTTCTTTAATGCTTCTAGTGATTTCTCCGCTTTTGATTCTTGCACCGTTCCAATAATCGAATTGAGCATGACGACGGCTAAAATAATAATTGGATCAGCCCAGTCGGCTTCGCCGGCTCCACTTGCGACTGAATAAATAGAAACGAAAACAGATAGCAAGGCACTAGCGAGCAAAATATAGATCATCGGGTTGTTGAACTGCGCGAAAAAGACCAATATTAATGGTTTCTTTTTCTTCTCTGATAACTTATTTAAGCCATCTTTTAATAATCTTTTTCCAGCTTCTTCTTTTGAAAGGCCGTTAGCAAAATCGACACCGAGTTCTTGTTCGATTTGTGCATGGGTTTTGTCTTCAAACATAATTTAATCTCCTTTACAAACAAAACTTGCTCGTAAAGGTCTTGTTCGCCGTTAGGTGGTTTGACTCCGGGTACTATAGGTACCGTGATGACGGAGGTTCAAACTTCACTACTCCCCTTTAACTAGTTAATTATATACGATTTATATATTTAAATAGAAATATATTTTGTACGCTATTCAAAGTAGAAATTATACTTTGAGCGTTTTAAATAGAATGCGCTTAATGAAATCAATTACGAACATCGAAATAAATGCTACACCAATTGTTGTTAATACTAAATAAATAGAAATAGCCGGGACAATGAATTCAAAAACCACCATCGGTACAAATAGTAAAATAGTAATAATACTAACGATAATTAATATTTTGCTCGGCATAGAAGACCAGAAATGTCTTCTCTCGCGAACGATAAATATCCTCATTTGAGTATTAATGACAAGCGCGAACATCATCACGGTTTGAAGTTGCTCTAGTGTGCAATTGAATAATTTCACTGCAATAAGAGCGATTACCAAATCTTCAATTGCGAACAATAAGCCAAATAATAAAGATGAGATAATTAAGCCTTTCATATTCCATGTGTCTGGTTTTTTACTTGGAATCACGTTATCGGTTGCAATTGAAATGGTGACGAAATCATTAGCGAAAACAAGTAAAGTCATTCCTAGTAAAGAAATAACCATGTCTTGAAAAATGAAATATCCAACCAAAAACAAAATAACTACTTCGACTACTTTGGTAATTTTGTTCATTACCCAAGTCATTATTCTTTGGAAAGTGCCACGACTAATTTCAATCGTATCGATAATCTCTCCTAGTCCAGGTTTTGTTAGTACTGTACTAGCAGAAGCACGGGCAACGTCGGTTGCCTTATCGACCGCAACACCTAGTTCGGCTTGTTTTAGTGCCGGCGAATCATTAACGCCATCGCCAGTCATTCCAACGACATGCCCTTCTTTTTGGAGAATTCTAATAATTTCAAACTTGTTCTCTGGATACACTTCTGCAAATCCATCAGATTTATCGATGATTTTCATTCTTTCTTCTTCAGAAACTTCATTAAAAACACTAATCGGGTAAATGTTATCACCAATATTTGCTTCCCTTGCGATTTCTTTTGCAATAGCGAGATTATCACCAGTGAGCATGATTGGTTTTATTCCTGCTTCTTTAATTCGAGAAATCATTTCTTTTGAGTCCTCGCGAATTGGATCCGCTAAAGCGATGACGCCTACCATTTCGAAAGATTCATTGTTGTTCTTACTGATTGCAACAGCAATACTACGATGTCCTTTTTTAGAAAATTCGTCGACTACGGAAAAGAATTCGTTTTTATTGAAATCATCATTTTTATCGCATAGCGTGGCGATAATCTGCGGAGAACCTTTAACAACTTCGATGATTAAGCCTTCGTCATTTTTAATTGTTGCTTCTGTTCTTTTGTTTTCTGGATTAAAAGGCAAATATCTAATTTGTTCATATTTGCTAAGGGCAATGCTTCTCTTATTAGTTTCATCGATAATCGCTTTATCGATCGAATCGAATTCGTCGAGATTTGACGCTAAAGCACCAAATGTAAGCAAATCCTCTTTACTATAATTGTTGATTACCCAACCATCTTTTACCGATAGGATATTCTGCGTAATAGTGCCGGTTTTATCAAAGCAGAAAACATCGATTGAGGCAGCATCTTCTACAGCATCTAATCTAGTGACTAAGACACCTTTTTTAGATAATTTTGTTGCTCCTACCGATTGAATTATTGTCATGACCGCAGGAAGCGCGACTGGAACAGCGCTCATTAAAAAGATAATGATCAACGAAAGAATCGAAACGATGTCTTTTTGTAATATAAATGCGTAAATAGTTAAAACTAAAGATGCAGCAATTCCTAAGTACATCATGTATCGAACGATTTTGAACATGATTTCTTGTTGTTTTGATTTTGGCTTAGCGATTTGGACTAAGGAAACAGTTTTACCAAAATAAGTATTAAGTGCGGTGTTAACTATTACGACTGTTGCGCCACCTCTTTTAACAACGGATCCAGAATAAACGACTTCGCTCTTCAAGACTTGTTTAGGTAAAGATTCTCCAGTTAACATCGAAACATCTAAGTTCATTTCGCCATCGATAATGTATCCGTCAGCGGGAATAAAATCTCCTAGTTTAAATTTAACTATGTCTCCAGGAACTAGTGTTTTGGAATCGACGATAATCCATTCGTTGTTTCTTAAAACCTGACACTGTACTTCGAGTTGTTTCTTTAACAATTCGACTGCTTTATGAGAGTTTTGGGCTTGGATAAAACCAATAATTGAGTTTATTAACAATAAAGAGAAAACGACAACTGCCTCGACATACTTTTGAATAATAATATTTAATATGACCGTAATTTCTAAAAGCCAAGGCATCGGACCCCAGAATCTTTTTAGAAATTGAATAACGGGATTTTTCTTTTTCTCCGCTACTTCATTAAGACCATATTCTTTGATTCTTTGTTCGTACTCTTCTTGACCTAGACCTTCTTTACTAACTTTGAGAATTTCTAATACCTGATCAAGAGGTAAACGCTCGTATTCGTTTGTTGATTTTGCCATCGTTTAATCCTCCTAAATGCCTTGTCATTTTACTACTTGTTACTTTATAAGTAAAACAATGTGTTCTTTTTATCGAGTTTATATTTTTTATTAATGAAATTAAAATAAAAGAGACCAAAGGTCTCTAATATTAATATTTTAATTATATGGCAGTTAGCTTAGCAAGAAAGTCACAATTCTGGTCGAGTAATAAGTACTCCAATTTGGAGCGGTTTTGTATGCCTCTAACGATTGATCTAAAACCACAATCCAGAAACTCTGTCTTGAAGGCGTACCATTAGTGATTGTAAAATCGCCAAAAGCGACAGCGTTAACTAGTTCTGGAGGAACAATAGAGTTTACGTAAACATGAAGGTAGCCGATAACGTTTTCTTTTTGTGCATATCTAAATGAATCATAACCGATGACTTGTATACCTTTTCCAATATGTATTTCTCCTAAACAATACGTATATTTAAAAGCGTCTCGACTAATATATTGAAGACTATCGGGTAAAGCGATACTCGATGCCGAAATATGTGAGAAAGATTCTTGTCCGATATACTCTAATCCTTCTTTAAATTCGATATTATTTAATGGTTTATTGACCGCCGAGATATTAAAAGCATCATCTTCAATGCTTCTCACATTGCTTGGGATTGTCACCTTACTGAAACAACCAAGTGAGGTACATTGATAAAATCCCATCTCTCCGATATTTATCACGCCTGTTCCAAGATTTAAGTCGTAAAGATTAGAGCATGAATGAAATGCCATTTTTCCAATGCTAGTCACACTATTTGGAATAGTAAGTTGATAAACTGCCAAAGAGCCATAAAATGCACTCTCACAAATAGTTGTTAGATAAGAAGGAAGAACAACATTATCAGCATCGACAAAGTTTCTAAATGCATCTTTTCCAATGCTCAACACTTTCTTATTCGATATTTCTGAAGGTATCGTTAAGGTCCCGTCGACTAGAGCGTTATCGTAATCGATAATCTTAACCGCATTATCATATTCATAAATCGTATAATGACCTACGGTATTAGATAGAGCCCAGCCGATGTATAGCGTCATGTCGTTAGTAACTAAATCGGTAGAGAAGTTCCATTCTCTTAGCATATTGCCCAAATCATCTTTTAACCACCAACCACCAAAGACATATCCTTCTTTACTAATACTAGTTACATTTGGTTCTTGCAGTTTTGAAGTTATGCCATTTAAATCTTGGTACGTCAAAGTGTGGGTTTGTTGAGATGTAGGAACGGTTCCTATTCCACCGCTAATATCAAAATTAACGGTATATGAGATTAAACTCCATTGAGCATAAAGAGTTAGGTTATTAGTTATTGGATCTAAGAAGTTCCAAACTGTTTCGCCAGATTTATCGATTGTCCAAATTAAATTGTATCCAGGTCTATTGATGTCTGGAGCGGTAACTACTGAATTAGCGTCGATGTAATCCGTAATATTGTCGAGTGTTCTATAACCATTCATATCGAAAGTAACACTATATTGAACTTGACTTGAATTAGAGGATGTTTGGCTTTGGCTAGAACTCGAATTGTCGTTATTGCGGTTCATCTGAATTGCAATAAAAATACCTCCGCCCACCAAACAAACAATAATAAAAAATATCAAAAATCCGATCCACCCACGATGACGTGATTTAGTCTTTTCTTCCATAATCATTCGCCTATTTTAAATATCATACCACTTTTTTAAATCAGAGATTTACTACGTATTATTTCAAATACAAATACCTAATAATGTCACTGCTAGATGACATTATTAGCCGATTGTTTCTACATTTGATGTAGATAAAAGGCGGATAATGTATAATTTACATTAGACTTCTAGAAGTCTTGTAAAGGAAAAGGAGTTAGATTATGAATTTTTTATTAGACATATTCTCTTCTCAAATATTCTGGATTATCGCTTGGGTAATTGTTTTTATCGTTACTCTAATTATTGAAATAATTATTCCTGGTCTTGTTAGCATTTGGTTTTCAGGCGGAGCATTAGTTGCTTTTGTTCTCGCTTTATTTAACATTAATCCAATAATTCAAATCGTCGTGTTTGTCGGAGTCTCAGGAGTGCTGCTCATACTTACGAAATTTGTTTTCAAGAAATCTTTTTTTAGAAAAGAAACCACTCCCACCAATGCTGATTCATTAATTGGTAAAGAAATACTAATTACAAAGGGATTTAATAAAGATACACAGGGTGAAGGGAAAATTAGAGATATTATCTGGAATTTGACCACCACCGAAAATGTTAGCTTCAAATCTGGCGAACTAGCCATTATTAAAGATATTGAAGGAAATCACATTATTGTTGTGAAGAAAGAAGGTAAATAACTATGTCATTATTTATTTCAGCACCGGAAATAATCGGTTGGATTGCTCTTGCGGTTGTCGCTCTTGCTATTTTGATTATTTTTATTCGTTGCATCATCATCGTTCCACAAGCACATGTCGTGGTTATTCAAAGATTAGGAAAATTTAACAAAGTCTTGCAAGCAGGATTTCATTTCATCGCACCATTTATTGATTCACGCGTGGCAAGAATTTCTCTTAAAGAAAAAGTTGCAGATTTCCCACCGCAACCAGTAATTACTAAAGATAACGTCACAATGCAAATCGATACGGTCGTGTATTATCAAATCACTGACCCAAAATTATTTACATATGGAGTAGAAAATCCAATGAGCGCCATTGAGATTTTAACCGCTACAACGCTCCGTAACTTAATCGGTGACTTAGAATTAGACCAAACGCTAACTTCGCGCGATACGATTAACCAAAAAATGAGAATGATTCTCGACGTCGCTACAGATCCTTGGGGAATTAAAGTCAACCGCGTTGAACTTAAAAATATTCTTCCGCCAAGAGAAATCCAAGAAGCAATGGAAAAACAGATGCGCGCTGAAAGACAAAAACGTGAATCTATTTTAACTGCTGATGGACAAAAACAAGCATCTATTCTTGCAGCAGAAGGCGAAAAGGAAGCAGCGGTTTTAAGAGCAGAAGCAAAAAAGATATCGATTATTGCAGAAGCAGAAGGCCATGCTCAAGCCGTTTTAGTTGCTGCAGAAGCACAAGCAAAAGGTATTGAGTTAATCAATAACGCTAAACCAAATGCAGCATACGTTACATTAAAGGGATTTGAAACACTTGAAAAACTCGGTAACGGAAACGCTACTAAGATTATTGTTCCAAGTGAAATTCAAAATGTTGCAGGATTATTAACATCTTTAAAAGAAGTCATTTCTAAAGATGAACCAAACAAAGATAAATAATCGATTAATAAACAATAAAAGCCTCTAGTGATACGAACACTATGAGGCTTTTTTGTTATTGTTGGTGAGAATTAATTAGGCTATGTTAGCGCCAAATGGTGCAAACGATAGTTTAGCAAGCTTGAACCATTGTTTACCAAATGGGATACCGATGATGGTAATACAGCACAAAACACCAATAAGGATGTTTGAAGCCGCCATCCATAAACCGATGAAGATAACCCATAGAATGTTTCCAACTGGATGAGCGCCAAAATTTGTCGTAATGACCGATCCAAATGGAGTAAGGGTTAGTCGAGCGAATTTAAAACATTGTTTGCCGACTGGTATTCCGATTATAGTAATACAAAATATTACCCCTAATAAAAGCCAGCCTAATGCCGTTTCTAAACCGCCGAAAATAATCCACAGAATGTTTCCAAGTGTTTTCATTTTTCACTCCTTTATTTAATTCTATAACAAAAAGAACCGCGTTGCTATGACACGCGGTTCAATAGATCACTTTTTGAATTGGTCGATTAAACCATTTTGAATAGGATAAATGTTTCTTTTAATCGTTTCTACTGGTAGGTTCCACCATTTAAGCTTCAATAATTTGTCGATGGTATTATCGTCGAAACGTTTTCTTATTATTTTTGCCGGAACTCCACCGACAATTGTATAAGGCGGAACGTCTTTTGTGACCACCGCTCGCGCTCCAATAATAGCGCCATCTCCAATTTTAACTCCTGATAGAATAATGGCTTCAAATCCAATCCATACATCGTTTCCGATGACTATGTCGCCCTTGTTGTCCCAAGCATCTGTTACTTTCAGATTTTTTAAACCCCAAACATCGTAAAATATTGGGAATGGGTAGGTTGAAAGCGATTTCAAAGAATGATTAGCACTATTAAATAAGAACTTGGCGCCACAGGCAATAGAACAGAATTTACCGATAATTAGTCGATCTTTGTTTATTGGATATTGATATAGGACATTATTCTTTTCAAAATCTTTTGGATCATTTTTAAAGTCGTGATAAAAAGTGTACTCTCCGATTACTATATTCGGATTACTGACAACATTTTTAAGATAGACAGTATATTTATCTCCCAATCGGGGATATATTTGTTTTTCTGGAATAATCATAAAACCTCCTGTTAATTTAATTCCATGGTTTATAGCTATTCCAGTTTACGCAATGCATCGTTTCATAGTATTCTCTTCTACTTAATTTAATCTAGAAAAAGAGAGAATTCAATTATCGTAGTGTTTTAAACAACCGAACTAATCTTGTAGACCGCTGTATATGTTTGATTTTCTGTTGCAATCTTAATAACGGGATCCCATCCATCAAAAGTATAAATGTGCGTCGAATCTCGATCTCTAATTGGAGGGGTTCCATTGTATGATGGCAAAGTGTTCTTTTTAACTTGGCGATTTACCTCTAATATTGAGCCGTTATAATTTTTCCAAGTAATCGTAAAATACTCTTCTTTTATGGTCAAAATAGAAAAAACCACCGAAACCGCGATAGCGACTAGAGACAGTAAAGAAATAGAGACAGTAATGATTGTAATCTTACGTGTTTGACCTGGGTTTTCTTTCATTTTATTAAATTCATCATCCAAATTAAAATCTTTAAGTTCGATTATCCTTTATTAAAACAACCACTATAATTATAAGTTATTTTGGCAATTGTATGCGATTATTTTTGCATCAGTTATTTTTTGAAATAATTTTGTAAATTTCTTCAACACCAAAATGAACCTTTGTGACATTAAATCTTTTGTCGATCGGAAATAAATAATAAGTGTCATTATCATCTGAGAAGCTCACGCAGTCGCCTTTACCAAAATAATCGAATTCAATGTGTACGCTGTAGTTCTCTATCGCCATTTTGTGCAAGTGTAATTCTTGCTTATTAGAAAATACTGCATCTAAATGAAAACCATCCATGTTATGCGTTAGTTTTCCTTTACCAAGGCGATAGTAACCTGTGCTATTTGGTAAAGAATCAATTTCTACTTCGGTATCAATACTATACGTTCCGTTTTCGACTTCTTTTTTTACTTCTGCTCTTTCCCATTCATACCAATCAGGAATATGTGAGTATTCCGTTATTCCTTCCACTGCATGAAGCTCTCCGATTTCACTCATTTCATAAGTTTTATGACAATGCTCACACCACAGCTTATTTCCATCGCTATGCATACTATTCTCATCTAGACAATTAGGACATTTATAAAGAACTTTATTCAATCCTTTTGCCCTATTTTTATATTTAATCCGAATATTATTTTCTTTTTGATAACGATAATCGTCATATTCAAAGGCCTGACGAATTCTTTGGTTAATCTCGTCGACACTTAGTGTTTCTATTTCTTTAGCGCTAACAATACACGTCATATCAGCGGAAGTCCTTACCTTTCGCTTATTTAAGTTCCATACCGGTTGTCTTAAATGATGTCCATGACTAATAAGAGTGACTACTGGTCTTTTTAATAGCTTTGCCATCTTGCCTAAACTATCCGGAAGAATCGCGGTAGTTCCAACTAGTGAGTACCTTGCTTCTGGATAAATTGCACAAATGTATTTATTCTTGTTTATACTGTGGATGATATTACGGACGAGCCTTATATCAGACACAAATTTCCTTTTTGCAAAACAGCCAGTATTACGAAGTAATTTTTCTCGACCAATAAAGCCGTCGACCGCGACGACATAATTTGCAAAATGAGGAAATATCGCTTTTACAGATACCTTAAAGTCGATAAAACTATTATGGTTGCACAAAAGAAGATATTGTCCTTTAACATCATCCATATTGTGTTTGTTAACTTTTGCGTGTGTAGATAATGTCTCAGGAAAGCTGAGTATCCAAATAAGAGGCTTTAAATACCATTTAACCTTCCTTGGTGGAGTCACTAAATCGAATCGCGACAAAGAGTTTACTTCGTCTAGACTCATATAGGTTATGTCGCTTAATTTCATGGTTTCTCCTAATGAATAGCATCACTAAAAATCAATATTTACAATTGATTTTAACCTTGTAATGATATTTTTACAAACTAACTAGCGATTAGCTTTTCGTTTAGAGTGTTTAATCTTAATGATTGTAAATGTGGAAAGCGCCGCTAAAGCAAGAATAATGATAATAATCCAAAGCAATAAAACGAAATCAAATGGTTGGGCAGCGCTTACAAATTTTGCATAAATCGTCACAGGTTGTGCCGGCATATTTGTTTCGGTAAGAGGTTTGGTAAATCCACTATCTAGATACCAACCTTCGAAAACATACCCATCTTTAGTTGGATCGCTTGGTATGGTCATCGTTGAACCATAATCCACTTCAACAGTGGTAATTTGACCATCGACATCGATGGTTAATGTGTAACTATTAACCGTCCACTTCGCAATTAGTGTAAATGAACTATATATCTTGGTACTAAAGTCATATGGTTGAGTATCGGTGAGACTTAGATACCAGCCGACGAAGGTATATCCTTCTTTGGTTGGATCCGTTGGAGCGGTAATTGGGTTACCATATTCGACAGGGATATTATCGACTGTAGTTCCGCCATTAGAATCGAATGTGACTTCAAATCTCGCAACCACCCATAATGCGTAGGCTGTGATATCTTCCGTTACGTGAGTAAAGTTAACTCTAGTATTGTATCCAGTGCTCGTGTACCATCCAACGAAGGTATAGCCTAATCTAGTAGGCTCATCTGGTAAGGTAGCATCATCTCCATAATTCACATATTCATCGTCGATTTGATTACCACCTTGGGTATCGAAATGAATCGTGCAAACAATAACGGACCATTCGCCATATAGCGTTGTGTCTTCATATAATTCATATCCGGAGTAATATTCGCTTAAATCCGACTTTGTAAACCATGCAAAGAAGTTGTAGCCTTCACGACTTGGAACTTCTGGTAATTCAGGAGAGGTTCCATAATCTATCTCGTCGATTTTGATTGTTTCGCCAGTGGTATCGACAAAAGTAACAGTAATTTTTGCATTCACCCAAACGGCATAAAGATTTATATCGTGATCTAGAATCGAAAAATTATCACCCCCGTGATAATACACCTCGCCATTTTCCTCTAAACTCCAACCAATAAATAATTTGTCTTGGTTTGTTATTGCACCAATTCCATAGGCGACTGCGGTATCACCATAATTGTATGTTTGGGGATCTACGAGGGTGTCGCTTGTTCCTGTAATGTAATTAACTGAGTGGTTTTTAAGGGTGAAAGAAGCTGATTCAACATCACTATCGTCATAACCTGATTTTTCGACATAGTAAGAAATAACCATTGCTCTATCAATCGTAATTGGAGAGTAATAATATTGCGATTCCCCTCCATCAATTGAATATAAAATGTTTTCGCCTTCATTTGCTGTCAGACTAAAAGTAGACCCTTTTTCAACTTCGCCACTAGCATAGTTAGCAACTGGCGCAGTAAGTTTTCCGGCAGTATTCATCCTTATGACGCAATTTGCTGTCGCGGTAGTGTGATTATAATTATCGGTGACTTTGAAAACTGGCATATACATTGGGTAATAAAGAGTTGGTTTTCCTTGTATTACAAGTTCGCTGCTTCCTTCTAATTGAGTTGCCGTTAATCCTTCTGGAAGGAATCCACTGATACGTTCGTATGTATATGAACCACTACCACCTGTTGCACTAATCGCGTAATAGTAATCTTGTAAAAATGTGCAGTCAGCTAAGTCTGTAGAGTTAAAAGAAACTTGTTGAGTCTCCCAAATTGCGTATAAAGAAAGTGATTTGTTGGTGATAATATATGCATTATTTGGTTGATAGTATGTTCCGTTTCCATCCGCTTGCGCATTCCAACCTTTGAACTCATAGCCAGGATTGCTTATTCCATCTATTCCTTTTATTATCGCAATATCACCACTAAAATACTCGGTATCGTCAATTGGACTGGTACCAGAATCAATCGTGCCGACATCATATGAAACACCCCTAATTACGCGATAAATGAGAGTGGTTACTTCACTTAATGGATACCCATAGTAATATCCGACAACTTTTATCGTTACATCTTCCGTAATCGGAATCGAATCTACATAGAGATTCGAAGACGTAGTAGGATCCGTTCCATCGGTGGTGTAATAAATATATCCATCTAAAGACATTCCTAAAAGAGTTCCAGCCGCTACGTCGCCTGACTGTAAGAAGATGGCAGGTTTATCAGAACGATATGAATCGTTAACATTTATCGTGATTGAATATTCACCAAAAAGAGAAGCGTTATAAGCGTTATCGTGGACATACAACTTAAAATCAAACTCTCCTAATTTTGATGGACTGCCACCTATTTGCAAATATCCACTAACATCAAAACCTGTGTCAAACGAGAGTCCATCAGGTAGAGCGCCATATGTGATGGCAAAACTATAGTTGCCACTACCGTTACTTACATGAATGGATTGATAGTAATAACTCTAAATTGCCCATCCGGTAGAGCGCCACTAGGTGTAATAGCAAAAGAAAGACCGTTTTTAACTTTTGCTGGTTCTTGAGTAGGCTCAAACCGATTAGTATCTTCGTTATTGTTTCCGCTTTTTAAGCCCATACCAAAACTAAGAGTAATGGCAGACAAGGTCACAAGACCAATTCTCACTATTTTTTCAAAGGTAATACCTCTATTTGATGAAATTATACAACATCATACCTAGTCTTAGGTATAAAAAACGAGCATAGGAAACAAGATGAAAGAAATATTGATTACACAAATAACTTACAATTATTAAAATTAATTACTGAACATTTGTATTTGATTTATAAACAATTAGCTCATTACTCTCGTATGCTTTTTCGACTTGAATGGCGAAAAAAGTTTTCTTTAATTCGAATGAAGAATCGGCTACAGAAGATATCTTAAAATCGAAATACAATTTTTCGCCATCAATAAATGAATATTTATAACTATGAAACAAATCAGATATATTGTAATAAAAATCAAACATCGCTATAAAATAACGATTAAAGTAACTTTCATCATATTGACCGATGTTGTTAATGTAGTTAGTTATGCCGGGATAATTAACTATCACATCGTTTAAATCAGCGACACTTTTAACTGAATTAATACCTTCAATATTCAATCCGTTATTACCATATGTTAAAACCTGAGTATCAATAATATTATCGATGATGTTTATGTACAAATCTTCGGAGTAACCGCTAGCGGTTCTTATTCTAATTAATGAATTGTCTTGAACGACTTTCCCTGTTATAAAATATCTCAGATGATTCTTCGCGTCTTTGTCTGGAAAACTTACTATTGCATATTGTTCGCTTGCATATTCAAAAGATATATCATTATAGCCAACTAATCCTTCTTTATTTTCATCAAAGAAAAACTTTAAATCCAAAACATATGTAGTGGATATATTAATCGTGTTAATCGCAACATCATCTGAGTAATAAGTGACTTTATAATCGATATTACTAATGGAATAATCAACTTCAGAAGCGCTATCGATACCAGTTGAGCAAGAACATAGCAAAGTTGACAAGAGAAAAATCAAACCAAATGTTATATTTTTTGTCCTCATAGTTTTAGTATACTTCATTTTTGGTAATACTCCTCGCTAACACCAATGCACTATTGTTCCAATATTAATGTTGTAGTAACCAATTGAGATATAAATACTGATGCCTCTAATCTGAAATCCGAAATCAACATTGAAGTCATATGTTCCATTTCCATTATTAATAGTCGGTTTTATTGAAATTGGATCTTCACCATCATTCGCGATTGTATAAACAAATGGGGTTCCAACTCTTAAGCCAAATTGAATATCTTTGTTTATAATATAGCTCGTGTTGTCCGCCATAACGAAGTTTCCATTACCATCGTTGTAAACGTTATAGTAAGTAAACTCATGTCCTTGGGATATAAACACCTTTTCTTCTCTAATTGGTGTAGTCGATAAAGCATCCGCAGTAAATGTTACAAAACCACCATTAGGCTTGCACGATGCAAGCGAAAGCAAGCATATTACTAATGAGATGATTTTAGTGACTTTATTCATAATTTGACCCCATATTCTATTCATTATTTCCTAATAATTTTGTACCTTTGATTCTTTGATGTTGGTTTATCAGGAAATTCCAATATCATTAATCCGTTTTCAACTGCTGGATTGATATAATTCTTCCTGAGAGTTTCTTTACTTTTTAAATCAAGAGAATCAAGAATTTGATTTGATGTGTACCAAATTCCTGTTTTTAAAACATTTAATAATTTTTCTAAGTAAATCGAAATCGAATGATCGAGTTGTTTTGCATCCGAAATAAGTTCATTAAACGTTTTATCAATCACGCCAAGCATAAACACTATAAAAGCATTCGAGTTTCCATCAGAATGAGATTTGCTTATTGCGTTGTAATACTCACTCTGATACTTATGAATTTGGTTTTCGATTGGAAGCCAATAAAAAATGCTTTTCCACTTGCCCAGTAATGCGTTTTGCCAAAATCTAGCCGTTCTACCATTACCATCACTAAAAGGATGAATAAAAACAAACTCATAATGAAAAATAGAAGAAAGAATTAATGGATTAATGCTATTGCTTTCCTTATTCATCCAAGAAAATAGATTGTTCATTAATGAAGGAACCATGCTTGGAGGCGGAGCGACAAAAACAACGTTTCCTTGTTCATCAGAAACACCTTCGTTAATTGTTCGATATTTGCCTGCGTCTCTAATGATGTTTTTGCCAAACAAATAATGAATCGTTTTAATTTGACCTTCTTCTAAGGGATTTACTTTTTCAATTTGATTATATGCATCAACAGCATTTTGAACTTCGATTATATCTTTTTGCGGGCCAATTACTTTTGCTCCATTAATTACACTGGTAACTTGTTCAAAAGACAAAGAGTTAGCTTCAATAGCACAGCTTGAATGGATTGATTTAATTCTATTTTGTTTTCTTAATACTGGATACTTTGAAAGATTACTATATGAATCGACTTTCCCAACCTTTTCCATAATCGATGAAATTAAAGAAATCATTTCGTTTGTTATTGTAAAAGGTGGAAAGTAATTATTCATACATATATTATACAGTTTTCGTATGAAAAAACAATATTATCTTGCTTATTATCTTGCTTATTATCTTGTGCAAAATTCCAAAAATGAAGTTCATTGCTTATTAGTGTTCATCTGTTTGCCATAGCCAAAAGCCATTGATAATAACTGGATCTTTATTCTGTTTTTTCTAAGTTAAGAAAACATATCCTTTAAAGAAAGAATTTCGTTTTCCAATGCATCATTACCGAGTGAAATTGCGTAAGATATTGGCAAGACTTGGGAATACGGATGGTCATTATCGTTAAGCATAGTTTTCAAACACATTAAAGTAGATTTATTCCATTTTTTATATTTATCGTTAATTTTATAACTATCATTAATGCCATCGACTATTTTAATCTTTTCCTTTGTTAAATATGCTCCATTTGGAAAACAATCGCCAAGTCCTTTGTGTATTCTTTCTTGCTGGTAGTCATAAAGTTTCTTCTCCAAATACACGCGTAATGCCGTCAAATAAAAAACTCTATCTCTAACCAAATCACTAAAAGACGAATAAGATGGTAGGCTTGTAAAACTATCGATCATATTTACAAATTGATCATTACAAAATGATATATGTGTATTACCGATTAGAACTTTCGATGAACAATCATAGTGAAGAATTTTGCTAATTTCTTTTGATCTATTGGCATTGTTTCCAGAAATGCACAGATTTGCCCTTTCGCGAATCAAATCAAAAACTTGATTGTTAACTTTTGTAAAATCGTTGACAAGAACTTGGCTTAAAGAAATATATGCTCCTCTGCCGGCATTATTAGGGAAATCCATTTCAAGTAATTTCAATTCCAAGGTATCGTTATTTGAATCAGTGTGCGATATCAAATAATATCTTTTGAATAAAGAAGGATGATACTCGTTTGCAATATTAATAAAACTAGGATTGCATGTAAAAATGATTACCTTTTTGTTGTTTTCACTAGCGAGTCTAACAAATCTAAAAACATTTTTATATTCATTTGCAACATCTAGCTCAGTTAATGGCTCATCAGCAATAACTAAATTTTTGCTACTGCCCACAATAGCAAGTTCACGTATTGTTGAATACAGTTCATGCTTTTCACCCTCGCTATATGTAGTCAAATTCCGAGGAGTATTAATTTCAATCAGCTTATTCACATCGTCAAATTTAACACTGGTATTGTGATAAATTTTCGGAAAGTAATTCTCAATAGTGGATTTAGATGAAGACATTTTTTCATATGCAGCGTCTCTTTCGGCGATATATTTATTCGTGTTTTTTACCGCTTCATTATAATTATCGATGGTGTCTTTTAATGCTAATTCGGTTTTTATATCCCCTTTTGTCATTAATAAAAATAACATTTTGCTTAGAGAAAGACCTTTAATACCTGAAATAGTTTTATTAATAGCCTCTAAAGGGGTGGTCCCATTTGGCAAATGTCTTAAAAAATCAAATCCATCAAAAAAAGTAAAAACTTTACTAAGTACTTCGCTTCTTTTCTTTAAGATATCATTATATACATTCTCATTTTTATTCCCACATAGCGGACAACCACTTTTCTTAATTTCTTCCTTGTGCTCTTCAATATTGTAATAATCATAAATAATCTTCTTATCTACAACTTCAAGTGCTTCAATGTCGGATTCCTTTTGATCTTCACTTAAAGAAAATAGTTTTTCTCTATCCGAAATAACTTTTTTCAAATCTTCAAAATAAGGAAGTATAAAAATAAGGTTTATTCTATCAGCTTCATCCAGTGGAGCATATAATGTGCAGACATTTTCATTGATTACTTTTAAAATTTCAGGATCTTTAACCTCTTTTTTCAATTTCGCTATCGTTTGTGTCGGATAGATAATAGATATAGCAGTAGTCGAATCAAGTGTTTTCTCTAATTTACTCTTGTTTTCTAGTTCTTTCGAATAGTTTTCAGGCAAAGGATTGATAACTAGTTTTTTCTTTTTCCCATCAACTATTTTATATGTTGGCTCACAAGATTCGTCATATGAATAAACTTCACAATCATCAGCATTTTGTCTAATTATAATATTAAACAAAGTCGTTTTTCCTGTTCCGTTTGGAGCAAAAATAATCTGCGGTTCATCTGAAATCTTAAAATTGTTCCGTAAAACAAGATATGTACACGGATTTAGGTTTGTGTTATCCAAAATATTCATAACAATTCTCTTTTCTGCTTTTCAAAGAGCGAAGAATCGCAAAGTCAAATCCAATCTTTTCTATATTTTAAAGTTTATCACATAGTATTACTAATTCAATCTTCTGAGATTTCACTAAGTTTATCTTGATTCGATTATGGCCTCCGATAAACTACTTGTTTTGAAGCAGAGTTTTGTGCCTTTGTTGCAAAAAGCAAATTTTAAAAAAATTTGCATTTTATTGATTAAAAATGGAATATACAATGTTGCACCATCAAAAAAGTGATGCAAAACGCATCACTTATATCATTCTAATGGTGCCCACGGCCGGAATCGAACCGGCATGGCTGCGAACCGATGGATTTTGAGTCCATTGCGTCTACCAGTTTCACCACGTGGGCAGCGTAATCATTATAAAAGATTAACGAAATAAATAAATAGAAACTTCTATTTGTTGTTTTCTTTTGCTTGTTCTTCTTTTACCAAGGTATCGATATCTTTTGTGTCGGTGTGAGGAATTTGTTTCCATTTGACATTAATAAATAGGGAAATAAGAGAGATTGGGATTCCGGCGATATCAAACCACGGCCATAAAAATAGATAAAGGATAGCCTGAGCCACATTGACGTGAATTCTTTTCCACTCTTTGATGACGATAATAATACCCGTTAATAGGCTTCCGGCGTAGATTCCTGCAATACTAGTTAGCAAGTAATTAAGTATACTATTAAGTCCGTTTCCACCGCTCATTACCAATAAAAAAACGGCGATAATTTGATAAGTAAAAGCTAAAATAAATGTAACTAACGAATATGGGAATATCTCAAAATACATATCGTATTTTTGCCAAGTTGGTTTCTTGATAAAAGACCATAATAGACCCCAAGAATTCACGTAGTAATTAACAAGGCAGCCCCTCGACCATCTAAGTCTTTGTCTCGTTCCGATTTTAAATGAAGTCGGTTGCTCATCATATATTTGCGCTTCTTCGCAGTAGATTATTTTCTTCCCTTTAGCGACTAACTTGGTGGTAAGTTCAATATCTTCGGTTAATCCTGTCCACTTCCAACCGTCTTTAACGATTTCACTACTTACTAAAAAGCCTGTTCCATTAATATTTGTCGGACATTTTAAAATAGATCTTGGACGATGCGAACTAATAACAAAGCGCAGCCAGTTTAAACCAAAGGCTGAAGTTACAACGTTATCAGAGAAATTCTTTATATTGCGATATGAAGTAACGACATCGTATCCGTCTTGAAAGGCGTCATTCATTTTCGAAATGAATAATGGCGAAACGACATTGTCGGCGTCGACGATTGCAAATGCATCATAACTAGAGATTAAATTCTCATTTTTTAAGTGGTCGAAAAGCCATTCAAGAGCCCAACCTTTTCTTACTTTTGTTAAATCATGCCTCTCGTATACAATGCATCCTAAATCTCGACAAATATCTGCGGTTTTATCCGTGCAATTGTCTGCTACCACGATGATTGAAATTAAATCTTGAGGATAATCTTGTTGGCGAATTGATTTGATTAGATTTCCAATTACTAATTCTTCGTTTCTAGCGGAAACAACGAAAGCATATTTCTTATCTTTTGGCTTAATAGGAAACTTTCTCGATTTTGCGAATGTGCCCATGATTAGATAAATGAATTTATAAAATACCAAGATTCCTAAAAGTGTTGTGATGGTCATAAAAACAAGGTTCAAGTATCCTTGCGCAAGTTCTAAATTGGTTGGATTTTGTTTGAGAATTAAATCTAATCCAAATAGGTTCAGTAGATAGTTCTTAATAAAATTTACAAAGTCGTTCATAAGTTATCCTGATGCAAGTGTAATTATCTCTTTTTCCATAGAAAAAGGCAAATTGAAAATAGCCATCATGCTACTTTATTCTCATATCGCTTTTATTTATGATGATATTGTTCAATAATATCTTCAACTTGGAGGTTTCTTCATGTTAGACGTAATATTAGATGCTTTAAAAGATAGTGCAATAACACTTGCAGTGATATTTGTTCTTAATTTTGTCATCTCTTTTGTCGAAGAGAAACTATCTAACGCCTTTATGAAGAATACAAAAGTGTCTCCTCTTATCGGTGCAGCAGTTGGTCTAGTACCACAATGTGGATTTCCTATCGTCGCGGCGGATATGTACCAAAAACGTCATATTACAATGGGCACATTATTAGCTATTTTTATTGCTTGTTCTGATGAAGCTTTGCCAATAATGCTATCTGATTTAAATAAGGCTTGGTCTGTTATTCCACTTATTATCATTAAGTTTATTCTCGGATTTATCGTCGGATTTTTAGTCGATGCATTTTATACAAACGGCAAAAACGAAGTTAAAGCTAAATTAGAAGAAAGAGAAACGAAATGTGATACAGATGTTGAGTGCAATTCTCACGTCGGTTGTTGCGATCATAAAATCGAAGGTGAACACGGCGAGCACTCCTGGATCCATGAACACCTAATTCATCCACTTCTTCACTCATTAAAACTATTTGCCTACATTCTTATCATTAATCTTATCTTCGGATTTATTATTTATTTCGTAGGAGAGGATGCTATTTCGAACTTCTTACACGCTAATGTCTGGCTTACTCCGGTGTTTTCCACCCTTGTCGGACTTATTCCTAATTGCGCATCTAGCGTTATCATCACCGAAATGTATATCGAAGGCTCGATCTATTTTGGGGCCGCTTTAGCAGGTCTTATTGTTAATGCCGGATTAGGAATGCTTTTCTTATTTAAGAATTACAAAAACTGGAAGAATAATTTAATCATTCTTGGAATATTGGTTGCAGTATCTTTAATAGTCGGATACGCCGCTATTGCTATTCAATTAAATCTTCCATCGAACTGGATGTTTTAATTAATCTCTTTACCTTTAAGAATTAGTTCTGGTTCTTTATTAACTACTCTCATATTTGGTTCGACTGAACGAGTTAAAAAGACGCTTGAACCAATAGTTACATTATTGCCGATAATTGTGTCTCCACCTAATATAGAGGCACCAGAATAAATGGTTACATAATCTCCAATTGTTGGATGTCTTTTTTCTCCGCGCATTTTTCTTCCCGCGGATAAAGAAATGGCTCCCAAGGTCACACCTTGATAAATTTTCACGTGATGCCCAACTACAGCGGTTTCACCGATAACAATTCCTGTTCCGTGATCGATAAAGAAGTACTCTCCTATAGTGGCGCCTGGGTGAATATCTATACCAGTTTTACTATGGGCAATCTCCGCCATTATCCGTGGCACTAGTGGAACGCCTAATTTATATAATTCATGTGCAATACGGTGAACGAAGATTGCATAAAAACCTGGATAAGTGAGAATTATCTCCTTTTTTGATTCACAGGCAGGATCTGATTCAAATGTCATTTCAATGTCTTTCAATAATGTTTTTTTCACATTTTCTAAACTAGCAAAAAACTTTTCTGTTTTCTCGTTATCGATTCTCGTGCATTTCACGAATGATTTTTTGCATTTATTAATAATTCTTTGCGGATTTTTAACAGCCTTAAAATAATTAGGGAAAAAGTAATCTCTCATATTATCTAAAAAACATTCGACATGCTTACGATCTGGATTTTTCTTAAAATCGATGACTTCTAGTTCCATTGATAACGCTCTCCTGTATCTGGTAATATAACGACAATTCTCTTGTTTTTATATTTTACATCTTTTGCAATTCTAATTGCAGCGAATAACGCTGCGCCACTAGATATACCGACTAAAAGTCCTTCTTTTCTTACGATATCTTTCGCAGTTTCGATTGCTTCTTCATCTTTAACCGTTACTACTCTATCGACGAATTTTAAATCGAGAGTTTGTGGGACAAAGTTTGCACCGATGCCTTGAATCTTGTGCTTACCAGCAACACCTTTAGTTAGTAATGGTGAACTTTCTGGTTCGACACCGACAATCTCGGTTTTGAGATTTCTTTCTTTAAAGAATCGACCAATTCCTGTAATCGTTCCGCCAGTTCCGATTCCAGCGACGATGACATCGACATCTTTTAAATCCGCATAGATTTCTTCTGCGGTATGAAGATAGTGAGCCTTAGGATTTGATAGATTAACAAATTGACCAAAAATAATGCTTCCAGGAATTGAGGCTTTAATTTCCTCTGCTTTTGCAACGGCATCTTTCATCCCGCCATCGACCAAAACGAGTTCTGCATTATATGCTTTTATTAAATTTCTTCTTTCAACCGACATGCTCATAGGCATGACGATAATTGTTTTATAGCCAAAATAATTAGATAGAGCAGATAAGGCAATACCAGTATTTCCGCTCGTCGGTTCAATAATGGTCGTACCTTCTTTTACTACTCCAGCTTTTTGATAATCGAGCAATATTTGTAAAACGGCACGATCCTTCACGCTTCCGGCTGGATTACTCTTTTCTAATTTGCCGTAAAGATGACAACTGAGGCTATTCGCCTTCTCGACTTTTTCAAGTCTAACTAATGGTGTGTTGCCAATTAGCTTCGTAATGTTCTCATAAACCATAGTGTTGTCACTCCTTATAATGTGTCTTCTAGATATCATCTAAAAGGAAATATGCGACCATATTTCAAAGGTTATTATACTTTTATGCAAATTAAAGAAGTAGCAAAGTGATAATTTATTAGTGGATAATGCCTAAAGACGCTAGGTATGCGATTACTCTTGGTAAGAATACTAAATACTGCCAGATAGAAACGAATATCCAAATTACTAAGTCGACGATTCCTAAAGCAATACAAGCAGATGGGTTTTTGTCTTTCTTTGAAAATACTAAAGCCAAAATACCAAAAATAAGATGGAAAAAGAAAATTCCTAAAATTCCTAAAACAAGACCAGTATTACCCTTTTGATTTATTTGGGTTGGAGTGACATTGTTATTTTCATCCATATTTATATCCTCTAATTAATAATATTAAAGCGCACTTCTAAATCAAACAAAACAACAATTTAGTTTAAACGATGATGATTGATTGTTATATTTGTAATAGAAAGAGGTAAATATGAGAATAAAGAAAATGACTCCGTATTGGATTTTCGGTGGAATTACCGCCGGTTTTCAATTCATTGCTAGCATTATTTTTACGAATTTTGTCCTCGTGTCAATTCTTGAAAGCGCTAATCCCGAACAAGCTGTTATCGGCATGCTACTCAGTATTATTTTGTTTTGTGTCATCGCTGGTGCCTTAGGTATTGTCCAAATCGTAGTAGCAATATTACATTTGGTGAATTATTGGAAAGATAACTTCGAAAACAATGATTCAAAAGTTACACACGCTCTATATCAATTCTTCTTCGGCCTTGGAATAATCGGCTTGATTATCGTCTTAGTAAAACAATAATTGTTGATTGAAATTTATAAATAAAACATCTCGTGTGAGATGTTTTTTAATGTGAAAAATTTCTTTGGTGTGCTTGACGGGATTCGAACTCGTGACCTCAACCTTCGGAGGGTTGCGCTCTATCCAGCTGAGCTACAAGCACAAATCTGGTGCGGTTGGCAGGAATTGAACCTGTATGGGTTGCCCCACTAGAACCTGAATCTAGCGCGTCTACCAGTTCCGCCACAACCGCATCGTTTAAATAGTATACTATTATTTATAAACCTCAAATAGCAATTCGCCAAACAAATGATATAATACACGGATAGGTAAAATTTATGATTACGCTTTTAAGAAAATTATTCATCAAAGATTACAAAAATGTTAATAACCCAAAAGTAAGAGAGAGACACGGTATTCTCGCTGCGCTTGGTGGAGTGTTTATTAACTTACTTTTATTTACATTCAAGTTGATTATCGGTTTACTAACTGTTTCGATGTCAATTATTTCTGATGCCCTCAACAACTTAACCGACTTGTTTAGCTGCTTTGTAAACTTGTTTGGATTTAAGATTGCAAGCAAGCCTGCAGATAAGGAACATCCATACGGACATGAAAGAGTTGAATATATTGCCGGGATGATTGTTTCGTTTATTATTGTCGCTGTTGCTATTCTTTTAGGATACACATCCATAATGAAGTTGATCCAACACGATTCAGAACTCGATTTCAGTAATTCCACTTGGGCTTTCGTTATCCTTGGTGGCGCTATCTTAGCAAAATTATTATTAGGATTTTTCTATTACGGAATTGGTAAAGCAATTAACTCCGTCACATTAAAAGCTAGTATGCAAGATTCTTTAAACGATGTTTTGTGTACCAGCGCAGTTTTAATCGCCACAATCATTCAATTCTTCTTCCGCGAATTATGGTGGTTAGACCCAGCGATGTCAATCGTCGTTGCGTTATTTATTCTATACTCTGGCATTAAGATGATTTTTGAAACAGCTTCGCCGCTTATCGGTCTTTCCCCTGATAGTGAATTTGTGAAAACCATATTAGACGACATTCGTTCTAGAGATGGTGTTTTAGGTATTCACGATTTAGTTATCCACTCCTATGGACCGACTAAAGTCTTTATTACAATTCACGTCGAAGTCGATGGTTATAGCGATATGTTTGTCGCTCATGATGTTATTGATAACATCGAGGATGAAATCAGTCACAAATATGGAGTAGAATTAACAATTCATATGGATCCAATCGATACTAAGAATAAAGAAATTCCTCTTTTAAAAGAAAAAATCACAAGCATATTAGAGGGAATCGATAAAGACATTAAATTCCACGATTTGAGATTGGTCGCTGGACCAAGCCACACCAATATTCTTTTCGATGTCGTCGTTCCACCAAATACTAAAATTAATATCGATGAATTAAGTAAAAAGGTCGTCGAGAGTGTCGACCACCTTAATAAGTGCTATCACTGCATTATTAAAATCGATCAAAACTATCTAGATTAATAATTATCTTTTAATGCCTCTTCTAGCATCCTCTTCTTCTTGAAGTTTTCTAAAATCAGTTTTCCCAAGAGGAGTTTTTGGTAGTGAATCTTTGAATTCAATTTCTTTTGGTACTGCCCAACGAATGAGATATCTTTGGCAGACATTTAGTATGTCTTGTTTTAAACCTTCTTTATCCACTAAATCAGTTACGACAAATATCTTTATTGCAGACTGTAACTTATCGTCTGGAATCTGAATTGCAGAAACACCTTTAATACCAGGTATGGTTTCCACCAATTTTTCGATTTCAGTTGGAAAAACACCAACGCCAGAAACTTTTACTACTCTTTTCTTTCTCGAAGAGAAGAAAATAAAACCGTCTTCGTCTTTATAACCCAAGTCACCGGTATATACATAGCCGTTTCTAACAGAAGCATCAGTTGCAATTGGATCAGCAAAATAACAAATCATGTTGCTTGGTGCCTTGACGGCAATTTCACCGATTTCGCGTGGTTTCAGTTCTTTACCTTTTTCATCATAGATGCGAACATCGACACCTTCGGCAGGATATCCTAAACTACCAATTCTATTATGTTTAAATGTGTTAACGACAACTGCTGCGACCGATTCGGTTAATCCATATCCTTCAAAGAGTTGACATTTCGATCCATTAGCCTTCATTATTTCGTCCCATTTTACTTTTAAGGCAACAGGCATTGAATCTCCACCAGACCAACAAACATATAAGTCTTTTAGCTTTGGACATTTTACAAATTCTTCATCGGCAATTAAGTTCTCGTATGCAGTTGGGACACCGCAAGAAGCATTTACAGGTGTTCTTTTCATCGCGTCTACAACAGCCTTTGAGGAAAACTTTGGAATGAAGACGGTTGCAAAGCAATTGGCCAAAGGAGCGTGCATTGTCATTCCAATTCCAAATCCATGAAAGGATGGAAGGAAGGATAACATTCCTTTACCGATTAATTCTTCAGGTGGTAAACACATAAACTCCGAAGCGCGTGAAGCGATAAAGTTCATATTGTCATTGCTAATGCAAATCGTTTTTGGATCTCCGGTAGTAGAGCCACTTTGAAGGAGTAAGGCACAGTCTTTTCCATTATTTAAAATTGTGGTGCCTTTGCCTTTTTTACCTTTCAGTTTATGTTCGTATTTAAATCCTTGATGTTTCCAAGTTCTTGCAAGTTTTTTTCTAATTCGAAAGTTCATGAAATTGTGGTACGCGAAACGGTCTAAAGGTAATAAAAAGTCTTCAACTCTACAAACATAACAAATGTCTTGAATTGCTCTAAATTTATCTAATTCTTTTGCGACTCTTTGTTCGAAAACAAATGCCCATTTTGAATGCGTTTTATCGATAATAACTTTGAGTTGATTATAAGGAGTGTATGGATGAACCATACTGCAGACCGCTCCTAATTTATTTAAAGCATAAACCAAGACTAAAACATCGGGAATGTTTGGAAGTGAAATAGTGACGACATCACCGCGATGAACGCCGAGTTTATGTTCTAAAACATCGGATAATTTATCGACGAGTAAATCGAGTTTCTTAAAACTAATTTTGCGTTTTTGATAGTAAATTGCGGTATTGTTTGGAACTTTTAAAGCTGCCTCGTGAACTGTTTGATACATCGACTTATTTTTAAAATTCATTTTATAATCCCCATCCTGTTAAAAGTCCGATTAAAGAGAATAAACCAATAAAGAGAAGCTGGTGTGTTAAGTAAAATATTAATGAGTGTCTTCCAATGAAACATAGTGGCTTTTCCCAAGCACCTTTGCGTTTGATAAGTGAGACGCGATTTTTATAAAAGAACGAGGCAAAAAGCGCTCCTAGGAAGAAGAGAATAATATATGGGAAAAGAGGCATGTAATCTGCCTCGTAGTGCTCAGTATGATTACTCTGCCATAGTGGCCAAACGTTGATGTCTTCTCCGCCGACATTTTGATAAATAATCGGTAGTGCGATGAAGAAAAATAAAGCCAATAGCATGATATTTATCGCTAGATATCGCCACGATTTTTCTTGCATAAAGCAATAAAATAGAACGCTCCAAGCAACAACTCCAATTACGTTAAAATTAATGATGCAATAAGACCCGAATGTTCCTTCCCAAAACGGACTCAACAAATTGGTCGCAATTTGGATAACAAAATAAAACCCAAGCATTTGCCCTGCTCTTTTCCAGTTACTCTTCGAAAAAGCAGTTGAAACGCCACTGATAAATAAAAATGTGCAGAGGACAAATATCCTTACCATCGTCCGATAGGGACTAGAAAGATAGAACTCTGAAGCGCTCGAAATGTTGTTTAAGAACCAAGATGTACCATTCAATTTCATCGCCCAAACTGGGAAAAAATGAGATAGATCCCAAAAAAGATGATCCATAAATACTAAGAGCATGCAGATGCCTCTTATCAAATCAATTTCATGGATTCGCTTATCAAAAGAGACGCTACGACGGGTCAGTTGTTTGCTTTCGATAACTAAACTATTTTGGGTGTTTTCCATACAAAACATAGTATAAAACAAAAGACTAATAAAAACACCATAAAGTGGGCTACGCGTCCCTTATAGTGTTTAGTATTGAAATGTTAGGCAAATAAAAAACGCGATTTCTCGCGTTAATTTTTATAAGTCTTTTTTAATCTTGTGACCATCGCCATCGACATTCATGCTTCCGGTTAAAATCAAAATACCCTCGACTAATCCCCAAATGGCAGAAATTGGAGCGAAAATAATAGTTAAACCGAGAATTAATTGAACGACAGCTTTGCCAGTGTAGTGAAGATAGAAGTTATGAACACCATATATGCCTAAGAAAATTCCTAGTAAACCACCAGCAATGGCACTTTTTTGATTGTTATCAACTACTTCTGTTTTTACTGTTTGCTTTTCTTCGCCAGTTGTCGAAGCTCCGCATTCTGGACAGAACTTTGAACCCTCTGGAAGTTCTTTACCACATTTTGGACAAAACATAGTTTAATCCTCCTTATTGCAGTAAAATTATACACTAATAAATTATATCAAACAATACACTCTAATTAAGATTAATTAGTTGTGTAAACCACCAGTTAAGTTTCGATTGACTATAGAAGTATTCTTCGTCGCTATCTGAGGTTGAATCAAGCCCGGTGTAATAGACACCATCTTTAAAAATTAAGACATAAGGTGCATATTTTGCAATCGAATGGAGATTCTCGTTTTTTGCCGACTCGGTATATGTTTCTTTATAAATCCTGATGTCTAATTCTGTGCTTACTGTTTGAATCATCGGCGTGAATTGACCGCATAAAGAACAAGATGAAGAGTAGATATATAAGACAAATGAATTTTGGTTATCTATTTTTGCAGTATATCCCTCATTATTTATTTCGATAATCTCAGCGACATAATCGGCTTGATCGAGATTAATTTTTTCGATAGTTAACGATGAGCCATCGTTCGTGCAAGAAGCAAGAACTAGCGAAGGAAAAATAAAAATTGACGATAATATTTTAATTCTTTTTTTCATGCTAATAAGTGTAGATAACTGAAATCGATAGTGTGATAATCCACTAGCGAAAAATCATAATACACTTCCCCATCATCGTTAATTTTCTTTACTTGAAAATTATTACTACCGACATATGACCAATAACAACCAACATTCCATATCTTATCTTCTTTCCATCCTAAAGAAACAAGAAGTGTTTTGGTCGCTAGAGCATATCCGCCGGCACCACACATAACGAAAATGTTCTTATCCTTTGGAAATAATGATTCGAGAATACTCATCGATTCTTTGTATCTAGGCGAATAAGAACTGCCACCATATGTGAATAATGTCTCTCCTTGATATCCATCACCAACTTCGGTTGGCAAATCTAAACGATTGCAAAGAATTGGATAAGGAATAACGGAAAAACCTTTGATAAATCCCGATAGATATGAATCTCCACCGATTACGCTAAAATCAGCAGGGTCTACGAGCATTCTCATGTCGTGATAAACCGTATCATCTCGATTTAAATAATTATCGATTGTCGTGACATTAATATTTTTATCAATTCCAAATTGTCCCCATGCACCGCCGATGATTTCTGGTTTAGGTAAAACGCTAGTGGAACAACTTGAAAATAATAATATTAAAGTAAAAGAGATGCCGATTTTAGAAATAGAATATTTCATGTTTGAATTATACCTTTAATCGGAAATCAAACATAGTTTATTTGTTGTGACAATGACATTCGTGATGACATTCACATTCGTGTTCTTGCTCCTCGTGATGATGGTCACAATTATCGCTTAAACCACATTCAAGTGTTCCATCAATTAAACCATTAATTGCTTGATCTGCTTTACCGACAACTCCGGTAAATACTTTAATATTCGCTCCAGATAAAACTCCGACAGCACCAGCGCCAATTCCACCACATATAACAGCGTTTACGTGATGAGCGGTAAGCCATCCGCCTAAAGCAGCATGACCGTTTCCTTCACAAGATAAAATCTCAGACTTTACGATTTTTTTGTCTTCAACATCATAAATTTTAAAAGCTGGGGTTCTTCCAAAATGTTGGAAGATTTCACCATTTTCATACGGGACAGCGATTCTCATAATTGTTAATTCTCCTTTGTTAGATGCAATTATTTCAATAGAGGCTAATACATTACCTTTAAAAACACCTTCATCTCCGTTTTGAATAACAAGTCTTCTTCCTTCGATCAAAAAATTAGCGAGTTTCTTTCTTGCCTTATCATAGATTGAAGTCACTGTTGTTCTAGCGACATTCATTCGATATGCGGCTTCCTCTTGCGATAAATTTTCGTAATCTAAAAGTTTGATGACTTCAAATTCATCGATGCTTAATGAAACTTTGTTTCGATTATCGCACCTTGTCGCAACGAACTCACTCGAAGTTGGAAATAAAGATATGTTTCTTTTTTTCTTTGGTCTAGCCATGAGAAAATTATCGTTTTATTTATGACATATGTCAATAATTATATCTAGCCAAATTAAAAAACTAGCCAAAGGCTAGTTAATTATTTTTTGAAATGTGTTTCAATTTCTTTTAAGAAGTTCAAGCGAGACTCTTCGCTATAGACTGTCGGACAGTGTAACCAAGTTACGTTTTCAACACCGACCATCGCTAATGTTCCTTTTGCTAAAACATTCTCGATTGGATTGCCTAAGTAATTAAACACTTGTTTATCAATAGTCGCAGTCGTTAAGATAGTCGCTTTTTTAATCTTGAGAAGCCCCACTAACTGATGATCTACTTCGTGATAAGCACGACCTTTTAAAAACACTTTATCGTAGAACCCCTTTAAAATAGCTGGTTCACCATACCACCAAATTGGGAATATCATTACTAATTCGTCTGCCTTAGCAAGACGTTCGGCATAATTCTCTGCTAATTTATCAGCGTATTCTCCTCTAGAAAATACTTTTAAATCACTAGGTCTCATCACTGGGTCAAAATTGTCCTTATAAAGGTCTATAATATCGATTTCTTTCTTTTGAGCTTTTAATAATTCCTGAACTTTTTCAAAGACGAAATGATTGAAGCTCTTATCGTATGGGTGCGCATATATAACTAATGTTTTCATATTCTTTCTCCTTTTGACAGTTAGATTTTAACATCACTAAATTGCTACTCCTAACGATATGCTTTATAAAATAAAACCACCCTTTCGAGTGGCTTTAATAAATTAAATAATTGCTTATTTATTTAGATTGTAGAAAGCGTGAATGCCTGGGAAAATGGCCTTATCGCCGAGTTCATCTTCAATTCTAATGAGTTGATTGTACTTGGCAACGCGGTCTGTTCTCGACATTGAACCAGTCTTGATTTGACCAGCATTTAAGGCAACAGCGATGTCTGCAATCGTGGTGTCTTCTGTTTCACCAGAACGGTGCGAAACGATTGTGGTATAGCCGTGTGAACGCGCTAATTCCATCGCATCTAATGTTTCGGTTAATGTACCGATTTGATTGACTTTGATGAGGATTGAGTTAGCAATTCCCTTATCAATTCCTTCTTTGAGGATGGCAGGATTGGTAACAAATAGATCATCTCCGACTAGTTGAATCTTGTCTCCGAGTTTCTCGGTTAGTTTCTTCCAACCTTCCCAGTCTCTTTCACCAAGGCCATCTTCGATGGACACTATTGGATACTTCTTGACGAGTTTTTCATACATAGCAATCATTTCGTCGCTTGTCTTTACACCCTCTTTAGATTTCTTTAGAGTATATTTTTTGGTTTCTGGATCGTAGAATTCACTTGCTGCAACGTCCATAGCTAAGACGACATCTTTTCCTGGAACATAACCAGCCTTTTTAATGGCTTCGACTAAAACTTCAAGTGGTTCCTCATTGCTTGCGAGATTTGGTGCAAATCCACCTTCATCGCCGACAGCGGTTACTTGTCCTTTAGCCTTTAAAACTGATTTCAATGCTTGGAAGATTTCTGCGCCCCATCTGACTGCTTCTTTTAAAGAAGGAGCACCGACTGGCATAATCATGAATTCTTGGAAATCAACGCTAGAATCAGCATGTGCTCCACCATTGATAACGTTCATCATTGGAACAGGAAGTTTTTTAGCATTAACACCGCCTAAATAGCGATATAGTGGTAATCCGAATAAATCAGCAGCAGCGCGAGCAACTGCAAGTGAAACGCCTAATGTAGCATTAGCACCTAAATTTGATTTAAATGAAGTTCCATCTAAAGCAATGAGTTTCTTATCGATTCCAACTTGGTCGACGACATCCATTCCAATAATTTCTGGAGCGATGATATCGTTTACGTTTCTAACAGCCTTTAAGACACCCTTACCGCCAAAACGGGCCTTATCTCCATCGCGAAGTTCAAGAGCTTCTCTTTCTCCAGTTGAAGCACCACTTGGGACGATTGCACGGCCAAAAGCGCCTTCTTCTGTTCTAACTTCGACTTCGATCGTTGGGTTTCCGCGTGAGTCGATAACTTCACGAGCGTAAATTGATTCAATTCTCGACATATTTTTCTCCTTATTAATACATATATGTAGATTGTAATTAATTGGATGATTAATCATCCATTGGGTATTTTAACATATTTATTATTTCTTTAAATCCATTTATGCGTTATTAATGAAATTATTGCATCAAAAGGCTTTAAAAATAAAAAACAGCCTAAGGCTGATTATATAAGTGGTCGGGATGATGGGATTCGAACCCACGACCTCTTGGTCCCGAACCAAGCGCACTACCAAGCTGTGCTACATCCCGATTGCCTTAGCAATTATACATTTTTAATCGTTGAAATCAAAGAGTGATAATTGATCGGTATCATTTAAACCATCTAAGACATGCAATTTAGTCAAATCTTTAATGTTTGTTTCGTTCAATTTTGTTCTTCTCAAAAGATCTTCTTTTGAAGAAAATTCGCCATCTTTTCGTGCTTCGATAACCGAAAGCGCCGCATTTTCACCTAATCCATCGAGGACGATAAAAGGTGGAATTAATGCATTGTTTTTCTCGTCGACGATAAAATTCGCAGCATCGCTTTTGTAAATATCAATATTGTCGAATTTCATTCCTCTTTGAACCATCTCAACCGCGATTTGTAGAGTCTTTAAAATTTCTTCTTCTTTTGGAGACATTTTCTCAGCTTTATTTCTCGATTTTAGTTTTAACTCATCAAGTCTAGCGATGATTGCGCTTTCGCCCTTAACCATCGATTCGATATCGTATTGTTTTGAACGAACAGAAAAGAATGTCGCGTAGTAAACAAGTGGATGATAAATCTTAAAGTAGCCAACGCGAATCGCCATCATAACATAGGCAGTAGCGTGTCCTTTAGGGAACATGTATTTTATCTTGTTACATGAATCGATGTAATACTGAGGAACTTTATTAGCGAGCATGACTTTAGCAAATTCTTCTTTTACGCCTTTACCGTGTCTAACATCTTCCATGATGGCAAAGGAGGTTTGAGGATCGATTCCCTTGCTTATTAGATAAGTCATAATATCATCACGACATCCAATGACGCCACGAAGATTAGTGACTCCGTTTTTAACTAAAGATTGAGCGTTTCCTTGCCAAACGTCCGTTCCATGAGACAATCCAGAAATAATGACCAAATCGGAGAATGTCTGTGGATGAGTTTCCTCAAGAATGCCACGAACGAACTCTGTGCCGAATTCAGGAATTCCAATCGCTCCAGTTTTAGACGCTAGGTAGTCGTGTTTAAGGTTTAGAGCGTCTGAACAAGAGAAAAGAGATAGAACTTTAGTGTCATTCATCGGAATATCTTTGATATCGATATGAATTAAATCGCACATCATCTTAAGGGCCAATGGATCGACGTGACCTAAAAGATCCAATTTCAAAATAGTATCGTGCATTGAGCGGAAGTCGAAGTGTGTTGTCTTCCAAGAAGAAGTCTTATCTTCTGCTGGATATTGGATTGGGGTGAAATCATATACTTGATGGTCACTAGGAATAACGACGATACCACCTGGATGTTGTCCGGTCGTTCTTTTTACATCGATACACCCAGAGGCTAAATATGATATTTTGGCTTTTGACACTTCATCAGGATTATAACCAAGTCTTTCGAAGTAACCTCTAGCGTAACCAAAGGCAGTTTTATCCGCGACCGTTTCAACAGTTCCGGCTCTAAAGACATTCTCTTCTCCTAAGAGAACCTTTGTATAATCGTGGGCACGAGATTGATAATCATTCGGAAAGTTTAAATCGATATCAGGCGTTTTATCGGCATTAAATCCAAGGAAGGTTTCAAATGGAATATTTTGTCCATCTCTTATCAATTCTTCTCCGCAGATAGGGCATTTTTTCTTTGGCAAATCATATCCAGATTTGATATCTGGCAATGTTTCACTTGTCCATTCGACATGTCGACATTTTGGGCAACGATAATGTGGAGGTAGAGGATTAACTTCAGTAATATTCGCCATTGTCGCAACAAAAGACGAACCAACAGATCCTCTTGATCCAACTAAGAATCCATCATCATTGGCTTTTTTGATAATTTTATGAGCAATATAGTAAATAACTGAGTAACCGTTCGAAATAATACCATTCAATTCGGTTTCTAAGCGTTTTTGAACTAATTCTGGTAAAGGATCTCCATATAATTCGTGGGCAGTTTTAAAACACATCTCAGATAACATTTCCTCACAGCGATCAATTTGTGGTGTATATAAATGGTCATTTGGTAATGGAACCATTTTTTCAATCATGTCGCTTATTTTATTAGTGTTTGTGACAGTGATTTCATATGCCTTTTCCTTACCCAAAAATTCCATCTCTTCGAGCATTTCTTCTGTGGTTCTAAAATGCTGGTCAGGATTATCAAAACTACCGATATCGCTTTTTCCATACGGGTTTAAGTTAAGTGGATGGTATCCACCGCCAAGACCTTTTGCAGAAATGAAGACATCTCTAAAAATCTTATCTTCTTTGCGACAATAATGAACATCGCCAGTGGCACAGACTAGTTTGCCTAATTTATCACTGCTAGCGACGATATCTTTGAGTATTCGCTCGACATCTTCTTTTGATTGGTATTCGCCTTTATTAATCAAATAAACATAATTGTTAAGTGGTTGAATTTCGATGTAATCGTAAAAGTTAATCGCTTTCAATAATGACTCTGAATCCTTGTGGCCAGCGATTTCAAATATTTCACCATTAAAACATCCAGATCCAAATATTAAGTTCTTTCTTAATGCGCTAAGTTCGCGACGAGGAATCTTTGGTACTTCTGCTAAATAATCAATATTTGATTTAGATATTAATCTATATAAATCGTGTAAACCATCATAGTTTTTAGCAAGGGCAATCATATGATATGGGTGAATATGTTTTAACATTTCATCCGAAGTTTCAAAATTAGCTAATTCGCAATGCTTTAATTTGCGGTTTTCTTTAGTTAGTTTAACTAAAAGAGCCTGCCAAACCTCATTTAAAACGTGAGCATCGTAATCCGCTCTATGGGCAGTTTCTTCATCGTAGACAACTTCCATATTACGGCACAAGGTGCCAAGACGATGGTTTCGACTTTGTGGGAATAAATATCGCGACAATGCTAGTGTATCAATAACCGGATTTTTTAATATTTCTCCACCACATCTTTTAATCGATTCATTCAAAAATGAAAAATCGAAATCGGCGTTATGCGTAACCAATATGGAATCTTTCATAAACTCAACAAGTCGAGGTAATGCCTCTTTAAATGTTGGTTTATTCTTTACCATCTGATTGGTAATGTGAGTAATCTTGACGATTTTATCTGGGATAACCATCTCTGGATCGATTAATATATCCAAGCGTCCCACTTCTGTTCCATGTTCAATTCTTACTGCGCCGAATTCAATAACGCGGTCATATCTACAACTCAAGCCAGTTGTTTCTAAGTCTAGAACGACGAAATTAGCTTTATTCAATTCGATTTCACTCGGGTTTTTTATATACTCGACTTGGTCGTCGACCATATAAAACTCGGTTCCATATAACATCTTGATACCATTCTTTTTCGCGGCATCTTGGGCATCAGGAAAGCCTTGAACGTTTCCGTGATCTGTAATTGCCAATGCAGACATTCCAAATGACTTAGCATATTTACAGTAATCTTTCATCGAACCAGTAGCGTCCATCGCTGACATTTGAGAATGCAAATGCAATTCGACTCTTTTAATAGGAGCGTTGTCCTTTTTCATCTCTTCTGGCGGCAACAAGTCGACATAGTGACCTTTGATCATTAGTTGTTTAGCAAAATCGTCTAAATACGCACATCCTCTAACGCGGACTTTAGCGCCCTTTACTAGTTGAGAAAGCTTCTCTTTTGTTAGAGTTGATTGCGTGCCGTACATGCTGACGTAAATAGCACCGCCGTTTTTGTCGTTGACACCTAATGTCAGTCTTGTTCGATCGCCATATGTCGAGGCTTCACTAGAAAATATAAAACCATCGAAATCAACGTTTCCAGAATTCGTATCTATTGCGTCGATTAATTCGATTGGACTATAGTTACCCTTTTTATTAATTCGCGCACTCTCTCGCTCCTTTTTCATTCTTTGAGCGTTCTTTTTCATCTCTTTTAAAAGTGCATCTTCGACTTGAGATTGGAGTTCATTATTATTCTTATTATCTTCGATTATTTGTTCAGCATCTTTCGAGTCGTTAATTTCAAGTTGTGTATTATCTTGACTTTCAATGGCTTCGACCGCGATTGCTTTCGCCTCTTTAGTAATTGCCTTTATTTCTTTTTTTGAAAAACCGATTTCTTCCTCTTTTTGCTTAACGTTTTCTTCGACATCAAAATCATAAAAAATATAACCGAGGAAATCTTTAAAATCGATAATCGTATTCTTCATTTTGGTTTTTTGTGATTCATCTTCGTATTCGATAATGATTTTTTCATCTTCGCCACTAATCGCTAAAGGATTAGGAACGCGATAAAGCGTTTGATACCAATCATCAAATAACTTTAAAACATCGTGATATGTCGGGCGTTTAATATAAGAGAAAGCAATCGTGTATTTATAATCAATGCTTTGTAGTCCATCCATGAATTGACGAAGTTGATAATAATCCCATGGCAAAGTCTTGACGATTACCATATCGATTTGTTCGCGGTTAAAGGTATTGCGAGCGCAAAGATCAAAACTCATGTCAAAAGCATCGACATTATCGATGCCGATGGATTTTAGAAATCTTTGCATTTTTTCATCCATCTTTTTTCTCCTTTTAACAATTAAACGATTGGAAAGAATATATCTTTTACAATCAGCAGAGCCATTAAGGCGAACAATAATCCTAGGCCAATATAAGAAACAATGTTCTTAACTTTATCAGGTATTTTCTTACGAGATATACCTTCTATTGCTATCACTAGCAATTGCCAGCCATCTAGTCCAGGGAAAGGTAATAAATTAACAATCGCTAAGTTAATCGAAATAACTCCCCAATAATATAAGTAATATCCAAAACCCATCGTATTTAAAGTCATCGTGGTCGAAGAATAGATGGAAATAATTCCGCCGACTCCATCCCATCCTTTACCAGTAAACAAATCTCCAAGGGCTCTAAAAATAGCGGATGCTCCTGTGCCAAACTTATTAAATGTAAGGCTCCATGCTTCTTGGAAACTAGCCCAATGTTGATGATTGAAGAATGATAACCCAATTTCTTCTAATACAGGGGTATCGCTTCCTTGAATTGTCACTTTATTGATTACTATTGGATTAACAGTCGAGTCGACCCAAGTGTCGTTTTCAAGATGTTTGAATTTAGCGTTTATCGAAACTGATTTAATACCATCAACGGCGATGTTATTTATATACTTATCTTTACCTTCGACGATTTCTTTATGTCTAAAAGTAAGCATCGATGTTTTAATGTTCAAATCGGCCAAAGTTACTTTGGAAGTGTCCATTACGACATAAGCACTGATAGTCGTGTCGTCATTTAAGGTAACAACCGCATCGGTAGTAAATACTAAATCGACGCTTTTTGCACTACTAGCAATCGCGTTTAATTCATCTTGAGTTAAAGTTGCACTATCGCTAATGAAACCATTTTCATCGTAGTAATAATAAGTCATAACGGCGACATCGCCTTCTTTTGTGTCGTAGTTGTAAGGTTTAACACCGGCAATTTCCGCAGGACTATTCGAAGCAACGTTATAAGAATCGATATACAATTGATCTATTGGGAAACATTGGCTAGAGATGTAAAGAAGAAGAATTGCTAGAACAACGTTCATGACAACGCCAGAAACCATGATGATTGCGGCTTTCCATTTTCTAACGCCGTTAATCGAACGCTCTTTTGGAACTTTAACGCCTTCGGGTGTTTCGCCCTCATCTTCTGCCATCGCCACAAAACCGCCAAAAGGGACGATTCTTAACGAGAAATATGTTTCTCCGTCTTTTCTTTTTTTGTGTACCAAGGCTTTTCCAAAACCAATCGAAAAGTCAGAACAATAAACTTTAAATACTTTTGCGGCGCCAAAATGGCCTAGTTCGTGGATCATCACTAGGACCGAAAGGCTCAAAATGAACAAGATGATGCTAAATATGTTTTGTAAGATTTCCATTTATTCTTTTCTCCATTTTTCTACTAATACTCTTGCTTTTGCTCTTGTTAACTCATCGATATCGATAATTTGTTTTAAAGTAGGATTAACGATGTTAATCGTTTCTTCCATACATTTGTTAATAATATCTTCGATTCGCAAAAACTTGATTTCATCATTTAAAAAGGCTTGAACGGCAATTTCATTAGAAGCGTTTAAAACCGCACCATAAATACCCTTTTCATCAATTACTTTTTCGGCCCATTTGACGATTGGAAACCTCGAAAGATTAAATTCATGAAAATGATAGTCACCAAAAAGATGATAATCCTTGGAAACGCATGTTTCAAAATAAGCAAGATTATGGCTAAGCGCAAAAGCAATTGGGTTCTTCATGTCAGGGTTATTCACCTCAGCGCGATAAAATCCATTCTTATATAAAACCATTGAGTGAACGTTGGACTCATCGTGAAGAATAACTTTGATTTTAGAAAATGGATAATCGAATAAATAGTGTGCTTCAATTATTTCAAAGCATTTATTAACCATCGTCGCCGAATCAATAGTAATCTTTGAGCCCATTTTCCAGGTTGGATGCTTTAAAGCATCTTCTTTTGTTAGATTATTCAATTCTTCTCTTTTGAGATTTCTAAATGCACCTCCGCTTGCGGTGAGAATCAATTCTTTTACATTTCGATCATCGACAAGTAAACATTTAAGAAGCGCGGAATGTTCTGAATCGATTGGATAGATACGGCCATGTCCCTCTTTGAGAAGTTTAGAAATCAATTCACCACCAACTACTAGTGATTCTTTATTTGCTAAAGCTAAATCTAAATTTCGATTCAAGGCAGCGATCGAAGGAATCAATCCACAGAAGCCAACAAGAGCATTAACGACCATATCGGCAGTGGTTTTCTCAACCATCTCTTTTAAACCATTTTCTCCAGAAAACATAATGATGTTCTTATATTTTAAACATAGTTTATCTTTAATTTTACTGTCTATAAGGTAAAGCGATTCGACTTCTGGATGTTCTTTAATTATTTGTTCGATTATCTCGGTGTTGTGCCCAACACTAAAAGAAACAAGTTTGAAATCTCCTTGTTCTTTCATGACTTCGAGAGTTTGTCTTCCAATACTCCCAGATGCTCCGAGTAAACAAATCTTTGTCATTATAAGAATATCTTGCTCCAATCTCCTTTGATGGCAAAATTAAACAATATAATCAGCGCAGATGAAGATATAACCGCGAATATAACAGAATCAATGCGGTCTAATATTCCACCATGTCCTGGCATTATAAAGCCAAAATCTTTAACCCCGTAATATCTCTTAACTGAGCTGAAGATAAAATCCCCTAGTTGTGAAACAAAAGCAATAACAATTCCTAGTATAACGATAAAGTACCAGTGATTTAAGTCGAGACTACTTATAATTGGATGTCCATTTGCGGCCATGATAAACGCAAAGGCTTGTGTGAACACAAAAGAAAGAATCGCACCACCGACAAAACCTTCCCAAGTTTTCTTCGGAGATATTCTTTCGTTAATCTTGTTACGACCAAACAAAACACCGGTAAAATATGCTCCTGTATCGCATAGCAATGACCCAACGACGACAAAGAAGAACAAAGCGGTCGATTCGAAATAATTAAATGTCGAATCTTGAACAGCGTTCCCGGCACCATAAAACTCGTTTAAAGGGTAGTAACGGATAAATAACAAGCTTTGAATCCCTAGACCAATCACGAGTCCAAAAGAAACAATATATGCAGCATCTCTTACTTCAAAGTTCTTATCGATTAATACCAATGAGAAGGTCAAAATAACTCCAATGACGACGACGAAGACGGAAATGTAAAGTGAATCGAAATTAGAGTATAGATTCCAATCTCCATGATACTCGGTAAAAATGTTTCTCATGAACGGAGTATATGTAAGCACGGCAATAAGTAAAAAAGTTAAGATATAAAGAAGCGGATTATATTTTTTCTTCGCACAGTGAACCAATTCCCACGAACTTAATCCAATAAGGGCAAAAGACAATGCGAAGTAGAACCAACCGCCAAGAAAGATTGTCGGCAGCACAATTGCAATCGCGATTACTGCGGACAATGTTCTTACCCACATCGACGTTTGTTGTTCGTGGGTGATAACATTTGGTTTGATTTCGTTTTTGTTATTTCTCATCTTTAATACCTCCATATCTTCGATCTCTATTTTTAAAATCTTCAAGACACTTTCGGAATTCTTCTTTTGTGAAATCTGGCCATGGCACTAATGGAAACATCATTTCCGCATATGCAATTTGCCACGGTAAATAATTACTAGTTCTCATTTCTCCACTAGTTCTTATCATTAAATCTACAGGTGGAAGATCTTTTGTATATAAATGCGATTCAAAAAGTTTTTCATCTATTTCATCAGCGATAATCAAACCTTTTTTGTAGTCTTCCGCTATTTCTTTTGTAGCTTTTAATATCTCGGCCTTGCCGCCGTAGTTAAGACAAATATTGAAGGTAAACTTCTTACCATTTTTTGTTAATTCCACTGAATTTTTAACAACTCTCTGAGTCGACAAAGGAAGTTTTGTAATATCGCCTGAAACGATGATGCGAACACCTTTATTAATCATGCGATTAATTTCGCGCTTAAAAAATTGGTTGAGATACTTGAATAGTTGATCTATCTCACTTTTTGGTCTTTTCCAGTTTTCGGTGCTGAAAGCATATAAAGACATTGCTTCAATACCTTGATCGATGCATTCTTGATAGATTTCTTCGACTCTTTCACATCCTGCTTTATGACCAAGAGAACGTGGAAGATTTCTGGCTTTTGCCCAGCGGCCGTTTCCATCCATGATGAATGCGATATGTTTAATCTCGCTATGCATTTGGTACTTAAACTCCTACGTATAAGTATACACACTCGCGCTAGGTAAGCATAGTAAAAATAGGGAGTTTTCTAAAAGAAAAGGCAGTATTTAATACCGCCTTAAATTGTCATTATTTCGACTTCTTTTCGACTCATTATATCATCGATTGTTTTATTTGAAGCATCGGTGACATCTTGAATTTCTTTTTCGATTCTTTTCACTGAATCTTCGCTCATTTCTTCGTCCGCTCTTGCTAAATCAATGAAGTCACGACGAATGTTTCTAATAGCGATTTTGCATTCTTCAGTATACTTCTTAGCTTGTCTTACGATTTCACGACGACGATCTTCGGTTAGAGGAGGAACCATTATTCTAATAACGGTCTCATCGTTAACTGGGTTTAAACCAATGTTAGCAGACGACAAAGCCGCTAAAATCGAACGAATATCATTTCGATCATATGGCTTAATTAGTATTTGTCTTGCTTCTGGAACAGAAATCGCGGAAATCTGATTAAGCGGAATTGGAGAACCATAATAATCCACCATCACTCCATCGAGAATTGATGGATTGGCACGACCTGTCCTAAGGGTGTTAAGACTGGAACGGTAGTTTTCAATTGCTTTCTCCATTCCAAATTTTGCTTCTTGTGTTAATTCGTTCATATTATTTTCCTTTCCTAACTGTAGTACCGATGTTCTCTCCTAAAACAACCTGTTTAATGTTGTTAGGATTGTTCATATTGAAGACGCGAATATCGATATCTTTATCTTTGATAAGTTCGACCGCTGACATATCCATTACTTCTAGTTTTTTATCTATAATCTCTTGGAAAGTAATCTCCTTAATTAAATGCGCGTTTGGATTAGTTCTTGGATCATCTGAAAATACACCATCGACTCCAAACTTACCCATCAAGATAACGTTAGCGTTAATCTCAATCGCTCTCATCGTCGCTGCTGTGTCGGTTGTGAAGAATGGCTTGCCTGTTCCACCACCGAAAACCATGACGACTCCAGATTTCATTTTTTCGATTGCTTTTTTAGCGTCGTATTCGATGGTCATCGGGTCAACCATTAACGCGCTCATTACTTCGGCTTTGACACCTTGCTTTTTCAAAGCACTTGCTAGGGCGACGCTATTGATAATGGTTCCGATCATGCCCATATAATCCGCTTCGGCGTGTCCAATTCCAATTGAATCAGCAAACTTGCCTCTCCAAATATTGCCAGCACCAATGACGACTCCAATTTCAACGTTCATTTTGTGGAGGTTTTTGATTTCATTTGCGATTAGATTAAGTTTCTCGCAATTCAAAGTCTGGCAATGCTCCTTATCGGCTAGAGCCTCGCCACTTAGTTTTAGTAGTATTCGTTTATACACTTTATCTAAATCCCCCTTACTTTAAAAAAAGAAACACTAAAAGTGTTCCTTTATTTCACTTGACTCATAACTTCGCTAGCGAAGTCATCATGTCTTTTTTCAATTCCTTCTCCAACTTGGAAACGCACGAGTTTTAGAACTTTAACGCTGTTTTCAAGAAGAATCTGTCCAACGGTTTTCGTGTCGTCTAACAAGTAGGCTTGTTCACTTAAAACTGATTCAAATAAGACTTTATTAACTTTTCCTGCAACGATTTTCTCGAGCATTTCGACTGGCTTACCAGCGAATTTAGGATCGTTTTTCATCGTCTCGATTTGGATAGCAGTTTCTTTTTCTCTTACATCGCTTGGGATTGCATCCTTGGTAATGTAAAGTGGATTATTAGCGGCGATATGCATCGCGATTGATTCTGCTAGTTCGTGATTCTCTTTATCTAGAAGCACAGCGACAGAAATCTTTCCACCCATATGAATATATGTACCAACGGATTGACCAGCTTTTTTACTCACGAATTCGAAACGTCTAAGATCAAGTTTTTCACCAATCTTAACTGTTGCGTCTGTGAATAGTTTGTTTGTAATTTCTTTTGCGTGTTCGATGTTTGCTGGAGCCTTGTCTAACAAGATGTCTCCGACTTCTTCGACTAGATGACGGAAATTGTCACCACGACCGACAAAGTCAGTTTCACAGTTAACTTCATAAACTACAGTTTTGCCACAAGACTTGCATGTTTTAACATTGGTCAAACCTTCGGCAGCAATTCGCTCAGCCTTTTTGGCAGCTTTAGCGATTCCTTTCTCTCTTAAATAGTCAGCGGCTTTTTCAAGATTGAGACCATTCTCTTCGAGAGCTTTCTTGCAGTCCATCATTCCAGCACCGGTCGTCTCACGTAAAATTTTAATTAATTCGATAAGATTTGCGGTTGCCATATTTACTCTTCCTTTTTATCTTTAGCTTCGTAAGCAGCTTGTCTTTCGGCACGTGCTTTAGCTCTTTCGTTTTGTTCTTTTTCGAAACGTTCTTGTCTTGCTTTTCTTTCAGCGCGAATACGAGCAAGCTTTTCAGCATTCTCTTTGTCGGCTAAACGGATAGCATCTTTCATCGTCACTTCTTCACCTTCGTCTTTTGTATAGGCAACAACTGGTGTACCGCCTTTACTTTCAACGATTGAGTCAGCGATAACGGCTAAGATTAAAGCAACTGAACGAATTGCATCATCATTAGCTGGGATTGGGAAATCGACTTCTTCAGGGTTGGAATTTGTATCGACAATACCAAACACTGGGATGCCAAGTTTCTTAGCTTCGAGAACAGCGATGTGTTCATTGTGTGGATCGACAACAAAGATTGCGTTTGGAATCTTGCGCATTTCTTTAATTCCGACTAAGTTTCTATTCAACTTTTCCTTCTCTTTTCTTAAAAGTGAAGCTTCTTTTTTGTTGATTAGATCGAGTTCGCCACTTTCATCTTTTCTTTCGAGTTCCTTTAGGAATCTGATTCTTGATTGAATGGTTTTAAAGTTAGTTAATGTTCCGCCTAACCAACGGTGTGTAATGTAGAAAGAACCAGAACGTAGTGCCTCAGCTTCAACGGCCTCAACACATTGTTTCTTAGTGCCGACAAATAGAATCTTTCCACCTTTGTCGACGATATCTTTCATTGCTAAGTAAGCAGTGTTAACGCATTCGACTGTTTTCTTTAAATCGATAATGTAAACACCATTTCTAGCACCAAAGATATATTTCTTCATCTTTGGATTCCATTTTTTGGTTGGATGACCAAAATGGGCACCGGCTTCGAGAAGTTTTTTCATCGTCATAATCGGTGCATTTGGATCGTGCATCAAAGCTTCCATTGGGTTAGCTTCGACAGTAGCTTCCTTTGCGGCTACTTCAATTTTTTCGTCACTCATGTGTGACCTCCTTCATTAGTTGTATCCTCCACTGTTTCTAACGACGCTCCCTTACCAATTTTAGGTAAGACCGTGGAGGTCGAATCCGCAGTGTGTGTAGTCTCTACGTCTGTAGAGCGGGTTTATTGTATCACAATAATATAAATACGCCAAAAACAATTTGATAAATCAAGGGTTTCTAAGTCTACTTTTTATGCGCTCTAGGATGGGCTGAACGATATGATGCTTGCATCGCTTCTTCGGTTACATGGGTATAAATTTGGGTGGCGTTTAGTGATGCATGACCTAGCAATTCTTGAATGACGACAAGGTCGGCGCCATGCTCGAGCAAATGAGTTGCAAAACTGTGTCTTAAAATATGTGGGTGTAAACCGATAAATTCTCCTGTTTTTTGTTCGACCATATCTAAAATAAACTCTAGACCTCTAGTAGTTAATCTCTCGCCATCAAAATTTAAAAACAAAGCATTGGTTGGTTCTGTGCTTTTAGCGGATAATTTAGGTCTTAATTCCTTGATATATTTCAATACAGTTAAACGACAGTTTTCAGTAAATGGAATTAGTCTTTCTTTTCGTCCTTTCCCAAATACTCTAACGATACGACGATTGTAATCGAGATCTTGCAAGTTTAAAGAGACCAATTCACTAGCACGCATTCCGGTATAATAAAGCAATTCGAGAATCGCTTGATCTCTAGGCATTATTTCATCCGTTCTTTTGGAATTCGCTAAAAGGATTTCTTCAACTTGGTGTTGATAGAGAACTTGAGGAAACTTCTTATCTGTTTTAGGGGAGTTTATGTATAAAAACGGATTGTCTTTAACGTAATTCTTCTTGCTCAAATATGTGTAATAGTGTTTCAATGCGCAAAGACGCCTTTTGCAGCTTCTCTTTGAGATACCATTATTTAGTTCTTCTGTAAGAAAATTACGGATAATAACGCTATCGACGTCATCCATCAAAACACCTTCATTGGCAATGAAAAGATGAAATTTCTCGATGTCCGATTGGTAAGAAGAACATGTTTTAATAGAGTAATTACGCTCTAGTTTTAAATAGTCTAAAAATTCTCTTAAGGGTCTATTCATCTTGTTTTAATTATAGCGGGGAAATAAAGAAAAGGGGATTTAATTCCCCTTCTTTAATATCTTTTCCATGTAATTACAACTTGGATAATTACTACACCCTAAGAAATAGCCGTACTTGCCTTTCTTTTTGACGAGTAATCCACCGCATTTTGGGCATTTCTTTTCTTCTTCGGTGTGCTCTGGTTTGATGTAATGACAAGCAGGATAACCACTGCAACCAACAAATTTTTTGCCTCTTCTATCTTGTCTTTCGACTAGTGGTTTACCACATACTGGGCACATTTCACCAGTTGGAACGGCAGGTTTTTTTGGTTCCTTTTTAACATATTTACATTCTGGGTAATTTGAACAACCGATAAATTTACCGTTTTGTCCTTCTTTATACACTAGTGGTTTACCACATACTGGGCACATTTCACCAGTTGGTTCAGCTTTATCTTTATACATAATTTCATTCGCTTTCTCGACTTCAGTCATAAATGGATGATAGAAATCATTAAGAATAGCAATTCTTGATTCCGAACCATCGACGATATTGTCTAACTTTTCTTCCATCGATGCAGTATATTCAGCATTTACTACATCTGGGAAATATTTATCAAGGACGTGAGCAGTCTTCCAACCTTGTTCTGTTGTTATCAAGATACCATTGGTATCTGAAACATATTTTCTTTTTTGTAAAATCGCAATCGTAGAAGCATAGGTTGAAGGACGTCCAATTCCGACATCTTCCATAATCTTAACAATTTTTGCTTCTGAGTAATGTGCAGGTGGCTGAGTGAACGCTTGTTCTTTACTCTTCTTAACGATATCAAACACATTGCCTTCTTCGATTACTGGTAAATTCTTATCAGTTGAGTTATCTTCATCATCGCGATAAAGAGCTTCATAGCCTTCGAAAACAGTGCGTGTTCCTTGTAAATTGAATGTTAGACCATTTCCTTCAAGAGTCACATTTGTGACCTCTTCTTTTTTAGGCGCCATCAACGATGCAACAGCGCGATCATATATCAATTTGTAGATGTTATATTCATCATTTGATAGATATGGACGAAGAGACTGAGGAGTGCGGTGATTACCAGTAGGTCTAATCGCTTCATGAGCATCTTGCGATAACTCGTTGTCTTTATCTTTTCCGCCTTTTACTCTTCCGATATATTCTTCGCCGAAAGTTTCGATGATATAACTCTTGGCTCTTTGAATGAATGTTGCAGAAAGTCTCGTCGAGTCCGTTCTCATATAAGTGATAAGACCGACATGTTCATCTTTTAAACTAATACCCTCGTATAACTTCTGGGCAATAAGTTGAGTTTTGCTAGTCTTGTACTTAAATTTATTATAGGCCGCTTGTTGCAAAGTTGACGTAATGAATGGTTCTTTAGATTCGCGACTCTTCACTTCTTTTTTGACCTTAATAACCTTTACTTTAGCTGGTATTTGATCGATAACTTTTTGCGCATCGACACCATTAGTAACCTTGGCATCCTTACCATTAATCGATTTGATATCAATTGGTATCTCTTTGTCATCGATTTTGGCAACAGTCGTAATCTTCCAATATTCTTCTGGAACGAAAGCTTTAATTTCGCTATCGTGATCAGCGATGATCTTCAAAGTGGCTGATTGAACTCTTCCAGCAGAACGAGATTTCATCTTTTTGAAGAGCAAGGAAGAAAGTTTAAAGCCAATAATACGGTCGACAATTCTTCTTGTTTCTTGAGATTCGACTAGATTCAAATCGATGTTTCTTGGCGTCTCGATAGCGCCGATGATTGAATCACGAGTAATTTCGTGGAATTCTAGTCTTTTTGTCTTTTCAGTATCGAGTTTCAAGACTTGAGCAAGATGCCAAGCAATAGCTTCACCTTCTCTATCTGGGTCGGTTGCAAGAATGACTTCATCAGCTTCTTTTACTGCCTTTTGAAGTTCTCTTACAGTTGGCATTTGTTTTTTGTTAACGACATAAGTAGCCTTAAAGCCGTTATCGATGTCTACACCTAAACCACCTTTGCCACTTGTGGCTAGGTCTCTAATATGACCTTTGGAGGCCATAACTTGATAGTCTTGTCCGAGATATCTTTTAATTGTATCGCACTTAGTCGGCGATTCGACGATGATTAATTTCACAGTTTTTCCTCTTGAATACCGTAGGATACTATAGGCACCAGCGCTTTCAAAGTCAAACGCTTATTCCCTTATATCCTTAATAAATAGGATATGAAAATTTTTAGAGGTGATTTGGACACTGCTCAATGACCTGTTCTGGACCCTCAACTAGAACCGCTCCTTCTTTAATCAAACGGTTGTTATAACTCTTTTTATTGTATTCATGTGGAAGGCACATAACCTCTTTACCTTGGTATACCGCGTGGCCTACCGTTATCGATGTTCCAGACTTTTCATAAGCCTCGGGAACAAAAACGCCCCAAGCTAATCCAGAAATCAATCTATTCCTAAAAGGAAAATGCTCGCTTGATGGCGGGACCTCATTTGGATATTCCGACAATAAAAGATGCTCATTTTTAATTTTTTCGTAGAGTAAAACATTACTTCTTGGATAACAATAATCAATTCCGCTACCTAAAACCGCAATCGTTTTGCCATTGTTTTTGATTGTCTCGTTGTGGGCAATAGAATCGATTCCAAGTGCTAGACCAGAAATGATTATGTTTTCTTTTGCTAGGCTAGAAACAAAATGTCGAGTCGCCTTTTCGCCATAACTGGTGCTTTTTCTAGAACCAACCACCGCTAAAATATTTTTCGAATCTCTAATTAGAGATAAATCACCATAATAGAAAATTACGAATGGCGGTCTGTGGTATCTTTTCAATATCTCTGGGTAGTCTTCATCAATTAAAGTAGTCGCATAACATTTCATATTATTTACGACTTGATTTACCTCTTCTTCGAGTAACTTTTCTTTGCTCGAGATAGCTTTATAAATAAGATCCCAGTCTCCTTTATACTTGGTCGACAAAAAGATTAGTACATTGCGTGGTGTTAGCATTAAAAGAACCTCCCTTACTTACTAGGAGGTTTGTTAAGTTCTGCTAAAATAACTTCGTTTTTTCGATAAAAAAATCTGAGACAGGATGAAATGTTTTCCGATGGACATGAGGAATCGGTCCATATTTATTTAGCGCCTCGATATGAGCCTTGGTGCCATATCCCTTATGCTTCTTAATTCCATAGTTAGGATACTTACTATCGAGTTCTTCCATCATTCTATCTCTAGTCACTTTTGCGATGATTGATGCAGCAGCGATACACTCCACCTTAGCGTCACCTTTGATAATCGCGTCGTAAGGCATGTGTAGAGAGGCTAAAGGCATCGCGTCGGTGAGAATCATGTCGAATGGATGTTTGAGGCTTCTAATGGCTTTTATCATCGCTAGTCTTGCCGCCTCATAAATATTGATTTTATCGATTTCATCCGCCTCGACAATGCCCACTCCATAGTCGATAGCGTTTTTAACAATGATCTCGTAAGCAAGTTCTCTTTTTTTCTTCGTTAGCTTTTTTGAATCGTTAATCGATTCATCGAAAAAACCACGAGGTAAAATTACCGCGGCAGCGACGACTGGTCCAAGCAATGGTCCACGGCCAGCTTCGTCACATCCGACGATAATCTTCACTTCTCTGCTGTAGTATTTCTTTTCGTAATTAAGTGGCATTATAAACGCTCTAAGGACATTCTTCCAAGAAGCCCATCTTTAAATTCTTTAATAAGTAGTACTCGACCTCTTTGAAAATCTAATTTACCACTACTTAGTAGACCGCGTTTGATACAGATATCATTAATGACTGTATCGTCATCTTTAATTTCATTAACGCCAAATCTTTCTTTCAAAGAATTCGGATAATATTGTCTTAAGAACTTTAATAAGTTAGTGACGAGAATATCGTATGGTAGGATGTCTTCTCTAATCGAACCGATAAGCGCTAATTTAGCAGCTTCTTCTTGCGAATCGTAATTCATTGGCAAAACACCTGGAGTATCCAGGAGCATAAAGTCTTTATCGACTTTTATCCATTGTTCGGCTCTTGTAAACCCTGGACGATTTTCTACTCCTGCCGAAGGTCTTTTAGCAATTTTATTAATAAGAGTGGATTTGCCGACGTTAGGAATTCCAACAATCATCGATTTGATTGCCTGTGGTTTCATTCCCCTTCTTGCTTCTTTTTCTCTTTTAGCGATCGATAAAGTAACTAGTTCTTTTGAAATCACACGGATGATGTTGCGGTCTTTTAAATCTCCGATGATTACTGCGTATCCTTTACTTTTAAAGTAAGATAACCATTTTTCATTCTCTAAAGGATCTGCTAAATCAGATTTGCTGATGACGATTAAATGTGGCTTATTAGCAATTCGATTCTCAAGAAAAGGATTCATGCTCGCTAGTGGCGCTCTTGCATCTAAAATCTCGATAACAACATCGATGAGTTTTACTTTCTCTTCGATTTCATTAAGGGCTTTTTTCATGTGACCAGGGAACCAATGAATATTCTTCTCCATAATGCTCCTATTGCTTATAAAAAGTCGGCCACGAATAACTGAAGTCGTCAGCGTAAATATCGATTGCTTCTTTATGAAGGATACATGTTCCTTCAATAGCGATGAGAACTCCGACAATCATGCTCTTTTGAATTGGCCCAACACTAGTCTTGGTGGAGTCCAAAGAACGACCCCAGTTATCTCCGATAACAAAGTATTGGTCTTCTGCTAATACAGTCGGGCCGCTAAGGCTCAATGTCCCTGATCCAGGAATATATGGTATTTCGAGTTCTGTTCCGTCGATATAAATACTTCTTGCTAATGTCTGAATTGTGTCTCCTGGCAAGCCGATGACACGTTTGATTTTTTGCTCGTGATTAGCGCCGCTTAATAGTTCCCCGTATTGGTCGTAATCGTCTTTATAATATGTCGTTATGATATCAAAGCGTTTAATCGCATTTATTGTATTAGGATGAGTATCGACGATGCCAAAATCTTTGCGTGGAGCATCTGCTGTTTCGGTGCCGCTTCGATTGAGGGTTGGATACATCGATTGTCCATCGATATAAAAGGTTGTGAAATAGTATTTATGAAATAAGAGTCCGCTAGTTATGCAAATGCCTATGATTAAAACAATATAGATAAGAGCGTATATTAATTTACTTAGTTTGCTTTCCTTTTGAACTGGTTGAGTGATATTTTCCATATTTTCTTTCTTCTACTTATTATAAGTAAAAAGTAGAATAACACAAAAAAATATTACACTTTTTAATAAAAAAGAACTCACATATGTGGGTTCTTATCACTAATTGTGAAATCTTTTACTTAAGGATTTCTTTAATACGTGCAGATTTACCAGAGCGGCCTCTGAGGTACCAAATCTTATTTCTACGCACTTTACCCTTTTTGAGGATTTCAATGCTTGCGATGACTGGTGAATGGACTGGGAAAGTTCTTTCCACTCCGACGCCATTAGAAATCTTTCTAACAGTGAATGTCTCGCTTACTCCAGCGCCTCTTCTTTGCATGACGACGCCTTGGAAAATTTGGATACGCTCTTTTTTGTTTTCGATGATTCTAACTGAGACTTTTACTTCATCACCAGATGAAAACTCAGGAACATCAGAACGCACTTGGGACGCACTAACTTCTTTGACTAAATTGTTGTTCATAATTTACGCCTCCATTAACATGTATTGTCTCTTGATGTTCATGATCGATAGTGATTCGTCAGCGGACCATCCGTAGCACTAAAAAGTGCTTAATTATATTACCAAAGGGTAATAGCTAATGCAAATACTATTTAAAAGAAAGGCCTCTATTAAGAGGCGCTTTTCTTATTTGATAAATTTAATTATTTCGTTTGCGGCAAACGCTATGAAGAATAGTCCTGTTATAACGTATGTTACCGGCGATACTTCTTTACCTCTTCTTGCAAAGAGCATCATCACGCAGTAAGCGATTAAGCCAATTCCTAATCCGTAGGAGATTGAGTAAGTAAGAAGAATCATAATAACGGTTAAGAATCCTGTAAATGCTGCAATCTTATCATTGAAGTTAATATCTTTGAAGTTGCCGATAAAGATCATTGCACCAACAGCTACTAACGCTGGAGCAGTAACGCAACCATAAGTAAAGATTGAGAATACTGGATAAATAAATGCAGATAGTAAGAACATTCCAGCAGCAGTCACAGCGGCTAAACCAGTTTTAGCACCAAGAGAAACGCCGACACCAGATTCAGCAAATGAAGTGACAGTCGAAGTTCCTAAAGGAGCACAAATCAATGCACCAGTTGCATCAGCAAGAACTGCTTTATTATAATTTTGCATTTTTCCTTCTTTATCGATAATTCCTGTATCTTTGCCTATGGCAAGAAGCGTCGATGTCGTATCGAATAAGTTAACGAAAATCATTGAGAAAATCGCGACGTATGATCCTGGATTTGCTAATACATCTAGAAGCATGTCACCAAAAGGTTTTGTTGGTACGTCATTACCAACGTATCCAAAGAAAATAACATTTTGTAATCCTTGGCCTCCCCACATTCCGCTAATTGTATCATCCATCCATGGAGCCTTTGGTAATCCCTCCATTAAATCCGCATTAGCGCCAGTGTTGGCCATAATGATATAAGTAACAGTACCGACAATAGCGGTAAATAAAATCGCTATCGGAATTGCCATTTTAGAAATCATTGATTTCTTAGCGAACATCAATCCAAACGCTAAGACGATACCTAATAAAGCGATGAGAACCGCTGGTTGATAGAGGTTTCCTAATTGAACCAAAGTTCCAGGAATAATTGTTTCATTAGGTCCAATAGTGGCCGCCGTAACAATAATCCCAGCATTCTTAAGACCAACGAAACAAATAAACGCTCCTAATCCAGCAGAAATAATAAGTTTGATATCCTTTGGAATAGTTTCGATAATAATGCGACGAACAGGTGTTAAAGAGAGCACGAAGAACAAGATTCCAGTGATGGTAAGAAGAATCATTGCCTCTTGCCAACTAAAGCCAAATCCTAGAGCAACACTATAAGTGATATAAGCATTTAAGCCCATACCAGCAGATAGAACGACAGGATAGTTTGCAACTAAACCCATAATCAGTGTAACGATGCATCCGACGATTGCAGTCGACACAAAGATTCCTGCAGAATCCATTCCCATCTTCGACAAGATGCCGGCGTTGACTGGAAGGATGTAGCACATAGCTATAAAAGTAACAAGACCACCGATAATTTCGGTTTTGACAGTCGTGTTATGCTTTTTCAAGCCAAAGACTTTTTCCAAAAATTTCATATTAATCTCCTGACTAAATCGGTAGTATTTTATCATATCGATAAACAATACCCAATAAGTTTTAAGAAAAAGAACGTGATTTTCAAACCACGTTCTTATATTTATAAGTTATTCAATTACACTTACTACAGAAATCGGACATCCTCTATACCATGAACCAGATGACTTGAGGTTTAGGTTTTGAATGCCGAGAATTATCACGACATTTTTACCAATATATTCCGATAGCCAATCAAAGTCAGAGGCATTATTTTGAGAGTACAATGGGACACCCTTTGTCGAATCGGTAAGTCCATATAATGTGTATGCTCCATAAGCCCCCGCTGATTTGCTAACCTTAGCACTAACGGAATAGACAAGGCCAGTAATGTTAGTATGTGGAGTTGTTGCGGCGATATTCTCAATAGTTGAATTATTTATAATTCCACCTGTTGGAATTGAATAAATATTTGTATCTAAATCATCGACCGTGACTTCTGTGATTTGAAAGTCTCCACTATATCCTTCACTAGCAGCGTTGGTTGCATCTTTAATGTAGTGAACCAACTTTCCAGTGACGACAACTTTATTACCATTTTGAACATTAACTAAATTAGCGTTAGTGGCAACTGAGTTATAGGCAAACATTGAACCGGTAGAATCGACTAGGAATAATCCTTGTTTAACCATGCTACCAGCATATGTAATTCTAGCCACAACAGCTTCAAGAGTAACGGTTTCTCCATCGCCCTTTGTTCTAGCTTCTGCAATAGTTATCGAATTAAATGTTGGCTTAGCGGTTAAAGAGATAGTCTTCGATAGTGAAGCACTAGCACCACTATAATTTGCAATCGCAGTGATTTGAACATCTTTTGTTTCGCTAATCGAAATGACAATGTTGTTTTCTAAATCAACTTGAGAAATCGTAATTTGATTTGAAGTCGAAGTGAATGATACTGTCAAACCCTCTAGAAGAGGATCGGCGATTAACACTTTAACTGTAGTGTCGGTATTATAAGAATCACTAATAGCATTAAGTGCTCTTTGAGCACCATAATTTGCTTCTTCTTGCGCAGTTACACTAATCTCCCCTAATGATTTAATCGGGCACATTCTCCAAGCGGCAGCGGATGGTTTACCAATACTAACAACAACTAGCATTTCGATTGTTTTACCATCTAGGCCATTTGACCAAGTATAATCTTTACCATTTGATTGAGTATAGGCAAGAATAGAATCGACTCGATTTAAATCTTCTAATGTATAATTCGTGAACTCTCCATTGTCATAGACATGGTAACGACCTTTTACTTTGTAAATATTACCCGTGATATCTTCTTGAAGCGGAATTTCTTCAATCGATTTAACTGTCGTTTCTTGAATGGCGCCTTGTGGAATGTCGTGTGTTGTACTTCCATCATTGCTAATGACCTCTGGCGAGATGACTTGAAGCATACCTTTGTAATTAACTGCGGTAGCACCACTTTGATCATTGGTTGGGATGTAGTGGCCAATCGCTCCTTTTAACGTAACTTCATTTCCAACTTGAACACTTTTTGCAACAGTCTCTCCGTAGATATAAATCGAACCGGTTTGATCTGCGATCCAAAAGCCAGTAATGTAAGGAGTTACTTGGCCGGTATAGTTATGTACGACAACAACTCCCCTGATAGTAATCGAAGTCCCATCTTGCAAACCTCGAATATCAGAAATTGCCGAAGTAATAACTTGCGGTTCAGAACTCGATGATGTGGAAGACTCTTCTACAATTGAGCTCGAGATTTCACTACTAGATTCGCTAGGCGAAACGCTCGATGATTCAACAGGCAGGGCACAACCGGCTAATGCCATGAGCATCGCCGCCGGTAAAAGAACTGTCAGTGTTTTGTTTTTCATTCTTTCCATCCTTTCGAAACACTATTGACAGGTAATGATTATGATATGTTTTGGCTGGGCAATATACACTACTCCCGCCAATACACGTAAATCATTACATGGGGGAGTTAGTAAATTGCTAACTGAACTTATTATAACATCGCAAAAAAATGATGAAACAATTTTTATGCTGTTAAGTATTTATACTTGACACTTGTTTCTACCTCTTATAATATAAATACGCACAAAAGGAGAAAAAATTATGGCAGTAAAATTAAGATTAACTAGAACCGGTAGACATTCTGATCCATTCTATCGTATCGTCGCCGCTGATTCACGTTATTCAAGAGATGGACGTTTCATCGAGCAAATCGGATATTTCGATCCTTCTAAAGGTGTCGAGAACGCCGTTATCGACGAAGCTAAAGCTCTCGAATGGTTAAGCAAAGGCGCCACCCCATCTGATACAGTCCGCGCGATGTTGAGTCGTAAAGGCCTTATGCAGAAGCATGCCGAAGGCAAAAAGACTGAAAAGAGCAAAAAATAATGAATTACGAGAAGATTATTCACGCTATCATCGATCCAATCGTCGAAGATAAAGACTCCATCATGATTCGTGAACTTCCAAGCGAAAGCGAAAAAGATATTACGATTCTCATCGTCGCTGAAAAAGAAGATACTTCTCGACTTATCGGACGTAAAGGAATCGTCGCTAATGCAATCCGCGAAGTAATATCGGTCGGAGGCAAGAGCGAAAACAAACGCGTTCATGTTCATTTTGAATCTTTCGATGAGGAAGGAAAAAAAGAGGAGTAGTTCTCCTCTTTTTGTTATATGGAATATTTAACACTTGGACGCGTTCTCGATTCTCATGGTTTAGATGGAACCGTTAAGATTCTTTCTTCATCATACTTTGCTAAAGAAAGATATAAACCAGGCGTGGAAGTTTACTTCCTTAATAAAGAACAACAAAGGAAAATCTTCACGGTTGTTTCTTTTAGAACTCAAGGCGATATTAACTTTGTTAAGTTCAAAGAAATTACTAATCGCGAAGACGCCCAACTTTTTAAAGGATGCCTCGTTCAAATCGATAAAGAAAAGGCCATTTTACCAAAAGGCTATTTCTTGTTTTCTGAACTAGAAGGTTGTAAAGTCATCGACTCTAAAAACGAGACTCTTGGTGTCGTTTCTAAAGTCGAAGAATTTCCTGCTCAAATCACTTTAAGAGTTTCTCGAGAAGGACAAAGAGATTTCTTTGTTCCTTTTATCGATCACTTTATCGAAAAAGTTGATATTAAGAATAAAACTATTACCATTAAATTAATCGGCGGAATGTTATGACGATCAAGATTCTTACTCTTTTCCCAGAAATGTTTACTGGAATTCTAACCAATTCCATTATTAAACGCGCTATCGCTAGTAAAATCGTTACAATCAAAATCATCGATATTCGATCTTTTACTAAAGATAAACATGGAAGAGTAGATAGTGCTCCAGTCGGCGGAGGTGCTGGTCTTATCATGAAGTGTCAACCAATTATCGATGCTTTAGAAGACGCTAAAAAAGGCTCCACCGCTAAAACGATTCTTCTTTCTCCAAGAGGAAAAACATACGATCAGAAAATGGCTAGAGGACTTGCTAATGCCAAACAAGATATCATTCTTATCTGCGGACATTACGAAGGAACTGATGAAAGAATCAATAATTATGTCGATGAATTAGTTTCGATTGGCGATTACATTCTCACCGGTGGTGAAATCGGAGCGATGGCAATCACTGATTCGATTGTTCGTCTTCTCGATGGCGCAATATCAAAGGATTCAATCGTCGAAGAAAGTTTTGAAAATCTCTTACTCGAATATCCACAATACGCTGAGCCATACGATTTTAATAAAGACAAAATACCAGATATCCTATATTCCGGTAATCATCTTGCAATTAAAAAGTGGCGAAGAAAAGAAAGTTTAAGATTAACGAGAAAATATCGAAAAGATTTATTTAATAAAGTAGAGTTAACTAAAGTTGATAAAGCTTTACTAGAAGAACTTGATAAAGATGTCAAACACCCAGAATGGGAAGTTAAGGCAATCGAAAAAGGACATAAGTTTATTAAAAAATAAAAGGATCATTGCGATCCTTTTTTATATTTTTGGGAATCCACCTGGAAATCCGCCACCTGGCATCTTTCCAGTTTTTTTATACTGTTGAAGTTGCTTCATCATTTCTTTTGTTTGTTCATATTTTTTTAGAACTTTATTAATATCCGCTAACGACTTACCAGAACCTCTTGAAATTCTTTGCTTGCGGGAGAACTTAAGAATCTCAGGACTCTTTCTTTCTTCTACAGTCATCGAATTAATAATTGTTTCGAAGTTTTTCATTTCGAGCTCTGCTCTAGTTTGTTGTTCATCGCTTAGTTTCGGCATTCCAGGAATCAGTTTCATGATTCCGCCTAATGAACCGAGTTTCTGCACTTGCTTCATTTGCTTTAACATGTCCATTAAATCAAACTTGCCATCCATCATCTTGCCGACGGAATGTTTCATTTCGTCTTCATTTAGTTCTTCTTGAGCTTTTTCGACGAGAGTTAAAACATCTCCCATTCCTAAAATTCGATCCGCCATTCGGTCAGGATGAAAAATGTCTAAATCGCTTATTTTCTCGCCAACACCGGCGAATTTAATCGGAACACCCGTTAAATGTTTAATCGATAAAGCAGCACCACCTCGAGCGTCTCCATCAAGTTTTGACAATACAATACCCGTTAGTTTTAGTTTTTCATTGAATGAATTAGCGACGTTAACAGCGTCTTGTCCAGACATCGCGTCGACGAGAAGCAATATTTCATCTGGATTGACTAGATGAGAAATATCGTTCAGTTCATCCATCATTTTTTCATCGATTTGCAAGCGACCTGCAGTATCAATAATCAATACATCATAGTTCTCTTTTTTGGCTTTTTCTAATGCTGTCTTGGCAATTTTTGTTGGTTCAATTTTTGTGCCTAAATCGACGATATCGACACCGATTTGCTTTGCAAGTTGATTTAATTGGTCGATAGCCGCTGGACGATAAACGTCACATGCTGCTAACAAGACTTTCTTTTGTAACTTGTTCTTCATTAAAGAGGCAAGCTTACCAGTAGTCGTAGTTTTTCCAGATCCTTGTAGACCGACCATCATGATGACTGTTGGCTCGCCCTTACGATAATGTAGCTCACTATCAGTGGAACCGAGTAATTCAGTCAACTCATCGTGAGCGATTTTTACTAGTGTTTGTCCTGGATTAAGTTTTTGTAATACATCTTGACCGATTGCCTTCTCTTTCAAATGAGAAGTAAACTCTTTAACAACCTTAAAATTAACATCGGCTTCGAGTAAGGCAATGCGCACCTCTTTTAACATCTCGTCGATGTTTGCTTCGGTCAAACGAGATTGACCGCGTATTTTCTTAAATATATTCGATAATTTATCGCTTAATGATTCAAATGCCATCTTATACTTCCTTTTTCATCTCGTTAAGTATTGCTTTAATCTTTTCGTCCTTATTAATTTTTTCAATCTCAACGATACTTTTTTCTAGTTTTTCTTTTTCCATAAGTAAATGTAGATTAGTCTCTAATTCCTCTAACTTCTCGAGTGTCTTTTTTAAAGAGTCTGCGACTGCAGAACGCGATATTTTTCTTTGTTCAGCTATTTCGGCAAAAGAGAGATTATAAGCATAATAATCTTCCATGATTTCTTTTTGGGATGGGGTTAGCAAAACACCATAAGTTTCAAGCAAACGATTAGCGCGTAAAATTTCTTTAATGTTATTCATCGTTTTCTCCTAAAACACATAATCCGTATAGGTATGAGTCTAAATCAAACTCTTCTAAATCATCCATTTTCTCGCCTAAACCAATAAAACGCACCGGGATTCCTAGTTCGTTTCTAATCGCAAGGATAATTCCACCTTTAGAGGTTCCGTCCATTTTTGTTACGACGATACCAGTGATATCTGTTACTTCTTTGAATGCTTTAGCTTGTGAAACACCGTTTTGTCCAGTGGTCGCGTCGATAATTAAAAATGTTTCTTGAGGGGCTCCCTCTATTTCTTTTGAAATAACTCTTTTAATTTTGCCTAGCTCCGCCATTAGATTAGCTTTTGTTTGTAATCGACCAGCGGTATCGACGATAACTAAATCAATTTTGTCCTTCTTAGCTTTGAGTATTCCATCGTAAACAACGGACGCCGGGTCAGCGTTTTCTCCGCCAGTAACGATGTCTATTTTAAGCCTTTTAGACCATTCATTTAATTGTTCGACTGCTCCAGCACGGAAGGTGTCTCCAGCGATGAGCATAACTGATTTATTCTTTTTTAAATATCGATTAGCGAGTTTAGCAATCGTCGTAGTTTTTCCTACTCCGTTCACACCGACCACTAGTAACACTGTTGGTCGATCTTTATAAAATGTAATTTCATTGGTGATATCGCCTTTTGAAGCGTAATCGACGAACATTTTATCGACCAGTATTTCATTGATCGAATCTGGATTATTAATTCCACTTTTCTTTGATTCTTCCAATACATCTTCGATGATTCTAATTGCAAAAGATACTCCAACGTCTGCTTCGATTAGTATCTGCTCTAGTTCTTCAAAATATTGAGCATTAACGGTTTTATATGAAGATGATAGCTTATTTAATTTACTAGCAAAATTCTTCCGAGATTTTTCCATTCCGGAAGCATATTTTTCGCTTTTAGGATTACTTTTTGCGAATTTTTCTTTTAGAAAATTAAATAAACCCATTATTTAGTCGCTTTCTTATCTAGAGCGTTTTTAGCTGCATCTTGTTCTGAGGCCTTCTTCGTCTTGCCTTTTCCAGTCGCAAGAACTTCGCCATTAAACATGACTTCAGAAACAAATATTCTTTCGTGAGCTGGACCCTCTTCTCTTATAAGGCGATAAGTAACGCTATCGCGATGTTCGCTTTGCATTTCTTCTTGAAGACGAGTTTTATAGTCTGTTAGTTCGTCGGCCTTAGCAAATTTGATGTCGTTATAAATAAAACCTTTGATATAAAGCGAAACCTTTTTGATTCCTTGGTCTAAATAAATAGCCCCGATTAATGCTTCGAAAACATCTTCGAGAATCTTATCGGATTTATCGATTGCTGAAGCATCGATCGAATGTCCAGTAATGACAAATTTCGATAAATCAATTTTACGAGCATATGTAGCTAGCGCCTTAGATTGAACTAAATAGCTTCTTAACTTGCTCATTAAGCCTTGGTCCATTTCAGGATGAATCTGGAAGATTAGATCGGCGGTGACAAATCCGAGCACTGCATCACCCATATATTCAAGTCTTTCGTAATCTTGGTGTTTGGTCTTAGCGTCAGCGTTAAAAGAAGAGTGGGTTAAAGCAAGTTCATATAAAGTGATATCTTTTGGCTTGATATGAATCTTTTTTAATAATTCTAAAGTATTATTTAATATTTCCACTTTCAACACCTTCCTTAATCTTTTCCACCGCTTTTGATTCACCAATTTTCTTAGCGAGCATCATCGCTGAATAAAAACTCTTCTCGTCTGAATTACCATGGGCTTTTACTACTGCGCCATTAATGCCTAATAAAAGCGCACCGCCAACAGCCTTATAGTCCATATTTTCTTTGATTGAAGCAACACCTTTTTTCGCGAATAGATAACCTATTTTAGTCGATAGATTCATCGAAAAAGCTGATTTAATGAGATTACCCATTAATTTAGCTGTTCCTTCGATTCCTTTTAAATAACAGTTACCAGCAAAACCACCAGTAACGACGACATCGACATTTGGATCTAAAACCGCTTCACGACCTTCGATATTTCCTTGGAAGTTAGGGAAATTACTCGCACGGAGGAGTTTGTTTGCCTCTTTTACTTCTGGAGAGCCTTTCTCGTCTTCGCTTCCATTGCTTAATAGATATGTTTTTGGATCTTTATTATTTAATACTGCTTGAGCATATAGGCGACCCATTAGAGCAAATTGTACTAATTCTTCTGCTGTATTCTCATTATTTGCACCGCAATCGAGCAATGTCATAAACTTACCTTTTTCTTGGCAAGGGATAGCGCTTACTAGTGCTGCTCTTTTGATTCCTGGAATCATCTTTAAGGTAATCGTTGCACTAGCTAAAAAACCACCAGTGGATCCACAAGAAACAATCGCGTCGTAATGTTCGTCTCTCATCGTTTTTAAAGCGACCATCATCGATGAATCTTTCATTCTTAAAACATCTAATGCTCCAGCGGTCATCGGAACAACATCTCGAGCATCGATGATACGACAAATATTTTCTAGTTCTGCTAGTTCTTCTTTTTTACCAACTGCAGCTACTTCGACTTCTTTATTTGATTTGAGGAAATTCTTAATTGCAGTGACGATAACTTTCGCGCCATTATCTCCACCCATGCAATCGACGATAATTTTTAACATAGTTAATACCTCTTAGTTATTCTAACATTTAAGACTTAATACTTTAAGTCTCATTTTTGGAGCCAATTTTAGTTCTATGCTTTAACGAAATCATCCTTTTCAATTTCTCTAGCACACTTAGTAATAATCCATTTATATTTCTTTTCTTCTTTTTCGTTCATAATCGTCTTCGCGTCTTCTCTAGCAACGACGAATATTTTGTAATCGTTGACGATATTAAGAAAAGCAAAATTAGGTAGACCAGATTGTTTTAATCCCATCATTTCTCCTGGTCCTCTCATCTTTAAATCTTGTTCAGCGATATAAAAACCATCATTAGATTGAACTAGTACATCTAATTTCTCTTCTACTTCTTCGTCGTCTTTATCGTAAATCAATAAACAGGTTCCACTTCTTCCGTCTCGACCAATACGACCACGAAGTTGATGTAATGAAGCAAGACCAAAATTATTGGCGTCATAAATAATCATCGCCCCAGCGTTTTTGACGTCGATTCCAACTTCGATAATAGGAGTCGAAACCAATATCGGGGTCTTGTTACTATAAAAGTTTTGTAACGCTAATTCTTTGTCTTCTTGTTTCATCTTTCCGTGCAAAACACTGACTTTGCCTGGATATTTTAAAAGATAGTGCCCAGCTAACTTATCGATTGAATATCTTTCATCTTCACGCAAATCAATTAAAGGCGCAACGACATATATTTGACGATTCTCTTTAAGCATCAATTCAATTGTTTCATCGATTACTTTATCGTCAGACTCCACTACTGATGTTTTAATAACGCGAGATGACGAAGGAAATAAAGAGAGCGTCGAAACATCTAAATCGCCATAGATTGAAAGAGCAAGACTTCGAGGAATCGGTGTCGCCGACATCATTAATAAATCAGCGTGATCACCTTTACTTGCTAAAAGCATTCTTTGGTTCACGCCAAATCGATGCTGCTCGTCGATAATTACTAAACCTAAAGATGAATAACGCGTCGATTTAGAAAACAAAGCATGCGTGCCGATTATAATATCGATAATTCCATCGCTTAAATCAGAGATAATGCTTCTTTTTTCTTCGGCTGGGGTCGAACCTAAAAGCAACGCAATCTTGAGTTTTTGTTTTGCAAATAACTTGTTTGCGTTTTCGTAGTGTTGTCTTGCTAGAGCATCAGTCGGTGCCATCAAGGCTCCTTGGTCTCCTCTTAGATAATTAGCGTACAGAGCAATAAAAGAAACAACTGTCTTACCAGTTCCAACATCTCCTTGAAGAAGTCGATACATCAAGGCTGATTGATTCATGTCATTAATTATTTCGTCAGCGGCCTGATATTGATCTTTAGTTAACTCGTATGGTAATGATTCGATAAACGGCTTAGTTAAAGTAATATCGATTGGTTCTTTTCTCACTTTAGCTAAAGATTTATTTTCTTCTCTTATCAATTGGTTCTTAATCGAAAAAACTAAGGCCTCTTCGTATTTTAAATGTCTAAAACCTTGGCGTACATCCTCGACACTACGCGGAAAATGAACGTCCTTTAAAGCTGTTTCTTTATCGACTAAACGATACTTCTTAATAAAGTCATATGGAACATTATTAAAAATCTTCCCTTGTTCCTCTTCAAAAGCTTTCTTGACCAAACTTCTAAATTGATAGTTTTGATAATCGCTAGGAAGCGCGTATATCGGCTTTAAACTATCTTCGCTCGATATTTTACCCTTAACGATGTTTAAAGCGTTTACACGAGTGTTTTTGAAGTCATAAACGCCAAGAATCGTATAGAACTCTCCAAGTTTGAGAGTAGATCTTAGATATGGTCTATTATACGCAATTACTTTAAAGTAGTTTTTGCTCTCGCTCATGAAGTCAAATTGAGAAATCGATACTTTTCTTCTTGAAGCAAAGGTTGGTAGAGACATCACTCGTCCATATATAACGACGCGGTCTTTATCTTTTAGACCGGTTTCTTTTGTTAACGAAAAATCATCATATCTTCTAGGAAGATGATTGATTACATCTTTATAATCAAAAATACCCATCTCATAAAGAGCCTGTTTAACTCGTGGTGATTTTGTCAATTTCATATTGTTATGATACAACAAAAAAGGGACTTAAAGTCCCATTTTGCGTTTCTTTATTCGATTCCGATGAGGAATGAGTATACTGGTTGACCACCTTCGCGAACATCGAGATCTAAATCTGGGAAGGCTTCAGCAATTTTAGTTTCGATCTCTTTGCGTTCTTTAGTAGTAACGCCTTCGCCGACGAGAAGAGTAATGATACTGCTATCTTCGTTAATCATTTTCTCGAGAAGTTCGAAAGTGCATTTAATTTTGTTTTTATTCGAACAAACGATGTTTTTATCAAAGATACCGATAAATTCATCTTTTTTGCACTTCACTCCTTCGATTTCGGTATCGCGAATGGAGAATGTTACGCTTCCAGACTTAACAGTCTTAAGCGCTGCTTTCATCTCTTTTGCGTTTTCTTCTAATGACGCATCTGGATTAAACATAATTGAGGCAGTGATTCCTTGTGGAATTGTCTTAGAAGGGACGACAACACAATTAACGCCATCATCATCGAAGACGTCGCAAGCTTGAGACGCTGCCATAACAATATTGGAATTATTTGGAAGGATGATAACATTTTCAGCATTACAATTTTTGATTGCTTCGACGAAATCTTCGGTTGAAGGATTCATCGTTTGGCCACCTCTTACGATTTGGCTAACGCCGATTTCTTTAAAGAAGGCATCGATTCCGTCTCCACTAGAAACAGCGATCATTGCGAATTTTGATTTAGCTTTTGGTTTTTCGACTAAATCGATATGAGGTTTGACAGCAGCGCCCGTTTCTAAGGCGTGGTGTTGTTCGGTCATATTTTCGATTTTAAGAGTTTTAAATTCACCGAACTGTTGAGCATAATTCAAAATATCACCAGGATTTAATGTATGGACGTGGACCTTAACGATTTCTTCGTCTTTAACGACGACTAAGGAATTACCACGATTACTTAAAACGGTTGTAAATCTCTTTTCAGAGAATGGACGTTTAACAGAATCTGGTCCAAGAATCATGATAAATTCAGTACAATAACCAAATTCTTCATTTTCTATGATGGAACCGGCAATACTAATTGGATTTGCATTTTCAGTCGCGGTAGCCTGACTTCTTTCGATAATCTCTCCACTTAAAGCTAAACGCATTCCTTTAAGAATAAGGCTAAAACCAAATCCGCCGCTATCGACAACTCCGACTTCTTTTAAAATTGGAAGAAGTTCAGGGGTTCTTTGTAAAGATTCTTTTGATTCTTCGATCATGACATCGAAAGCTTTTTCGATTGTCATTCCAACTCTAGCGCTTTTATTTAAAGCTTCGCTTGATTCACGAGCAACCGTTAAGATTGTTCCTTCGACTGGTTTCATAACCGCCTTATACGCGACTTCGACACCTTTTTTCCAAGCTTCCGCTAATTCGACAGCGTTAATCTCTTCTTTTCCTTCTAAGGCTTGGGAAAAACCACGGAAGATTTGCGAAGTGATAACACCACTGTTCCCACGAGCACCCATTAAAAGACCTTTTGAGAAGGCCTTAGCAATTTCATAAACACTCTTGTCGCTACGGTTTTGAATTTCTTTTGATCCACTAGTCATGGTCAAATTCATATTCATACCAGTATCGCCATCTGGAACCGGGAAGACGTTTAAAGCATCCACCTCAGGGTAGTGGTTATATAAGTTGTTCGCACCAGATATCAATATCTGTTTTAAAAATATTCCGTCTATTGTTTTCATATTAATCCTTATTTATTCGATATTTTGGGCATAGACATCAATCTTTCTGATTTTTATCTTATATGCCATCTCAATTTCGTATTTAATTCTCTTTTGAACTTCAGAAAGAACCTCGGTTAGTTTTAATTGAGGTGCAATCGAAATATAAACTCTAAAGTTGTATGTTTTATCTGGGCGATAAGAAACTTCAATTGAATCGTCTAAATTCATATTCTTTTTGTTTAGTTCGTAGAGGTGTTTGCTTTGAAGTTTGGTTACCCCATAACAAGAAAGAGCGATTTTTCCAATCGCTGCGATTAATTCCTTGATCGTTACCGGTTTAATTGTAAGTGGTTTATCACTCTTCTTTTCATTAGAAGTAATTGGTTTAGTTTTTGTTTTACTTTTAGTTTCCATAATGTTCTTCAAAGTCGCTTTATTTTACATAGTAAAAGAACAAAAAGCAAGTTTATAGACTTTTACATCTTTTTAAGGTTAGTTTTATTGTTCAAAAGTAGATACTTTTTTATTGTTTTTCTTACCATAAATTCGCAAGGCTAAATCGATGTAATTTAAAAACTCCATCACATGGTCGCCATACGAAATTATCAAGTGATTACCAAATGGAATCTCCATGAGGTCTTTTAGACCGTCATCGAGGCTAACTTTGATTTGCGTTCGACAATAATTGGGTAGCGATAAGTTTTCCTTAATTTCACCACTAGAAACAAATATTGATTTTAAGTCAGGGCAAATTTTCGTAATCGTAATTTCACCTGGGCGCATTTCACCTTTAATTCCAATTCCTAAATTTGATTCAAAGTGAGTATCGAGAGTATATCCATTCGTGAGCTTAAGAGGAATTGTACAATGCGCTAAAATCAAGGATTGGTCTTGAAAATCAATCGTTGAAGGATTAGCCATAAAACATGGCATACCAGTTAGCTTAGACATGACATGCATCGTGACCAGAGATGGGACATCGCCTTCGCATCCAGCGGTAATTCCTTCGTCGTTTAATAACGCTAAAGCTAAACAAGATGTATTTTTATATTTCCCAAGCAAATCAAAGCAACGAACAGTTAGACCGCTCAACGAATATTTTTTGGCTAATCTTTTCAAAGCGCCATAGATCTCTAGAGCGCCCTTTAAGACTTCTTTGTTTTTCCATTTTTCTTCGAGTTCTTTCTTTCTAAATGTCGGCTCTATCTTATGTTTTTCGATTTCTCGAACAAACTCGTCCATCGAAATTTTGACGAGATTAAATCTAAAATTATCGTGCAATTTAACTGGGTCAACCTTGGATGCTATTAGCCAATCAGAAGGCTCTCCAATTAGGCCCAAATTATTCTCTTTCAAGTCGTTAAAAACAATGTGGACATGAATAATATGTTCGACGAGAAAAGAAAGTTGCTCATCTGTTCCAGTTAAAATTGTGCAACCAATCTTTTTTGCGTCACAAAATGTTTTGATTTCTAAAGATGCTGGAAGCGAATTGTTATGACCACTAGATATTAAATAATATGGTTCTGGTATTTTTCCTAATACTTTATTTTTGAAAGCCTCTTCTGTTCCACCTGTTTCAATAAAAACAAATGTTACAGGAGAATTCTTCACATTTTCTTTTAAGAAGTGATCATTATCGCTTAATGATAGATTGAGATTCTCAATAAAATAGTCATCTTCTTGCAATATTCTTTTTTCTGTATCGTTCATGCATGTTCTTAGTCGTATTAAATTAATATCCATAGTATTACCTCGAATTCATTATACCTTATTGAGTTTATAAGAAGTCCTAATAAACAAAAAAAGACCTTAAAAAGGTCCTATAAAATAAAAAAGCCCAGCAGCTCGCTATTCTCTCCTTGCGGATACCTTCGCCACTACGGTGCTTAACTTCTGTGTTCGGGATGGGAACAGGTGTGTCCACCGCGCCATCGCCACCAGACTTTTTTACTAAGAGAAGTTGTTCTCTCAAAACTAGATATTATACTTTTTTGTTCTTTCCGTCAAATTAATATGAACTTAAATCTTACTTTTTTGATTGATAAAATCTTAGAAATTAAGTCCTCGATCTATTAGTATCAGTCGACTGAATGCTTCACAGCACTTACATCTCTGACCTATCAACCTCTTAACATTAGAGGGATCTTACTTCTTACGAATGGGAAGTCTCATCTTAGGGTTAGCTTCACGCTTAGATGCTTTCAGCGTTTATCTAGTCCATAGGCAGCTACCCGGCCATGCCACTGGCGTGACAACCGATTTACCGTTGCTATGTTCATCCCGGTCCTCTCGTACTAGGGACGATTCCCTTCAAACTTCCTGCGCCCACGACAGATAGTGACCAAACTGTCTCACGACGTTTTGAACCCAGCTCGCGTACCACTTTAATTGGCGAACAGCCAAACCCTTGGAAGGTACTGCCCCTCCAGGATGTGATGAGCCGACATCGAGGTGCCAAACCGCGTCGTCGATGTGAACTCTTGGACGCGATCAGCCTGTTATCCCCAGGGTAGCTTTTATCCGTTGAGCGACGACCATTCCACACTGAAATCGCCGGATCACTATGCCCGACTTTCGTCCCTGCTCGACTTGTAAGTCTCGCAGTCAAGCACCCTTATGCCATTGCACTCGAAGCACGATTTCCAACCGTGCTGAGGGTACCTTGGGGCGCCTCCGTTACATTTTAGGAGGCGACCGCCCCAGTCAAACTGCCCGCCTAACACTGTCCTCCACGCCGGTGAGGGTGTGAGTTAGAACAATCATATCTCAAGAGTAGTATCCCAACGACGACTCCAGAAAAGCTAACGCTCTCCCTTCAAAGTCTCCTACCTATCCTGTACATGAAGTACAATTGCTCAATATTAAGTTACAGTAAAGCTCCATGGGGTCTTTCCGTCTAGTCGCGGGTAACCTGCATCTTCACAGGTCTTAAGATTTCACCGAGTCTGCTGTCGAGACAGCGCCCAAATTATTATACCATTCGTGCACGTCAGAACTTACCTGACAAGGAATTTCGCTACCTTAGGACCGTTATAGTTACGGCCGCCGTTCACTGGGGCTTCACATCAAAGCTTTGACTTGCGTCTAACCTCTCAATTTAACCTTCCAGCACTGGGCAGGCATCACCCCATATACATCGCCTTACGGCTTAGCATAGAGCTGTGTTTTTGGTAAACAGTTACTTGGGCCTCTTCACTGCGACTCTCATTTCTGAGAGCACTTCTTGTTGCGAACTTACGAAGTAATTTTGCAGAGTTCCTTAACAACAGTTAACTCGCTCACCTTAGATTACTCATCTTGACCACGTGTGTCCGTTCTCGGTACGGGCCGCATATACTTAAGTTAGCAGCTTTTCTTGAGAGCTTGCATCATCGACTTCGCTACTAGGATTGCTCCATTCGCTCCTCGTCACGTTTTCCCCTTGCGCTAGACGGATTTGCCTATCTAGCAGGTACCTCGCTTGATCCGGAATCCATTAACCGGTACGATTAGCCTTCTCTGTCACTACATCACATATATACGGGTGCTGGAATATCAACCAGCTGTCCATCGACTACGCCATTCGGCCTCGCCTTAGGTCCCGACTAACCCTGGGAGGACGACCCTTCCCCAGGAAACCTTAGTCAATTGGTGTGCAGGATTCTCACCTGCAAGCGTTACTTACACCGGCATACTCACTTCCATGCGGTCCACGACTCCTTACGGTATCGCTTCACCCCACATGGAACGCTCCCCTACCACTCTAGATTGCTCTAAAATCCGTGAATTCGGTATCATACTTAGCCCCGGTAAATCGTCGGCGCGGAAATACTCGACTAGTGAGCTGTTACGCACTCTTTAAATGATGGCTGCTTCTGAGCCAACATCCTAGTTGTTTGAGCGTTTCTACATCCTTTAACACTTAGTATGAATTTAGGGACCTTATTCGACGGTCTGGGCTGTTTCCCTTTTGACCATGGAGCTTATCCCCCACAGTCTGACTGCCAGAATAAATGTAATGGCATTCGGAGTTTGATTGGAATCAGTACCGCTCATGCGGCCATCAGCCATTCAGTGCTCTACCTCCACTACACAATTTTCTGACGCTAGCCCTAAAGCTATTTCGGGGAGAACCAGCTATCCCCCAACTCGATTGGAATTTCTCCCCTATCCACAGTTCATCCGCGGGCGTTTCAACGAACGTCGGTTCGGTCCTCCAGTAGGTTTTACCCCACCTTCAACCTGACCATGGATAGATCGTCGGGCTTCGGGTCTATGACCACATACTTATCGCCCTGTTCAGACTTGCTTTCGCTACGGCTCCGTCTCTTCGACTTAACCTTGCATGTAATCATAACTCGCCGGTTCATTCTTCAATAGGCACGCCATCAGCCTTTAACGGCCTCTGACTTCTTGTAAGCATACAGTTTCAGATTCTTTTCACTCCCCTCCCGGGGTTCTTTTCGCCTTTCCCTCACGGTACTTGTTCACTATCGGTCACTAGTTAGTATTTAGCCTTTCGGAGTGGTCTCCGTAAATTCCGACAAGATTTCTCGTGTCTCGCCGTACTCTGGAACTCACTAGGGTGTCTCAAAATTTCGCCTACGGGGTTATCACCCTCTATGACTGGCCTTCCCAAGCCATTCAGCTATCTTTCAACTATCCCATGTCGTGGTCCGTAACCCCAATCCTAAGATTGGTTTGGGCTCTTCCGCTTTCGCTCGCCGCTACTGACGGAATCGATTTCTCTTTCTTTTCCTCTAGGTACTAAGATGTTTCAATTCCCTAGGTGTGCCTTCAATGTCAAAATTGTTTACTGACATGATAATACGATATAACTCGTATTGGGTTTCCCCATTCGGATATCAACGGATCGAAGCTCATATCCAGCTCCCCGTCGCTTTTCGCAGGTAATCGCGTCCTTCTTCGCCTTCTAGTGCCAAGGCATCCACTGTACGCCCTTATTAACTTAACTTCGTAAAATTTAGGTTTTTTAGTTTGCTTAACAATATTTATTTTTATTTTAAAATCTTAATTTAAAATTTTTCTTGTGTCTTATCTCAACTGTATTGATGAAATCAATAAATTGCGACAATAAACAGAAAGAACATGTTATATAATATCCAGTTTTCAAAGAACAAGTTAGAGAGGGTTCTGATCTCTCAAAACTAAACAGATTGTGCACCCAACAGATCAATTGATAATGAATTAGTTATAGGTTTTGTACATACGCTAGAAACACATAATGTGATCTAGCACTTTCTCCATAGAAAGGAGGTGATCCATCCCCACGTTCCCGTAGGGATACCTTGTTACGACTTGACCCCAATCACCAGTCCTACCCTAGACGTCTCCCCCCTTGCGGTTAGGATAACGGCTTCAAGTATTACCAGCTCTCATGGTATGACGGGCGGTGTGTACAAGGCCCGGGAACGTATTCACCGCGACATGGCTGATTCGCGATTACTAGCAATTCCAGCTTCATGAAGTCGAGTTGCAGACTTCAATCCGAACTGAGACCGGCTTTAAGAGATTTGCTCCACCTCGCGGTCTTGCATCCCTCTGTACCGGCCATTGTAGCACGTGTGTCGCCCAGGACATAAAGGGCATGATGATTTGACGTCATCCCCACCTTCCTCCGACTTACATCGGCAGTCTCCCTAGAGTTCCCAACTAAATGATGGCAACTAAGGATAAGGGTTGCGCTCGTTGCGGGACTTAACCCAACATCTCACGACACGAGCTGACGACAACCATGCACCACCTGTGTGAACTTGTTATGGCTCTATCTCTAGAGTTTTAAATTCCATGTCAAGTCCTGGTAAGGTTCTTCGCGTAGCGTCGAATTAAACCACATGCTCCACTGCTTGTGCGGGCCCCCGTCAATTCCTTTAAGTTTCACTCTTGCGAGCGTACTCCCCAGGCGGAAAACTTAATGCGTTAGCTGCAGCACTGCCTCGCGGCAATACTTAGTTTTCATCGTTTACAGCGTGGACTACTAGGGTATCTAATCCTATTTGCTACCCACGCTTTCGTGACTGAGCGTCAGTCTCGGGCTAGTAAGTCGCCTTCGCCACTGGTGTTCTTCCATATATCTACGCATTTCACCGCTACACATGGAGTTCCACTTACTTCTCCCGTACTCTAGCTGTTCAGTTTCTGAAGCTGTATGAAGTTGAGCTTCACGCTTTCACTTCAGACTTAAACTGCCGCCTGCTCACTCTTTACGCCCAATAATTCCGGATAACGCTTGCCACCTACGTATTACCGCGGCTGCTGGCACGTAGTTAGCCGTGGCTTTCTGGCCAGGTACTGTCAAATACTCCTCATTTCCTAGGAATACCGTTCGTCCCTGACAACAGAGCTTTACAATCCGAAGACCTTCATCACTCACGCGGCGTTGCTCGGTCAGGGTTTCCCCCATTGCCGAAAATTCCTTACTGCTGCCTCCCGTAGGAGTCTGGACCGTGTCTCAGTTCCAATGTGGCCGTTCATCCTCTCAGATCGGCTACGCATCCAAGCCTTGGTGGGCTGTTATCTCACCAACTAGCTAATGCGCCGCAGGTCCATCTTAAAGCGGAGCCGAAGCTCCTTTTAAATCCTAGAGATGCCTCCAGGACTCGTATCCGGTATTAGCCAAAGTTTCCTCTGGGTATCCCAAACTAAAAGGCAGGTTACCTACGTGTTACTCACCCGTTCGCCACTCGAGTATTGCTACTCTCGTCCGACTTGCATGTATTAGGCACGCCGCCAGCGTTCATCCTGAGCCAGGATCAAACTCTCATAAGTTTGTATCTTGATTCATTATTATTATCTGGTTCGTTATTTAAAACGTTTAAAAATTGACGTTTGTTGTTTGTACATCTGTTTAGTTTTCAAAGATCAGCTTGCATGAATTACGCTAGTAATTTCGAGGTCTTGTGGACCGCATGCTTGTATATAATATCACCGGTTTAAAAAAAGTGTCAACATGTTTTTATAACTTTTTTCAAAATAAGAAAATTGGGTCCATTTATTATAAATAAAGATTATATAGAAATAAAAAAAGCCTAGGGGGTTTCCTAGGCTTAATTTAGTTTAATATTCGGCCCTATCTTCTACTCTTTCCAAATACTAATAAGACAAAGTAGAGGACTCTTACAAATATGGCAATAAAGTCCGTATATAGTCTAAATGCACAATAAAGGGTTAAATTCAGGCCAACTGGTGCCCCGCTAATCATCTTATTGATTTGCCAGACATCCCAGATAGTAGTAAGAAGAATAGCAGCGAATATTCCAAAAGTAATAATCCAGAAGAATGTGCTATATGCTTCTAACGATAATAAAGGTATTAATAATAGATTAATTAAAGCTAAGAGGAAACATCCGATAAATAAAGCGCTCGCGACAAAGGCAAGACCATTCATATTACCTTTTGAAAGAATTCCAATTAAAGCTAATAGTCCATAGATTAAAACTGTTACGCCTAAACTGACGACCAAAGCCATCGGATCACAAAGCATAACTAATAATCCAAGTAATAGACCAACTGAAACACCATAAACAATAAAAGGAATAAGGATTCCAGTTGGACGGTCTGATCTGATCCCGCGATAATTAACAATCGCACTAGATATCATCATCGCTATAAAGGCAACGATTGAAACCGGAATAATTACTGGGAAGATGTTTTCACTGATATCGATTAAACCAGTGTTGTTATCGTAGGTCAAAAATCTAGTGGATAGGAAGTAAGCCCAACCAATAGAGATTAAGGCCGTTAATAAAATACCTAAGAACATAACACCGAAAACTTTCCCAAGATTAACGGTTTGGGTTGATGGTCCAGAGTATGTTTGTCTTTCTTCTTTAAATAAAGCCATCTCGTTTTCTCCTTTTAATTACAGAATGTTATTTAGTAAGCCGGCATAAGAATCGATTTTTAAGGAAGCACCACCGACAAGGGCACCATCGACATTAGGACAAGAGAGATATTCTTTAATGTTTTCTGGTTTCACACTTCCGCCATAAAGGATACGGATCTCTTGTGAAACTTCTTTAAACATTTCTTTTAATATAGTTCTTATAAAACCGCAGATTTCTTCAGCGATTTCTTTTGAAGCGTTTTTACCAGTGCCAATAGACCAAATTGGTTCATAAGCGATAACGAGGTGTCTAGCGTCTTCTAATGAAATATTTTTAAGTCCTTCTTTAATCTGGGCAGCGACGAAATCTTTAGTCTGACCTCTTTCAAAAATCTCGAGACTTTCACCACAACAATAAACAGGAATCATCTCGTTTTTAAGTAAAGCGATAATCTTCTTATTACATTTGTCGTTTGTTTCGTTATCGTACATTCTTCGTTCAGAATGACCAATGATACACCAATTGACACCAATTTCTTTTAACATTGGGATTGAAATCTCGCCAGTAAACGCTCCATGATCTTCGAAATGAACGTTTTGAGCAGCCACGATCATCTTTGGTGAAGTATGCTCTTTTACTTCCTTAATCGAAAGGAATGTTGGAGCGATACCTAAATCAATGTGATGCTTATTAGCGGTTTCTGCTAATGGAGTGGAAGCTATTGCGAAGTCTTTTGCTTCAGCAATAGTTTTATTCATCTTCCAGTTGCCTAAAAGTAGTTTTCTTCTCATTTTTCTTACCGAATGATGTCGATTCCTGGAAGATGACCATCATTTTCGATCATTTCAAGGGAAGCACCGCCACCAGTAGAAACGTGGGAGAACTTATCCATAAAGCCAAATTGACTAACAGCAGCAGCAGAATCTCCTCCACCGCAAACTGTGAATGAATGTTTCAAATTAGCGATTGCTTGGCAAATAGCGATAGTTCCTTTAGTAAATTCTTTTTGTTCAAAAACTCCCATTGGACCATTCCAGAAGACCATTTTGGCTTTGGAAATTTCTTCTGCAAAGATTTTTGCTGTCTTTGGACCGATATCCATACCTTCCATTTTTTCCGGAATATCTTGACCATCAGTAGTAATAATCGATGATCTTGTCGTTTCATCAAATGAATCTGTGCAAATCGAATCGACCGGTAATACAATGCGACCATTAGCTTCTAAGAAGCAGCGACGAGCGTATTCTAATTGATCATCTTCGACTGGTGAAGTTCCGGTTGTATGGCCAAGAGCCTTGGCGAATGTATATGCCATTGCACCACCGATAAGAATCTTGTCGCACTTTTTAAGTAACGATTCGATAACTTTGATTTTATCGGAGACTTTTAATCCGCCTAAAATGGCGATATATGGACGATCGCTAGCCTTAACATCGACACATCTAGTAAGGTTTTCGACTTCTTTTTCGACGAGATAGCCGATTGCGACTGGCTTTCCTTCGGTTTTAAGAAGTTCTGGAATTCCAAATGTTGAAGCGTGAGCGCGGTGAGCGCTTCCGAAAGCATCCATCACGAAGGCATCAGCGAGTGAAGCCCATTTCTTTGAAAGTTCTGGATCGTTCTTCTCTTCACCCTTTTCGTAACGGGTATTTTGAACGAGCATTACTTCTCCATCTTTTAAAGCGTGGGCCATGGAAATAAGTTTTTCACCAGTGGATACTGGGCAAAACTCGACTTTTTGTTTTAATAGTTCGCCTAAACGAAATGCAACAGGGGCTAAATCGTTTTTCTTCTTTTGGTCTTCGATCACTTCTGGCGCTTCTTTGTATGAAATCTTGCCGAGGTGAGAAAGAAGAATAATTCTTGCTCCTTTTTTAACTAAATCTTGAATGGTTGGTAAAGCGGCAACGATTCTGTTGTCATCTCTAATGACACCATTCTTAAGAGGGACGTTAAAGTCGACACGGACGATAACAGTCTTGCCCTTGATGTTTGTCATGTTTTTTACTGTTAGCATAATTCTAACTCCTTTTTTGATAAAAAAGTGCCCCAATTGGGGCACTAATCATTACTGGACTAATTATTTAATGCCCAATACTTTTGCCATGTGTTTTGCTAAACGAACAAATTGGCAAGTGTATGAGTATTCGTTATCGTACCAAGATACAACTTTAACTAATTGTGTTCCGTCTGGAATAGCGAACACAGTAGTTTGAGTGGCATCGAAGATCGATCCAGCGGTTGCACCGAGAATATCGCTTGAAACGATTTGATCTTCAGTGTAATCGAGAATGTCTTTGAGGTTAGTCTTGCTTGCTTCTTTCATCGCAGCATTGATTTCTTCAGCAGTTGTTGGTTTCTCTAAAACTAAAGAGAGGTCAACTAATGAACCATCGATGACTGGAACGCGTAGTGCACCGCCTCTCATCTTTCCTTTTAATTCAGGAATGACGAGGTCGATGGCCTTTGCGGCACCAGTAGTAGTTGGAACGATGTTAGCAGCGGCTGCTCTTCCACGGCGGAAGTCGCCTTTAGCAAGGTCTAGTGTGGTTTGGTCGTTGGTATAAGCGTGAACAGTAGTCATATAACCACCCTTGACGCCGAACTTCTCGACTAAAACCTTCATAACTGGGGCTAAGCAGTTGGTTGTACAACTAGCACCAGAGATAATTGTCATTTCTTTTGTGAGCTTATCAGAGTTAACTCCGAAAACGAATGTTGGGGTATCTTTATCAGATGGAGCGGAGATAATAACGCCTTTTGCGCCATTATCGATGTGAATCTTCGCATCTTCTTTTCCTTTGAAACGTCCTGTACATTCTAGAACGATATCAACACCGAAGTCTTTCCATTTGAGATCGACTGGATCTTTCTTTCCAAGCACTGGAATTGCACGACCCTTGAATAAAATGACATTCTTTTCGGCATCGAAGGAAATTTCATCTTTGTGCCAGCCACGGTGAGTGGTGTCGTATTTTAGTAAATATGCAAGTGTTGCTGCATCGACTAAGTCATTGATAGCTACGACTTCGAAGTCGCCGGTCTCTTCTGCGCGACGGAACGCTAAACGTCCGATTCTTCCGAAACCATTAATCGCAAGTTTAATTTTTGACATAATGCTTATGTCCTCCTTTTTCACTGCGTGATATAGTATAAACTATATAAAAACCCCTTGGCAAGTAAAACACGCCAAAGGGTTCAATTGACCTTATTGATTTCAATAAAAGTTAGTCGCTGAAAGTCGATATGCCTTTACAGAGTTCAGATATCGAGATTTTAAATGCTGAAGCGATTTTCTCAATAATCTTTAAAGTTGGATTTCTCGTCCCTCTTTCTAAATCACTTAAATAATTCTTATTTATTTCCGCCTCAAAGGCTAAATCTTCTTGTGACCAAGCATTTTGAATTCTCAAATATTTAATTCTCATACCAAGTTGAATATTAACATTCATGTTATTTTCCTCCTAATTTGAGATACTTTTCTTCGATTTTTCTAAATAAATGAGCGACGTTGGATTTGCTAACAGTCGTTTTTAAAGCTTCTGACATCATCGATGCGAGTTCCCCCATCGACGCTGATTCGTTTTGCAAACGCAAACGGCAGAGAAGTTTAATCTTTTTTTCAACGATATAATCAATTCCAATCTGTTCATCTATTTCTTTTATCCATTTCATTTGTCGTTCGGCAGATGAAACAGTTTTACTCATGTTTGCAGTATCTAGATTTGTTAATCGATTAGTAACGTTAATGTAATCTCTATCGACTCGAACACTTTCGAATTGCATACAAGAAGAAACCGCACCAATCATGATAAGAAAATCAGCAATCTTGTCAGACTTTTTTAAGTAGATAATATAGTTTTCTCTTCTTTTAACAATTTTTGGTTCGATATTCGTGTTTTTGTATCTTCCAAACAACTTTGAAAGCCATTTAGCATAATTCTCATTATTAAGACATATCTCGAGATGATAATTGCTACTTTGCGGTGAATTAACAGAGCCAGAAGCAAGAAACGCTCCTGCAAGATAACCAGAAATAGTGTCGTCATTTCTAACAATATTCTTCGATATCTTGTTTTCGAGAAATGAAATATCTAAATCTCCAAGGATTTCTTCTCCCATTTCTTCAATTGTGGTCGTATATACTGTACCTTTTGAAAAACCAGTCTTCTTCTCAAAAACGAAATGGACTGGAGCGTGGTAAATATCGATGATGGTTTGATAAATAAATTTCGCAATCTTCGCGTTTTCAGTCTGAAAAATAAGAATTGAGGCTTTGTTTTTTAAAACTAGATGTCCATTAATTCTTATATATGCGGCCAAAAGCGCTCTCAAACGATCTCTTGAAGGATATTCGTTGCTACAGAGTTCTTCTTTTACGACTTGGGTAAATGATGTTTCGTTTCTCATGCACCAACTCTTTTATTAATATCTCGGTGAAAAACATAGGTATCGTATTTTTTACCGAAGTGTTCCGCTAACTTCTCGGCAACATAAACGGAACGATGCTGACCACCACTACAACAAATACCAACGCAGTAATCGCCTCGGCCGTCTTCTTGAACTTTCTTTAAGTAGAAATCTAAATATTCACTTATTCTTTTAATTAAGTCTTTTGTTTCGTCAAAAGAGTTTAAGTATTCGATAACTTTTTTATCTAGTCCTGTGAGATTCCTTAATTCTGGAACCCAATATGGATTAGGAATCGCCCTTGTATCAAAAATCAAATCGCAGTCCATTGGAGTGTTGAACTTATGTCCAAAAGACATGAAACGAACTTTAACGGTGTCTTCTCGACGATTTAAGATTGCCTCAAATAGTATTTTTCTAAAATCTTTTACTTCGAGTGAAGTTGTATCGATAACGAGGTCAGCGGATTCTTTTATTTCATTGATATCATCTATATCTTTTTCTAAGGCATCCTCTAACGAGACATTCTTTCTTGTGGTCATCGGATGAACATGTCTAGTCAGTTTAAATCTTCCTAGAAGCGTTGCAATTTTGCAGTCCAAAACAATTATTTTAGACTCGACTTTATCTTTGTAATGGTCTTTACCAATTCTGATGATTTCTTTCGCGTTTTGTGGAGACGCAATCAAAAGAACTTTTGGATAGTCGTCTGGGTGCGTAATTATTTCTTCGATTGTTGAGGTGAACGAAGAAGGCAAGATATTATCGATAACGTAATAGCCAGATTCTTCAAAGACATACTGCGCAAGAGTTTTACCAGATCCAGATGGACCAGTTAAAATGACTAATTTAACCATGAAAGACCTCCTATTACTATTATACACTTATAAGTGGAACGCGAAAATAAAAGGAGCAAATGCTCCTAATTAGTTAGCCTTATAAAATGGACATCTGTTTTTAATACAATCACTATTAAACCTATAGAAATTGCAAACGACAGCATCTTTCTCCATCTCAACTTTGTACTTTTTGTTAACAAAATCGACGGCGGTAGTAATTGATATAAAAGCATTTCTTTTGCAACATCTCGGTCCACCTATTTCGCTCATTTTTTGAAGAACAGAAGACGTATATTCCATGTGATCTTTATAAAAATCATCATTTGATAATGCATTAGTATCATGAATTATTGAAAGACTAGCGCCGATAGAAGCTAAAGATCCGCAAACTCCCCAATACCCGCATATACCACCCGGCATTTCAATCGCGCGCATTGCTAGTTGTTGAAGTGATTTATCAAGATCGATATCACCACCACTATTTTTGTATGCAACTAAGAAAACTGCACCATCCAAAAAATGGTGTTCAGGTCCGTGCATGTTAACAAAATCATTAGCCATGACAATCTTTGCGATTTCTATTGGATTTTTAGATTTTGAGACAATGACTGTTTCTCTTATCAGTTTGTAACGTTCTTCTAGTTTGTACCCCATTTATTTATTCTCCTGAGCCAAAGGACTAACAATATATTTAAAAACATCTCTCAGTTCTTTTTTGTTGAGGGAATAGTGAACCCATTTCCCGTCCTTACGTGCGTTGACAATTCCTTCATTAACCATCAATTTCATATGATGTGAAAGAGTTGCCTGTTTACAATCAACAAGTTTTAGTAATTTACAGGCGCATATTTCTTTATTTCCGCTTAATTCTTTAATTATTTTGATTCTGTTTAAATCACTAAGAATTTCTAGTATCTTTTGCGTTTTTGCTATATCCATAAAATGCTCCATCATATTGACAATTATCAATATATAACTATTTTGTAATCTTAACACTATAAAAAGAAAAAAGCTCGCGGTGAGCTTTTTAATTTGACAATAATTTATTTTTTAAATATTCGACAATACTTTTACTCGCGACCATTCCGTCGTGTTCGGATAAATATATCTGTTTAATCACTCTTGGCAAGACGTCCCCGGCAGCGAATAAACCCTCTACACTGCTCATCATCGTCTTATTGTCGACTGGGATGTAACGATATTCGTCGATTACTCCAGGAATTTTAATAAACTCTGTGTTTGGATTTTGACCCACTAACGGGAACAATCCATCGACATCGAGAATTCTAATCTCTCCAGTGTCTTTGTTTTGGATTTTGAGTTGCTTTAATGTTTCATCTCCGATTATTTCTAATGGAATATACGGAGTAAGAATTTCTACAGATGGTATCGCTTTTAATTCTTCAAGTGTCTTTGGAAGACCTCTAAATTCATTGCGGCGATGAATGACGTATAATTTCTTCACAATTCTTGCTAAATAAACACCTTCTTTTAAGGCGGAATTTCCACCACCGATAATAGCGGCAGTTTTCCCACGATAGAAGTGTCCGTCACAAATCGCACAATAAGATACACCTTTACCAAATAATCGATCTTCGTTAGCTAATCCTAATTTCTTTTCTTCGGCGCCAGATGCCACTAATACTGCTTTCGCAATATAGGTATTTTGATCTGTTTTAACAACGAATTCGTTATTCTCTTTAGTTAAAGAAAGGACTTTCTCACCACTGATTTCAATTTTAGCGTCCGTTAGTCTTTTATAGAGTTCCATCGCTAAATCTGGTCCTGGTATTTCGTGATAATTTGGGTAATTATCTACTCTTGGAGCGATATTAACTTTACCACCAGGTGCAGAGGCTTCGATAAGAACAAAATTAATGCCTTCTTTTTTGAAAATCAAAGAGGCACCAATACCTGCAGGGCCAGCGCCAATAACGACGACATCTATTTTTTTATGGTTTTTTAACATAATCTAGTAACTCCTTAAATGTTTTAATCTTTATATCTGGATTCACTTTATTATCTAATATCCTTGGACCCCAAACAACTAAAGCGCTTTTAACTCCGGCGTTTAAAGCGGTGAGATAATCAATAACATTGTCTCCGACATATAAAACATCGTTTAGGTCATCGATTTTTAACATCGACATCGCTTTAAGAATTCCTTCTTCGTTTGGTTTAGGGTAAGCGACATCATCTAATGCCACGATTACATCGAAAAAGTCATATAAACCAAATTGTTTAAGACTTTTTAAGGCGGTCCCTCTTAATTTATTCGTTACGACTCCTAATTTGATTTTCATCTTTTTTAAGGCGTCTAAAACTTCACGACTTCCTGGATATAATGAAACATACTTATCGTAATATAATGGCGATAGTTCTTCGAATTCTGAGACCATTAGATTTGGGTCTTGATTAGGAAATTCTTTTTTAACCGTATCTAATAAAGGCGGTCCAGAAAAATAATATATCTGTTCTTTTGGTGTCATCACGCCATTTCGATAGACGCGGTAAAGTTCTTCGAACACCTTAACGATCATTTCATCAGTGTTAAGAATAGTGCCATCTAAATCAAAAAGAATTGCTTTAAATCCCATGATCAATTGCCCGCTATCAATTTATTTATGTTAATAAGTTTAAGAATTGGTAACGATATAGTGGTAGTAAAGAAACATCCGACAATTAACGCGATTAGACCAATATTGTGTGGGACTAACTCGATGAGTGAATTAGGCGCTACTGGAGCAGCATAACCAACAAATAGATAAACCCCCATCGCTACTAAAGCGACTGATACTAAAATTAGAATAGCTAGTGCTATGAAATTGTTTTTACGTTTTATAAGTAATTCGTCTTTTACGATAGAAATCTCATTCTTTTTGTTTTCGATAATGGATCTAATGAAGTGATTAATGACGATAGCTAAAATGCCAAAGCCAACAAAAATAATTCCCCATATCCAAGACCACATTCCGTCTGCCCCCATATTAAATGAAGCATATCTTAAAGGTTCCATGAATACTCTAGTCGCGCCATACCAAATGACATAACCGAAAACTAGGTCTCCAGGTTTGATGTATTTTTTAAGAGCGCGACCAAACACAAAGGCTAGAACGATAAAACCTAGTACGTTTACCGCTCCTTCGACAAAGAATAATGGAGCCCATATGTTGCCAGATGATGCCCATCCAGCAGCAGATGAATATTGCGATTGTTTCAATATAAAAGTCGGTAACCATCTCCAGTATTCGACCGAGACTTGTCCACCATGAACTTCACAGTTAAAGAAGTTTCCCCAACGACCAGCAGCTTGAGCTAAAAGAATTGTTGGTACAGCGATATCCGCCACCGTTATCACATCGATATCTGGATGTCTCCATTTAAACCATAAAACACCGACGACTATGCCAGCAATAGCGCCACCTAAAATTGTAAGTCCACCACCATGGATATCGATAATGCCAATTAATTGGTCACCTAATGTATTAAAATGATTACTCGAAAATTCTTGGCTCCAGTTTCCAATTACGTACGCGACACGAGCGCCGATGACACCAGCAGGAAACGCGACGTAGAATGTAGATTCTAATAAACCATGTTTACCATACTTTTTATACAATTGGTGATCTGATAGGAAATAAACAAAAATTGCACCAAACAAAATGCAAAATGCATACCATGCGATATTTGGCTTAGCATTTGTGGCATTTGTTAAATGAATTCCGTTGTCCCATGAAATACCATTAGATAACGGATAATTTATATGTGCGGCAAATCCTTCGGATAATAGGATGCCAAAGATTACAATCGTAATAATCGAACCTAGCATTGTCCAATAAAGAGTTTTATCTAATTTTGGAGCGATATTTTTTTGATAGTAATGGAGTCTAAAAGAAACATAGAACGCAACGATTGAAGCGCCTAATCCTAGACCACCAAAGATTACAAATAGCCATTCGCCGATATTAAGAGCCATATTTTGGGCAATCGCGGCGCCGATAAAAAACGAAGTGAAGAAAACTGTAAATATTAATCCAAGAAATAAAATTGCATTTCTTTCATTTTTTGGGTTAATTCCATCTAGTACGACTAATTTTGCAATTTTTCTTACTCTTAATACTAGAAAAACCATCGCGATAACAAAGACCAGTAAACTGCCATATAGTAATATCAATCCGAGTGTATTCATAATGTTGCCTTTCTATTCATACTTTCCATTACTCAATATATCTTTTAAGAACTGACCAGTATATGATTTTTTATTCTTCGATACTTCTTCTGGTGTACCAGTGGCGATAATTTTTCCACCTTTATCTCCACCTTCTGGTCCTAAATCGATGATGTAGTCTGCTACTTTGATGACGTCGAGGTTGTGTTCAATAACTAAAACGGTATCGCCATGAGAAACGATTCTCTTTAGAACTTTAACAAGGCGGGAAATATCATCGACATGTAAACCAGTAGTCGGTTCATCAAGAATATATAATGTTTTTCCTGTCGCTCTTTTTTGAAGTTCGAACGCTAATTTAATTCTTTGTGCTTCACCACCAGATAATGTAGTCGCTGGTTGACCAATTTTGATATAACCTAAACCGACATCATATAAGGTTTTAATCTTGTTATGAATCGATGGTCTATTTTCAAAGAAATGCATCGCCTCTTCGACCGTCATTTCAAGAACCTCGTAAATGTTTTTACCTTTATAAGTAACTTGAAGTGTTTCTTCGTTATAACGCTTTCCACCACACGTATCACACTTAACGTAAACGTCTGGTAAGAAGTTCATTGGAATTCTAGTAACGCCAGCACCTTCGCACACTTCGCAGCGACCACCAGGAACATTAAAGGAGAAACGTCCTTTATCAAATCCGCGAGATTTAGCTTCGACGGTTTCGGCGAATAAGGTTCTAATCTCATCGAATACTTTTGTATATGTTGCTGGGTTGCTACGCGGAGTTCTTCCGATTGGTTCTTGTGAAACATTGACTACTTTATCGATGTTTTCAAGTCCATTAATAGAAGCAACCGCTCCTACGCCAGGTTCATTTTCGTTATTAATGATGTTCTTTAAATATAAATATAAAGTTTGATTGATTAATGATGATTTACCACTTCCAGAAACACCTGTTACGGCGACAAAAGCACCTAAAGGTATGTCGACATCGACATTCTTTAAGTTATGGCAAGATGCTCCATGAATCGAAATCACTTTGCCGTTACCAGCGAGTCTTTTCTTTGGAATCGGAATATACTTCTTACCAGATAAGTATTGTCCGGTAATCGATTTTTCATTTGAAATAATATCTTCTAGTGTTCCACTGGCGACAATTTCTCCACCGTGTTTACCGGCTCCTGGACCAACATCGACAATAAAATCAGCGGATCTAATCGTCTCTTCGTCGTGCTCGACGACAATCAAAGTGTTTCCTAAATCTCTCATTTCCTTTAAGGCATGGATTAATTTAATGTCATCTCTTTGATGAAGACCAATCGACGGTTCATCAAGAACATATAAAACTCCAGAAAGACGGGAACCAATCTGAGTCGCTAATCTAATTCTTTGAGCTTCTCCACCAGACAAGGTCATCGCCATTCTTGCTAATGTTAGGTATTCAAGACCGACTTCGCATAAGAAAGAAGTACGGCTCTTCACTTCAATGATAATAAGGTGAGCGATTTGAGCATCCGTTACCGATAATTTGGCTTCTAAGGAAGAAATCCAATCTCGTAAATGCTCGATCGATAGACTGCACAATTCAAAAATATTCATTCCGTCTATTCTTACCGATAACGCAGCAGGATTTAATCTTGCCCCGTGACAAGTCGTGCATTCTTTATCGACCATGAATTTTTCATAGTATTCGCGCATAAACTCAGATGTTGTTTCGTTATATAGACGTTCAATCTTAGTTTTAATGCCTTCGATTTGTTGAAAACGATGCATGATATTACCAGAAGATGATTTCAAAGTATATTTATGGGGAATCGGTGAACCAATAAAAATAATGTCTCTTTGTTCTTTTGTTAACTTATTAAAAGGAATGTCTAAAGGTATTTTGTAAAGATTGCATAGCATCTCAAACTCTTGCCACTCCAAATTAGTAGTGTGCAACGTGTTTTTATAATACGAAATAGCATTATCGTTTATCGAAAGATTTTCGTCTGGAACAATAATCTTTGGGTCTGCTTCTCTTTTAACCCCTAGGCCTTTGCAATCAGGGCAAAAACCACTAGGAGAGTTAAAAGAAAATAGTCTCGGCTCTAGTTTTGGCACACTAAATCCACAATACTTGCAAGTATGGTGTTGGCTTAATAAACGCTCACCACTTTCGGTATAGATAGTTAAGTAACCATGTGACCAGTCTAATGCTGTTTCAACAGAATCAAACACACGAGAACGAATATCTTCTTTTATAACGATGCGATCGACGACGATATCGATCGAATGTTTCTTATTCTTTTCTAATTCCGGAATTTCGCTAATTAAAACAAATTTTCCATCGACTCTTAAACGTTCAAAGCCGTTTTGCTTTAATCGATCGATGATATCTTTTTGAGTGCCTTTTTCCCCTCTTACGACTGGTGACAAGATTTGAATCTTAGTTCCTACTGGATATTCGAGAATAATCTCGACCATCTTAGTCGAAGGAAAAGCAATAATCGGTTCATTGTGTGTCGGACAATAAGGAACACCAATTCTCGCGTATAAAAGTCTTAAATAATCATAAATTTCCGTGACTGTTCCAACAGTCGAACGAGGGTTATGCGAACTACCTTTTTGGTCGATACTAATTGCAGGAGACAAGCCTTCGATTGAGTCGACATCAGGTTTTTCCATGTTACCTAAAAATTGTCTAGCGTAGCTAGATAATGATTCGACATATCTTCTTTGACCCTCAGCGAAGATAGTATCAAACGCTAAGGTTGTTTTGCCACTTCCAGATAATCCAGTAAATACAACAAACGAATCTTTTGGAATCTGTAGGTTGATATTCTTTAAGTTATTTTCACGAGCGCCTTTAACGGTAATATATTTCTTTTCCATAATAAACCTGTGTTTTACATTGTATCAAAGTTTACTTTTGTAAACTACTGTAAGACTCTTGTTTTAACGATATTGTGAATAAGCACCTAAATCAATATAATATTTAATGCATTCGGGACGTAGCACAGCTTGGTAGTGCACTACCTTGGGGTGGTAGGGGTCGTGAGTTCAAATCTCATCGTTCCGACCATTTATAAAAAAACGATGCGACTAAATCGTATCGTTTTTCTTTTCTTCATGGTGTTCTTCAGGATGACCATCGTGATGTTCTTCGTGTTCTTTGTTTTTCTTTTTTATCGATTCGTATTTTTCAAGAATACGTTTCTTGCCCCTTGCAGAAATAATAAATGGCTCAAAACCTTTACCGTTAATCGACTGGACTTGTGAGAAACTGACAAACGCTACAGGATCGACTGAAGCAATAAAACTTTTAAGTTCAGATGTTTCCATTCTAAAGACGATAACTTTCAACATTCTTCGATGTTCGCCACTATATCCGCCAGTGGTTTCCATTAATGTCGTGCCATGTCCCATTCTCTTGTGAATGAAATCTTGTATTTTCTCATATTCAGTCGAGATAATTTCGACCGCAACATATGAGTTAGAATAAACATAGAAGAACTGGACCATTCCAGCGCATGCCAAAGCAGTCAAAATGCCGACTAAACCAAGTTCCCAATCTTGCAAACATATAATGCCGACAATGATAATGGATGTATCCATAATAAAACCAGATATGTCTTGTTTCATATCGCTGTACTTAGCAATGATAAAACTAACTACATCAAAACCACCTGAAGATCCATCTCCCAAATACGCTAAGGCAACGCCAATACCAGACAATGCTCCGCCAAAAAGTCCTGCCAGGACTAAGGCCGATAGACCAATCGTCCCATTTGGATTCAAGTTATTTAAATAAAATTTATCAAATCCAATCAAATGAATTAAATCGAAACGAAGCATTAATGAATAGAAAAGTGGAAAAGCAATTGAGCCCAATAATGTATTAAATGAGAATTTCTTACCTAGAAAAATAAATCCAACAATCCATAAAGCAACTTGAAGAACACCGATAGTAATATCAGTGGTATCAAAGCCTAAGGTTGGCAAAAGATAGTGATTAACGATAATTGCGACGGAGTCAACTCCACCGCAAATAATTTTTGAAGGCACGATAAATAAAGCATCAGCCAAAGCTAGAAGGACGCACCCCAAAAGAACAAGCAAAACATTTTTAGCTTCCGATAGTACTTCAACTTTTGTTAATTTTTTTGATTCTTTCTTCATAATGATGGTCTCCTAACCGCAATAAAAACAATTTTTTAAACTATCGAATAAATTGTGTTTATTGTGTGATTTGAATTGGCTAGATGTACTATTTTCTTAGTCTTATCAAAATCTTTTTATCTTTTTCTCCAAATGAATTATACACTCATTAGTTGATTTCTTAAAGACAACTCAAAAAAGTACCAATAATTATCATTATTAAAAAATAAATATTTTAGGTAGCCATTAGCTATATCTTTTGTATAGAATTGATAGTGCACGCTCTATGTCGGGGAAACAAAATGACTAACAAAATTAAAAAGAAAAAATTATTATTCGTCGCGATGCCTCTTATCGGGCTTATTTTAAGTGGCTGCGATTGGATACATATAGAGCCTATTAATAGTTCGTCAGAGGAAACATCCAATTCATCAGAAACATCTAGTTCTTCCACTTCTAGCGAAGGAAGCTCTAGTAGTTCTGAAACTTCTTCATCAGAAAGCAGCTCATCTAGTAGTAGCACTTCTAGTTCTAGTAGTTCTTCATCAGAAAGTTCAAGTTCGAGCGAAGAATCGAGTTCTAGCTCTGAAGAATCTAGTAGTTCAAATAGTGACACAACACCATATACAAGTAATATTAGTACCTCTAATATCACTGGCATTATTCCAAATTCGTATTCATCTGATGCGACATATTTCAATAAGGATGGCGTCTATTATTATGGCGAAGCAATCATCAATGATTTCACCAACGCTTACAATAGCAATGGCTTTATCATTAGAAGTTCGCAAGGCCTAGGATATCGTCAAGTTGGTTGGATCGCTAATCAAAACAGCCTTAATAAAATTAAATCATTTAGTTTTGCTGGAAGTGGCAATTATCCAACTATCTATTTAGGAACATCATTTGATAATTACACGACTAGTTTTTCATTAACTAGTAGTACATATAATGTCACCGGTAATTATTCATTCTTCAAAATCGTTGGTAATTCATCTGATGAAACATATTTCAGTTCTTTAACTATTGCGTGGACAGGAACACCTTCTACCACTATTAAAACTAAAAAGAGGGAAGTAAGTGTTACTAACGCCACAATCACCGAAGTAAATAATTCGATTACTACTTCTTCTACTGCCTTTACTAATAGTTCATATTGGACGAGCAAAGGCTACGCTTCGAGTTATCAAGATGCGATGACCAAAACTAACAGTCATCAAATATCTGGATCGTCTTTAGATACTGACTATCTTCCAACAAGTGCTACGAGTAATCCACAAAACAATTCCGGCATCTATTACCGTGTTTCAACAATGAATTATGGCAATAGCGGAGATTCATTTAGAATCAACATGCTAGATGGTAGTGAAGGACCAGTCATCTATCGCGACGCTTCCTATATTAATATTGAAGATATTGCTGCCTACATCATCGCATTCGGTGATGTTCCACCAAACATGCAATACACCGCGAAACAAACATCCTCTGCAATTTCAACTTGGGGTATCAATGGTCGAGTTAACTATACAGAATATTCAAACGACAATTCGACTACTAGTTACCGCTATGAAACAGAAGCACAAACGCATTCTCAATATTTCGGTAAAACTAGTTCTAGTTATCAATATTGGTACCAATATTACGAAAGTGATATCGGAACCACATTGTGGAACGATGAACCATACGAAAGAGAATCTTATTCCGGTTCGATGCAGACCTATAACAATGGTTCAACCATCACTCGTGGGTGCAATCGCTTTGTCTGGACTCACGCTTGGGCGGACTCTGAACACGGAAGCGAGAGTAGTTCAATCGAAGAATCATATGAAAGAAATGTTCATTATACGCACACCCACTACAACGATTTCCAACAATATCTAAATTATTATGGTGGTTGGGGCGGTCGCGTTGGTAATACCGAACTCGGAAACGAATGGGGCCGATATGTTCCAACTAATCACGTCGAAACAATGCCAATTGTTAACCTCGTTACATTAGCAGCCCTTCGCGCTAAGTTATAATTAAAAAACCGCGTTAATTCGCGGTTTTATTTTTATATGTGATCGATGATTAATGCTAATTCATCTTTCGATTTAATAACGTAGATATGTTCGAAGACTTCCCGATCTTTATCGCCGACATCTTCAAATGTCTTATAAAAGAAATCGAGGACGCTTTGAGGAACTGGATGTTCCCTTTCAACATTTTGATTATCGACTAATTTCTTCTCGAGTTTAAACATCACGAGACTCACTTCGTCAAATAGGGGCGCTATTGATTGAATCGACTCGGTTCGATATTTCACACTAGCGTGTGTCGCATCGAGAAGTACAATTGCTTCTGGGTCTAAAGAATAGATTCTTGGAAACTCGTAAAACATCTTCCACATAATCTGATCTTTTGATAAATCGGCTTGGTCTCCACATATTTGATTTCTAAGCAAGTCGCTAGAGATAACATAGACATGAGATTTTTTAATCTTTTTAACCAAAGAACATAAATAAGATTTTCCACTGCCAGGGATGCCAGAAAGGACTATCAATTTAGACATAATACTTACCCCTTTATATTTAGCTTACTTAAATATGTTATCAAAGATAAGGGTGCATTATATATAATTTGATCAATTAAATTATACATAGACATAAAAAAAGCAACCCGCCGAAGCGGATTGCCTTAATTATTAAAGACCAAATTTCTTAATTCTATCCCAGCGCATTTTCGCGTAGTTCTCGCTCTTCTTGAGGAGTTCTTCAGCGTGTTCTGGATTGACCTTTGGAAGCATCGAGAATCTAGTTTCTCCCATGACGAAGTCGCGGAATTTAGTAAAGTCAGGTTCTTTGCAATCGAGTGTAAGTCCTGGTTTACCTTCTGCTACTAGACGTGGATCGTAACGGAATGTTGTGAAATATCCACATTCCACTGCTGCTCTTTCGACTTTCATCGAATTAGATAAGCCACCTTGAATACCATGGTTAGCACATGGAGAGTAACAAATGATTAAGGATGGTCCATCGTATGCTTCAGCTTCTTTTAAAGCTTGAATTGCTTTTGCTGGATTAGCGCCTAAAGAGATTTGTGCAACATAGACGTGACCATAAGTCATCGCCATGAGGGCAAGATTCTTTTTAGCAGTTGTTTTTCCACTAGCGGTAAACTTCGCGATCGAACCAGTTTGACTTGATTTAGATGATTGTCCACCAGTATTAGAATAAATTTCGGTATCAAGAACGAGAATATTAACGTCTTCTTCGTTAGCGATAACGTGATCTAATCCACCGTAGCCAATATCGTAAGCCCAGCCATCGCCACCGATAATCCAAACTGATTTATCGACTAAGTCGCGTTCGAATTGAAGCGCTTTCTTAACTTCTTCGTCTTTTGATTGTTTAATCAACTCGACTAATTTCTTAGCGATTGGACGAATCTTTTCGCGATTTTTGATATTAGCGATGTATTCATCGATGACTTCTTTGAGTTCCGCTTCGATTTCTCTAGTCTTAGCACCTTCGAGTATTTCGACGATATGGACTAGTTTGTGGTCAGTAGCGATTCTCATACCATAACCGTATTCAGCATTATCTTCGAATAACGAGTTAGACCAAGCTACACCTTCTTTATTTTTGTCGGTGCAGAATGGGGTAAGCGGAGTTGAACCAGAATAAATTGAGGAACAGCCAGTCGCGTTAGCGACGAGCATATCTTTTCCAAATAATTGTGATATTAGACGGTAGTATGGAGTTTCTCCACAGCCAGCACAAGCACCACTAACTTCCATGTAAGGCATTAAGAATCCGACGCCTTTAACGGTTGTAGTTGGGAACTTGTCTCCTTTATAAACAACATGCTTATATAGGTAATCAGCACCATCTTCTTGAGCAAATTGCGATTTAGCTTCGACCATTTCGAGTGTGTTCTTGCCCATCTTATTGCCTAAGCATTCAATCGTGCAAAGTCCGCATCCGACACAGTTCTTTGGTGAAACTTGAATTCTGAAGCTTAATCCTGCAACATTTGGTCCACCCATCGCCTTAATAACTCCATCTTTAACGATTTGTGGAGCATTAGCGATTTCCTTCTCATCGAGGAGGAATGGACGAATTGTGGCGTGAGGACAGACGAAGGCACATTGGTTACATTGAATACAGTTTTCTTTGTGCCAAAGTGGAACTTTATCAGCAATACTACGTTTCTCGTTGAAGGTAATATTGTTTCTCATCGTTCCGTCTTCGAGTTCAAATTCTTTAAATTTGCTAACTGGTAGATCATCGCCATCGAGGTTTCCAATGACGGCAACATATGAATCGAAGTAATCATCTCCAGTAACTGGGTGTTCTTTGATAGGTTTTAATTTTGTCCATTCGGCAGCGACTTTAACTTCTCTCAAACCTTCGGTTCCGGCGTCGATTGCTTTCCAGTTCATCTTGACGACATCTTCACCTTTTTTAGCGTAGCTCTTTTGAGCATACTTCTTCATTAATTCTTGTGCCTTATCATATGGCATGATGCCTTGATTGAGGAAGAAGAACGAGGCTTGAAGAATAGTATTAGTGTGACGGCCCATGCCAACTTCGGTTGCAATCTTATTAGCGTCGATAACGAAGAACTTAGCCTTCTTTGCCGCTAATTGATATTTCATTCTATTTGGCATGACTTTGATTAATTGTTCATCGCTCATATCGGTGTTTAAAAGGAATGTTCCACCGTTTTTGAGATTCTTGAGCATATCAAATTTGAAAATATAAGTATCGAGTGAGCAGCTGACAAAGTCAGCATTGCTTACGTAATAAGTTGAATGAATTGGTGATTTACCAAATCTTAAGTGTGAACGAGTAACGCCACCGGCTTTTCTTGAGTCATATGCAAAGTATGCTTGAGCATACTGATGCGTAGCATCTCCAATGATTTTAATCGAAGACTTGTTAGCAGAAACTGTTCCATCAGATCCTAAACCATAGAATAAGCAGGATTTGTAATCGCTTGCAACGTGGAATTCTTGATCCACTGGAATTGAACGATGAGTGACATCGTCATTGATTCCGACTGTGAAATCATGCCATGGCTTCGCGCTTGTAAGGAAGTCGTAGACGGCTTTCATATCGCGTGGTTGAGTATCTTTACTCGATAAACCATATCTTCCACCAAAGATTTCGGCTTTAATACCGGTTTGTTCTAAGGCTGAGACGACATCGAGATAAAGTGGCTCGCCAGTAGCGCCAACTTCTTTAGTACGATCTAAGACAGCAATTCTCTTAACAGTCTTTGGTAGAACGTTTGCTAAGTGTTTAGCAGAGAATGGACGATATAGGTGTACTTTTACTAAACCAATCTTTTCGCCCTTTAGTTCATCGATAACTTCGGTAATTGTTTCGGTAACTGAACCCATAGCGATGATAACTTTATCGGCGTCTTTTGCACCATAGTATGTAAATGGAGCATAGTTACGTCCAGTAAGTCTTGTCGCTTCTTTAAAATACTTTTCAGCGACTTCGACGATGTGAGCGTAGTGTTCGTTTTGCGCTTCACGACCTTGGAAGTAGATATCATCGTTTTCTGCACCACCACGTGTGACTGGGTGAGTGTGTGGATTCAAAGCACGGGCTCTAAATTTTTCCACTTTGTCCATTGGAAGTAATTTCTTCCATTCACTATCATCGACAAATTCGACGTTTTGAATTTCATGAGAAGTTCTAAAGCCATCAAAGAAATGGCAAACTGGAGCTTCTGCATCAATAGCGATTAAATGTGCGATTGAAGATAAATCTGCAACTTCTTGAACTGAGTGAGAGCAAATCATTGCAATACCAGTTTGACGAATTGCGTAAATATCTTGGTGATCACCGAAAATCGAAAGGGATCTAGTAGCAAGGGAACGAGCTGTAACGTGTAATACTGCCGGTAACTCTTCACCGACCCATTTATAAATATTCGGAATCATTAATAGGAGACCTTGTGAAGCAGTATATGTAACCGCTAAAGATCCGCCTTGTAAGGCACCATGGACTGTGCCAGATGCTCCGCCTTCTGATTGCATTTCCACTACTTTGACAACACTACCAAAGAAATTTCTTTTTCCTTGTGAAGCATAAACGTCAACCAATTCCGCCATTGGCGAAGATGGAGTGATTGGGAAAATTCCAGCAACTTCAGCGAAGTTATAACTTTCCATCGCCGCTGCAGTATTGCCATCGACTGGAAGGAAGGTTTTCTTAATTTCCATAAATGATCCTCCTAAATAGACCAATAATAAGTATACCTTCCTACGCGCGAAAGTAAAAAGAAAAGTCAAGAAATCTGTTTCTTGACAGTCTTTTATTATCAAAGAAAAGAAGTTGTACTACTTTACAACTTCCTTAATGTGCTTTAAAACTTTCTCTCCGATGTCCTTGCGGTCTAGTGCAAAATCGATGACCGCTTCGACATATCCATATTTATCGCCGACATCGTAACGTCTACCAATAAAATCATAGACGATGACTGGCTTTTTATTCGCTAGAGTTTGAATCGCATCGGTAAGAAGAATCTCGCCACCTAAAGATGATGGTTTGACTTTCTTTAATTCGGTAAAAATCTCTTTCGTAAATAAATAACGACCGAGGCATGCTAATCGAGAAGGAGCATTCTCTAACTTAGGCTTTTCAACAATCTCTTTTAACTCACCCATTCTGTCCTTCATGATGCCACCTTTTATCGACATTATGCCATACTTACTGACTTCACTTTTTTCGACTTCTTGGCAACCAATAACACTAGCGCCGGTTTTCTCATATACTTCGATGAGTTGTTTAGAAACTGGTTTCCCACCTTTATTAATAGTTAGATCGTCGCCTAAAATAACGACAAATGGTTCACCATTACAGGCTTTTTCGGCGCACATAATCGCGTGGCCTAAACCCTTTTGTTCTTCTTGGTAAACATAAGTAATTTTTGCCATTTCAGCGATATGTTTTATCATATCCGCAAATTCTTTTTTACCCTTTTGAATTAAATAATCTTCATAGGCTTGATCTTTAGCGAAATGTTTAACGATTTCTTCTTTCGCTTTTGAAATGATAAGAATTACTTCCTCCACACCGCTATCAACGGCTTCTTGAACTTGATATTGAAGAGTAGGAATGTCGACGATTGGAAGCATTTCCTTCGCCATAGCTTTGGTCGCTGGAAGAAAGCGCGTTCCTAAACCAGCCGCTGGAATTACGGCCTTTCTGATTTTCTGCATGTGATGTTATTTACCTTTCTTTTTTAAACTTCGACGATTTAATTGTTCGTTAGCGATTAACTTTTTAAGCTCTCTAAGTTCGATGTCCGTTAAGACGATATTACGATCGACAATTCCGCCAATCGTCATCTTCTGGTAGACAAAGTCCCCAATCGACTCATATTTTTCAAGTGCCTTTTTAGTAATCATTTTCTTTGGAGCAACATTTGAACGTGAATTCTCGATTTCGGCGATGTATTCTTCGATTTGTGACACTAAAGACATCAAATTATATTGATAATCCATATTGACCATTGGATCGAAAAAAGACAGATTCTCGTTTATCACTTCCGGATAAACACCGACAATGCGAGAAAGCATTTCCGAAGTGACATACTTCTTCTTCAAGTGATTTAAAGAAGAGAGATATTTTTTTAAGTTAGTCACACTTGGAGTTTTCATAACATAATCTCCTTATGTAGATTATAGGTTATTAGACCTATAAAAACAACTTTGCTAATTTTGGCGCAAAAAGAAAACTGATACCGAATCGGTACCAGTTATTTGCAAATGGTGATCCGTAAAGGATTTGAACCTTTGACCCACTGATTAAGAGTCAGTTGCTCTACCAGCTGAGCTAACGGACCATTTGTCGCTAGTAAATCTTATTACAAAATAAATATTATTTCAATAGAAAATAAGGGACTTTCTAACGACATATTACTTATGAAAGTAACTACCTTTGATAGTATTGATAAAACTTGCTATCGAAGAAAGTGACATTTTTCTCTTCTTCGCGGCTTGCGATATCGGTCGTATTTTTAATGTAATAATCCTTACTTCTTCCGGCACCGGCAAAAGTTAAATCATTCACTCCATCGCAAGTAATTGTTAAATCGCCATTAATTCCGTTCCAATAAAATGAAGTCGAGTTTTGAAGTGCTAAAGCGTTCTTGATTCGGCTTACAGTGGTTTTATTAGGATGGTTTTGTTCACCGGTTCCACTTCCTAAAACAACTTCATTAGGAACGCAGACACTATCGAGCATCGCTGCGCTAACAAAAGCGGCATTTGGATGAGCCCAGTTTAATAGAGTTGTTCCATCGCTTGAAGATGAGGCGTGGTGAGTGGCTTTTAAACAAACCTTTTTCCACTCTGGAGATAGTAAATCTTTATGGTTGTTTACGATGCTATATTCGGCATAAGTAGAATCAGCGTCACCAAGGAACGGAAAGTTCCAATATTTATAACTTAGTAAGAAGGCAACAGAGGTCGAATTCGGGTTAGTAACATTTGCCATCGATGAATTAGGAAAACTCACACCTGGAGCGACATAATAATCGTTCTTAAGCCAAGTAATCGCTAAATTATTTGTCTCGTCTATATTGAGTGTAGGATGCGAAGATAATTCGTTAGTAATCGCAGTATAAACAGTGCCTTTACTGACCATCTGATTTCGCTTAGAAACATAGGAATTATATAAGCTACTAGAGGAGATGTTATCGCCCTCTCCACTTGGAGAATACGTGTAACCAAAATCGACTAGTTTCGAGACGCTAAAATCATCGAAAGCGCCATCGATAAATCCGCCAAAATGATCTCCGTGAGGATGGGTAATAACCATTAAGTCAATTGTCTTATCAGTGACGTATTGTTCCATTACCGAAGCAACATGACTAGAATCAGCAAAGTTTCCACTATCGATAACTATTTCGTAATTACCATATTTGATCAATGTGCTTTCGCCATACTCGTCGCTCATCTCAATCGAGATTATTTTTAAATCTTCTCCTTTTGAGTAATGTGGGTCAGCAGCAGGGTTTTGACAAGATGCTAAGGTTAAAACCACTAGCGGTAAAATTAAGAGTTTATATGTGTTTTTCATATTTATATTTTAACAAATATATCGAGTAATAAAAATAAGAAAAAACGATACGCCGAAGCGTACCGTTTTATGATACTTAATATAAATCCTAATTAGATTAAGCAGCTTGGTGAACGACGAAGCATTGATCAGGTGTCTTACCATCTAGGAATACTGGGACGATTTGTGGATTGTTGTACCAGCTAATAACGCCAGATAAATCAATCGTAGTAACGCCAGCAGTCCAGGTCGCCATCATATCTTTAATTGCTTGTTGAGCAGTTGAACCGATATGGTAGTTGACATAAACGGTAACATTTACCTTAGTAGTGCCATCAGCCTTTGTTCCTTCAAAGGTTAAAGTCCAGTGAGCGCCAACATTACCAGCGGTGCCTGATTTATAGACTAAGTTATTGAATTGAACAAGGTTGCTATCTTTGTGGAGAAGTTCAGCAGCAGTCCATCCATCAGCATTGTTGAATGTGATAGTTGTAGGAGCACCGATTGAAGCGACTTCACCTGGTTGCATTTTGTCAACAATCGAAGGTTTGACTTCGAGAAGACCATTATAACCAGAGCCATATCCAACGACGTGGACGAGGTCTCCAATGGCGAGTTCGTTAACAAACCAAACAGTACCTAGTTTGTTAGCGTAGAGTTGAATTGATTCAGCTCCATCTTGAACCCAAACACCACTATAGAGGTGAGAGTTATTTGGTTCGAATGTTCCAGTAACGTATCCATAGAAAGAAACGGTATCGGTTGTTGCGAATTTCACAGCGTCTCCAGTTAACGATGCGTTATAACCCGCATCTTTATAACCTTCCTTAAATTCTTTAATAGTTGTGTCGATAATATTTGTATAACCGACATTAGCATTAAACGTAACTGTCTGAGTGGCAGAACCGCATTTAATAGTTCCGGTAATTACTGCAGAATATTCATCAGCCTCGGTTTTTCCCATCGAGAATGTGATTTTAGCGCGGTTAGCGTAAAGTCCACTAGTAAGAGACGAAATCTTAACTTTTTCGCTATTAGCAGTCCATTCGATATCGACGGTTTTAGTTCCATAAGTATATGTTTCTAAACCAAGGAACGCATCACCGTATTTGATGTTATAGGTTTTATCAAGAGTACCTAGAGCACCATCAAAATCGAGAAATAGGGTTGGAAGATTAGCGGTCTTTTGAACAGCCTCTTCATCCCCACCGGTTGTGTTACAAGCGGCAAGACCGAGAATCAATGCTGGAAGAATGAATAGAATGTGTTTTTTCATTTTATTTTCCTTTCCGAAGTTAACCTAAAACTTCTTGTATGTAACTAAATTGTTGATAGTTATTGGCTAATTGAATTTGATACTTATCGAAGTAAGAAACTAAGTAACCAGTAACATGGAATACTTTTTGAGTTGCATCTGTTACGTTGAAGGCAGGAGTTCCATAGTTGGAATCGAAGACTCCTGGAGTAACTTGTGGGTTTAACGAAGCATCTGCTCTTAAGTTGCAGAAGATGCTAGTGCCCGCGAGCTTTGCGTAATAGGTATAGGCAACTGGGTCGCCAGATAATTTCACCCAATATTCATTCGATACATCTAAAGGTCCACCGGCTCTTGAACTAGTTGTCGAATCATCGGTCGATGGAGTAACTGTTCTTAATACGATGTTTGTGTCGATCCATTGATACTTAAATTTGCCAAAGTCTTCTTGCGAAGTAATGGTTGAAGGATCAATGTGCACAGTTGCGGTATCAAGAGTTAAGTCTGCCCAGTTATGGACTGTGTAAGTAGAAATATTGGTTTCAGTCATAACGCGGAACGCTCTCTTACCAGTCGTGCGATATTGAAGGTCTGATAATTGAATATTGTTTGAATATGTCGTGGCACGAGCGTAGAAGTAAACAACGACGCCGATACCATCTGTAGTTGGACTAGAACCTTGGAGAATCGAGCAAATCGAAGAGTTATATCCAGAATAGCAATATAGACTCGATAATGCCTCATCCGCCTCTTGTTCGTCATCTTTGATGACGTCTCTTAGATATAAGGAGTCACCTTGAATTCCAACGACTTGAGCGAGGATGTGGAGCATCTTTCCAGATGAACCTTCTTCGCTAATACCGATCTCGTCGTAATGATTTAAGACGTACCACAATGTGCACTCGACGATATCTTCTGAATAATCGAATCCATCATCGGTTTCGCCGTAGACGCGGTAACCACATTTCTTGTTAAAGTTATCAGCGGCTTCAAATGATGTACGGTAATTGCAAATCGAAGAATCGAGGAACAATTGGTTACGAGAATAGGCTTGTTCGACTAGTTCGAGATTCAAGCATCTCCAAGGAGATGTTGTTGAGTTACGATACCAAACGAAAGCGAGCCATCTGTTGCCAGAAGAATCTCTTTCACCAAATGTTGCAACATCGTTCACAAGAGCGATATTAAAGACTTTATGTCCAGCGGTAACCGAAGCTTCATCAGCATTTGCTTGAGCGGCTTCTAGTTTGTGTTTTGTGAAGTTTGATGCCTTTTTACCCCATGGTTCAACTTTTGCAGTTGATTCAGGAGTATTAATTCCTAAGAAACGGGCTTTAATCGTGATATTGCCATGTGTTGCAACATCAGTGAAGCCAACTTGTGTAAAGTTAGCGGTATCACCATCTGTGCAGCTGAGAAGTGAAACATAACCGACATGATCAATTTGATCTGCAGGAATGTTTGAGGTTTCCCCACCGGCAAACTTTTTGCCTTCTAAAGAGTCAGCTTGAGCAAGTTTCAAACTATCGGTATAAGGGGTCTCCGTAAAGTCGACATTTGCTTCAGCTGGTGTGCGTGTTACGCATGCTCTCTCGTCATTAGTACAAGAAGCAAGTGCAAAGAGTGAAACTAGGCCGATAAGTGCAACATGAATTCTTTTCATTTGTCTATCCTCCTATTTCTTCACATAATCTGCTAAAGAAGCATATAGAGCATTGAGTGCTCCATCGATTATGCTAGCAACATTGCCTTTTGTTCCGTAAGTCTCTAAGAAAACATATCCTGGACCACTAGTTACGACATTTCGGATATCGGCACTTCCAGCAAATGGAGTGTCGACGAACTTTGTCCAGTTCTCGCTATCGTTTACATAGTAGTTAATGTTAACTTGGGCTGTTTGAGCACGGATTTTTTCTGATTCAGAACCTACTAAGGCTCCAGAAATCCATGTCGAATAATCTTCCCAGTCACTAGTTCCAGGTCCAACCCACATTCCGCCGTTTTCCGCGAAAGATGAAGAAGGATAATAACCAGTAGCAGCACAGATTGCGCCGTTGGCGTACTTCGTTAAGAATTTAAGAAGCATCCAAGAGGCTAATCTTTGTTCGCGGCTTCCTTTATCTAATAAGCAGAGGTTTGCGCCTTGAGAAATAACAAATTTCTTGTCTGCAGTTTGATAAGGAACTGGTGCGGCTTTAATCTTGAATTTATTTCCAGCAGGAGCACTATTTGCAACGCCAGCAGAAGATCCAAGAGTCATAACGGTCTTGCAAGCCTTGAATGGGTTTGAACCATACTTAGCTTCATCCCAGTCGCCTGGAATGCCAAATGTTTGTTCATCATACATATTCTTGAGCATAGTCAAACCGCTCTTGGTTTCATCGCTATTGAAATCGACGTAACCATGGTTTGCTTCTTTATCGAAATGTGTATAAGTGCCACCGCTTTGACGAATGGTTGTAATGAAGAGGTTGGCTTGTGAATCGTAAGAGAATGGTTTGAAACATTCCTTACTAGCATGGCCAGCGGTTCCCCATTTGAAGATATTCGAAAGGTTCAAGATTGCTTGACCTTCAGTAAATCCACCTAAATTACCAGTGTAGGCTTTGCCATCTGGCATAAGGATTTTGTTATATGCGCCTTTAGTACCACCATTGCCATCTTGAGCATTATCTAAAAGAGCGAGAATGTTCTTTCCGACGGTGTCTAATTGAGCATAAGTTGTTGGAACGGTGATTTCACCGATTCCAAGACCTTGTAATGTTTGTTGACCAGCAGTTGAAGAACACCAATCGAAGAAGGTTGAATTGTAAACCATAACTTCGGTCGATTTGTTGAACGGAACGCCAAGTGTCCAAGGAGTTCCATCGTTCTTGTACTCGATTTCCTGGTTTTCTTTCATGTAGTCGGAATAGAAGTCAGTGATTGCGAAATCATTGTCTCCTTCCCAAGTATTGGTCACATCGTTTTCAAAATAATAATCTAATCTAACGATAATATCCTGTTTGACGTATGTGGCAAAGTGGTCAGGATAGCCGACAGCGATATTTGGAAATTGTCCACTCGTCGCTGCTAATTGAACGGCTTGAAGAAGTCCGTCGTATGAACCTTTGCTCTCGTAATTAACGTGAACGCCAGTCATCGCTTCGAATTCTTGAAGCATATCGTCCATGACATTGTTAATGTCAGTGCCAAATCCTGTCCAGAAATCAATCGTGGTTCCGCTCACGTCGGCATTGAAGTCGATATCGTAAGCGTAATTGTTTCTCCAACCACCACATGAAGTCGCTGATAAAGCAACTCCTGAAAGAAGAAGAGGTACGAGGGCTGTTTTAAGAATATGTTTTTTATTCATCATTAGTCCTCCAAATAAACACTATCTCTTGTAGTCGACCAAAACGGTGTAGATTGCATCTAGCATTTCCTGAATTGATCCGTAAGTGTTGTTGAAGATATAACCAGCGGCAAGACCAGCTTGGGCACGAATATCGCTCGATCCGCGGAAGCCTGGGTCGACGAACTTTGTCCAATGCTCTTCAGCACCGTTATAAACTTCATTATTCAATTTACCAGCAGCCTTATTTGCTTTATCAGTAGCAGATTGACCTGTGGTATTGTTGAGCCATTCTTGATAGGCACCATTACTAGCAGCAGCATCTCCAGTTGGGAAATAACCACTACCAGCAGCGAAAGCACCGTTTTCGACTTGGGTTAAGAAAACCATTAACTTCCAAGCAGCGACAAGCTTAGCTTCGCGTTGTGGATCGTTCACATCGATTTGGAATAAAGCAAGGTTTGTTCCTTGTGATAGAACGAACTTGTGATCAGCATCTTTGAATGGAATTGGAGCCACACCGACATCAAAGGCACCGGTAATGTTGGTTAAACCAGCACTAGAACCGACGTTCATAATCGATTTGCCAGATTTGAATGCTGCGGAGCAGAATCCAGTTGAATCTTCCCATGGGGTCGAAGCAATACCGATGACTTGGTTATCCCAAAGATCTTTAAGCATATTCATCGCATCGAGAGTGATTTGACGATTGTCCTCATCGTTGAAATTAACGTAGCCTTTACCAGTTCTAGTGGTATCGACTTCGGTTAATGTTCCGCCGAATTGACGGATGAGTGTCGTAAATAAGTTCTCGGTTGAATCGTAGGAGAATGGACGGAATTGAGCCATGTCAGTAATATTGTGTCCATCGAAAACGATTGTGACACCAGCTGGCATTGTGCTCGAGCCGTAGATTATTCCATCTGATCCGAGATAGTTCTTGAAAATAGTTCTTGTTCCGTCTGAATGGTTTAGAAGTGCTCTTAAGTTTAAACCAACAGTCTTTACTTCAGCCCAAGTAGTAGGAACGGCGATTGTACCGATTCCCCATTCGGTCAACTTCGCTTGTCCGGTAGTAGATGCGCACCAGTCAATAAGTTGTTTGTTATAGACCATTACTTCGGTTGATTTGTTGAATGGAAGTCCTAAGACATAACCTGTTCCGTCGGACTTAAATTCGAGGTTTTCATTCTCGGTTTTGTAGTCGCTATAGAAGCCATTGTAATCGAGATGTGGAAGAGTGGTAACTGTTTGACCAAGCGAATTGGTGTAAGTACCAGGTTCTTGAATATTTCTATTTACTTCATTAGCGATTAGTCCGTCGAGACGTAATTGAATGTTTGAGCTGATGTATCCAGCGAAGTGATCTGGATAACCATTAGCGAGTTGTGGTAATGTCGCGAGATTAGTCGCCGACAAGTTGATAGCGGTTTGCAAATTTGTGTAACCACCCTTTGTTTCATAGTTAACCGTTATTTGAGTTAAGCTTTGGAATTCTTCAAGTAATTCACTTAAAGTTGTATTAACCGCAGCACCAAATCCGGTCCACATATTAATGGTTACACCTTTGGTCTCAACATTGACATCTAAATCATAGGTGTCGACTGGACCTCCGGTTTGACCACAGGATGATAAGCCTCCTAAACTTAAAGCTAAAAATGGAACTGATAGCAACGTTAGGAATCTCTTTTTGGAATTTTGCATATTTCCTTATCCTTTCTTTTAATTTATTAGATTTCGCTTCGCGCGAATACTAACCTTTGATACCTGAACGAGAAACTCCACGCATAATGTATTTTCTAAAGATTAAGAAGAATACAAATAGTGGGACTGTCGCAAACATAGAACCACAGATTTTTGCTGGATCATCACTTGAGAAATCCGAAGATTGGAATTTTGCCATTAATCCGTTTGAAACTAGATGCATGTCATTTCCAAATACCGGGTTAGTTCCTGAAGCAACCAATTGTGGCCAGACGTATGCGTTCCATGCGCCCATGAGCGATAGAATCATAATAGTAACGATTGTTGGAGAGGCAACTGGGATCATAACCTTTAATAAATATTGGAAATGCCCATAGCCGTCGACTTTCGCCGCTAAGAATAATTCGTTTGGAATTTGTTGGAAGGTTTGTCTTAAATAGAAGATATAGAAAACGCTAACGCCATGTACTAAAACTAGTGCGGCGAAGGTATTTCTCCATCCTAGTGACATTGTTGTTTGATAGTTTGTCAAAATCATCATTTCGCCTGGAACCATCATGGTCGCCATCAAAATCATGAAGACAAAATTCTTACCTTTGAAATCAACTCTAGCAAAGGCGAAAGAAGCAAAGGTTGTCGTGACGGTTGTAAAAGCCGTCGAAAGAGTTGCGACGATGACGGTATTCAAATAGAAAACACCGAAATCTCCACCCTTATTTAAAACTTTGCCGTATTGCTCGATTGAGAAGTTGGTCTTATCTAGCCAAAGAACTAATTGACCGGTCGACTGTTCTAAATCGTAAGCAGTTGTGCCTTTAAAAGAAGTAATTATCATGTAATAGAAAGGTAAGACGATAAATAAACCGATAAGTGTTAAGAATGCATAGAGCAAGACTTGTGTAATAATTTTCTTTGCCTTATATTGCTTCATTTGACCCGAAGTAGCAAAGTATATTTCATGTTCAGCCATTTACTGTTTCCCCCTTTCTAATAGTAGACTCTCTTCTTGGAAACCAAGAATTGAATACCTGTGATAATTAAGACGATGATAAGAAGAATAATGGAACCGGCGGCGGCTCTTCCTAGAGCTGACTCGTTTGTCGAGTTCATATATTTATAAATATATCCGACGATTGTAATCCAGTTATTTCCATCGACACCACCGAAGTCTAATTGGCCACCACCGAATAGTGAGATGACCTGTGTATAGGCTTTGCATGCGCCGATGAACGATGTGATAGTAATATAAAGAATTTGTGGTGAGAGAAGAGGAACCGTAACTTTACGGAAAATCATAAATTTACTTGCTCCATCTATTCTTGCTGCATCGTAGTATTGTTTATCGATTGTCGCTAATCCAGACATAAAGACAAGAATCTTAAATGCTAGACCATTCCAAATCGAATAAACGACGATGACGACGAACATGTTCCACTTTGAAGCATTATCGCTTAACCAGCTGATTGGCGAAACACCAAACCAGCCAATAAAGGTATTAAATAAACCAGCACTTCCACTCGAGAACATAACGTTGAACACCATGCCTAGAGCGATAGCGTTCGTCACATACGGAAGGAAGAATATAGTTTGATAAAGACCCTTCAAAGGTTTGATAGCGTTGAGACATACTGCAATTAATAATGCAACACCGATAGTAAGCGGTACCGATACGATAACGATTAATCCGGTATTTCCTAGTGCGTTCCAGAATAAACCATCTTGGAAACATTTGATATAGTTCAAAATGCCCCACGATACTTCGATACCAGAACGATCGTTAGATAAAGCAGCTATGTAGTTGACAATCGCAAATGATGAATTCGAACCACCGACCCAGTAGAAGTTGTTAATAAACGACATCAATACTGCGTTAATGATTGGATAAATCATGAAGATTATCAGGAAGAATAGAGCTGGAATAAGTGCGATCCAACCTTTCATCCACTCCGGCATGATCCACTTATGCTTTTTTGGAATCAAGAAACCTTGTTCGTTTCCAAAAGCAAGGGCAGCCGACCCTGAGGCATCAGGTACAAGTCCTTCGTTTTTCCTTTCTTTTACATTTGCCATTAATTTAACCTAGTAATCTAAAAAGATTACTTAATCCTTTCCCCTGATTCTTCAAATACAAAGAACCATTTTGGTCTACAAGTGAGGTGTTCTTTTCCAATGACATCGACAGCGTGTTCGCTTGGAATAATGATCTTTAACTTACTGGCTTGGCCAGACACTGTGCCGATAACGGAAATATCACGTCCGATATGTTCGACGAATTTAACATCGACTGGAACACGACCCTCTGGATCGAGACGGAATGCTTCTGGACGAATACCAATTTTGACCTTACGGTCTTTATGGTGAACCTCTTCTTTGTATGTAATCTTTTCGATATCTGGATTACGAAGAGCTTCGACCTTTTTAGCATTCAATCCTTCTAAACGTTCTGGGTGTTTGTCTAAATCTTTTAAATACTCATCGAGGGTGAGATTTGTACCTGCCACCACTTCACGAGTTTTAGTAATAAAACCATGGAATTCTTTAGCGTAAACTTTGTCATCATCGAAGACTTCGCCATCGACGAGAAGTTTTCCATCTTTAATTTCGCCATCAAAGATGTTGATTGCTGGAGATCCAAGGAATTTTGCAACGAAGAGATTTACTGGTTGGTCGTAAACGTTTTGTGGAGCGTCGATTTGTTGGACGACACCAAAGTTCATAACGACGATAACGTCAGAAATGCTCATCGCTTCTTCTTGGTCGTGAGTAACGAAAATAGTTGTGACGCCTGTTTCTTTTTGAATGCGTCTAATTTCTTCACGAGTTTGAAGTCTTAGACGAGCGTCGAGGTTGGATAATGGTTCATCGAGCAAGAGAACACGTGGGGCTTTAGCAAGCGCACGCGCGATAGCAACACGCTGTTGTTGACCACCAGATAGTTCCTTTGGTTTTCTTTCCAAATATGGTTCGATGTCGACCAATCTGGCCATCTTGTGAACGATTTCATCTTTGTCCGCTTTTGAAAGTTGGCGACGGACTGTTAAGCGATACTTTTCTACTTTTGCATCAAAAACTGCTTTTGCTTCTTCGTATGCTTTTTCATCTTTTTTCAAACCGCTTTCTTTAGCTGCAGCTTTCAAAGTGGCGACTTTCGCAGCCTCTTCTTCGGTTGGTTTAAGAGCTTCAAGAGCAGCAGTAACTTTTGCAAGTGCTGCTTCAGCGGCGACTAACTCTTTTTCAAGAGTTGGTTTGTGTTTACCTGCAGAGGCAACGTCTTTTTTTAATTTTGCTAATTCTTCTTCGAGATGAGCAACATTAACTTCCTTGCCGGCTGCGGCTTTGACCTTCGCTTTTTCGAGATTGGCTTCTGCTTGTTTGACCAAGCGATCACCATTTACCATCAATTGTTCAGTTCTTGCGATGGCTTTCTTTGCTTCCTTGACTCTCGTTAACTGGGCATCGAGTGGATGCGGAAAACGAACATTGTCAAGCGGAAAGGTGATGTTTTGCTTCACAGAAAAATGTGGATAAAGAGCGTAGTTTTGGAAAACTAAGCCGATTCCACGATTCTCTGGAGGAACGTTTGTGACGTCTTCATCACCGAACCAAATACGTCCTTTTGTTGGTTTATGTAGTCCTGCAATCATATAGAGTGTGGTTGACTTACCACATCCTGAAGGACCAAGAAGTCCAACTAACTTACCATCTGGCACGATAAAATTCATATCGTTGACAGCAGTTGTTTCAACTCCTTTTTTCCCAACGAAGGTCTTTGTAAGATGTTCAATTCTTACTTCCATTTTTTTACCTCCTAATTAGGGTGTATAGGATTTATACAGTTTGATTATATCAAAGGAAATTTAATAATAAAATACTAATTCATAGAATTACAAAGGCCAAATATCGTGGTTTTTGAAATGCTTTTTTTAAGAAAAAATCAAAGGTCGTAAAAGAAAAGGGGGCGTTTTTGCTAACTTCCCCCTTATACCGCTTTAAAATTCGAAGATTTCTTAAATTTATTTCTTCTTCTTGGCTTTATCTGGCTCTTTATCAGAATCGCCTTTTTCCTTTTCTCCGAAATTACCATTTACGTATAGAAGATTTGGATTTTTTTCATAATCGAGTTCTTCGTCGGACTGAATGTGAATATACTCGTCGATTCGTTTTTGGGTTCTTTTTTCTTCATCGGCGTCCTTAAACCAAGTCGATTGTCTTAAATCTATCACTGTTGTTCCGGCAAAGTAATCATGGATTGCTTTGTGTTCGTTAGTAAAGACTGCAATGCAATACGAAACTAGCAATAGGACAGTCGCTGCGGCAAGGAATATAAATAATGAATAAACAAAGAATTGAGAAACGATATAAGCAGTCACTAATAAGAGAACCGTAAAGAAGAACCTTGGAATAAGTTGAATTTTCTTATATTGATAACCAAGTTTATTAACGAGTCCGATATGGAATGTAAGCTTTCCAAGTGTTTGACCATTCTTAGTAAAAATCGGAATGAGAAAGTAAAATATAAACGCTGACAATGAGAAAGAAACAATGATAGAGAACGTGTAGTACCAGTTGTACATTTCGGTATAGGCATTATTGAAATAACTAGTCGAATATAAATCCGTCACCGCATAGCTATAAATATAATATGTACCTTCGGTATTATCAGCATCAGAGATGTAATAATAGTGCAATGCACTTGCATCGCTCACACCAGATTTTAGAACTGGTAATTGATCGTATAAAACGACATCTCCTTCGCCTTTTTGGTATTCGAATAATGTCGCACCCTTTTTGGTAACGATGTCTGGTCTACTACCTAAATCGGTATAAGCTTCCACCGCTGGATTTTCGCTAAGTCCAAGAAGATGCACGTTATACCAATAGATGGTGTATTTTGCATCGCGGTATTCTTCTGGGCATCCGTTTACTTTGTAATTAGTATAGTAATTAACAAGAATTGTCTCGTAATCTTTATAGTTAGTGGAATCCGTAAATGGAATAACTTCTTTTGCAGGATCATCATCTTTATAGTGGAAAAGTCCACTATCGATACTATATTTTGTAATCTCTTGACGATTTGATTGAACGATTGGCGTTTGATTCATCACTGCCTGAGCGCCGATAAGAAAGATTCCACCGACAAAAGCCGCAATCGCCAAATCGACCACCGCTGCAACACATCGATAAAACAGCCCAGCGGGAATGATTTTTTTAGTCGTCTTATCTTTTTCAGATCTGCGATCTTGTTCAATTATTTTTTCCATATATACTACCACGAGAAATATAACACAAAGACATTCAATATGTTAGTCTATTATATTTTTATCAAACAAAAAAGCCTATCCGAGGATAGGCTAGTTCGTCAATAAGTTATAACTTATTTTAAAATTTCATTCACGGTTCCGGCGCCGACTGTACGTCCACCTTCACGGATGGAGAACTTGGTGCCTTTTTCAAGAGCGATTGGGTGAATGAGTTCGACTTGTAGTTCGACACTGTCGCCTGGCATAACCATCTTCACTTGATCTGGAAGTGTGATAACACCGGTAACGTCTGTCGTACGGAAGTAGAATTGTGGTCTATAGTTTGTCAAGAAAGCTGTGTGACGTCCGCCTTCTTCTTTGGTCAAAACGTAGACTGAAGCTTTGAACTTGGTGTGTGGGGTAACGCTTCCTGGTTTAGCAAGAACTTGTCCGCGTTGGACTTGTTCACGGTTAATACCACGGAGCAAGACACCGACGTTATCACCAGCGATGGCTTCGTCGAGTTGTTTACGGAAGCTTTCAATACCGGTAATGACGGATTTTTGTGTATCCTTAATACCAATAATTTCAACTTCTTCACCAATCTTAGCACGGCCTCTTTCGACACGGCCGGTGACGACTGTACCACGACCAGAAATGGTCATGACGTCTTCGATAGCTAAGAGGAATGGTTTCTCTAAATCATGGATTGGATCTGGGATGTAAGAATCAATTGCATCCATTAGTTGCATGATTGATTTTTCAGCTTCTGGATCTCCATCCAAGGCTTTACGAGCGGAACCTCTGATGACTGGAACTTGGTCTCCTGGGAAGTTGTACTTGCTGAGCAAGTCGCGAACGTCCATTTCGACTAAGTCGATAAGTTCTGGGTCATCGACTAGATCGCATTTGTTTAAGAATACGACGATGTATGGAACGCCAACTTGACGAGCGAGCAAGATGTGCTCACGAGTTTGTGGCATAACACCATCAGTAGCAGCAACGACAAGGATGGCTCCATCCATTTGCGCTGCGCCCGTAATCATGTTTTTAACATAGTCAGCGTGCCCTGGGCAGTCGACGTGGGCATAGTGACGTTTGGCAGTTTGATACTCGATATGGGAGGTATTAATCGTAATACCACGAGCCTTCTCTTCAGGCGCTTTATCGATTTGATCATAGGCCATTTTTGTAGCTCCACCATGTTTGGAGAGCACAGATGTAATTGCCGCGGTCAAAGTTGTTTTGCCGTGGTCAACGTGTCCGATAGTTCCGACGTTAACGTGAGTCTTACTTCTATCGAATTTTTCTTTTGCCATTTGAATTTCCTCCTTTAAAATGTGAATTTCGCAAATTCAACGAAAATAGTATAGCAAATGATGATTTTAAGTCAATACCAATAGGTATTAGCTAAATTAACGATTGGACATGCCTGATTTCTTGATGATTTCATCAGCAATGAAACGTGGGCATTCTCCATAATGATCGAATTGCATTGTGTAGTTGCCACGACCTTGTGTCATTGAACGAAGATCAGTGACGTAACCAAACATTTGTGCAAGTGGGACCTGGGCATCGATAATCTTCGCGTTGCCGCGTTGATTTTCACCCATAATGGTACCTCTACGACGAGAGATATCACCGACAACATCACCGTAGTATTGTTCTGGGACGGTGATTTCTAGACTCATGATTGGTTCGAGAATAACTGGATTACATTTCTTCGCAGCTTCTTTAAGAGCCATTGAGGCAGCAATTTTATATGCGGCTTCAGATGAGTCGACATCGTGGTAAGAACCATCGAATAGAGTTGCTTTGAGATCGACGATTGGATATCCAGCAACAAGTCCTCTTCCGAGTGATTCTTCAAGACCTTCTCTGGTCGGCTTGATGTATTCTCTTGGAACGGTTCCACCGACGATAGCGTCGACGAACTCGAATCCTTTTCCTGGGTTAGGTTCGAACTTAACCCACACGTGACCGTATTGTCCACGTCCGCCGGATTGACGGATATATTTTCCTTCACACTCAGCTGTACCTTTAATCGTTTCGCGATAGCCAACTTGAGGAGCTCCAACGTTAACTTGAACATTGAATTCCCTTCTCATTCTGTCGACGATGATGTCTAGGTGTAACTCACCGACACCAGCGATAATTGTTTGGCCAGTTTCGGCGTTAGTGTGAACTTTGAATGTTGGATCTTCTTCGGCGAGTTTAAGCAAAGCCATAGTCATCTTTTCTTGGTCAGCCTTTGTCTTTGGTTCAACGGCCTGTTCGATAACCGGTTCTGGGAATACCATTCTTTCAAGAATGACTTCATGGTCTTCATCACATAGTGTATCACCAGTGGTCGTGTCTTTTAGACCGACGACAGCGCCGATATCTCCTGCGTGGAGAGCTTCGACTTCTTGACGGTGATTAGAATGCATTAAGACGACACGAGCGATTCTTTCTTTTTCGCCTTTGGTCGAGTTAAGAACATAAGTACCTGATTTCAATACACCAGAGTAAACTCTGACATATGCTAAACGTCCAATAAATGGATCGGTCGCAATCTTGAAAGCAAGTGCAGCAAGTGGAGCGTCATCGATTGGAGCGCAGAATACTTCTTCGCCCTTTTCGTTTTCACCCTTAGCTTCTGGAATATCGATTGGAGAAGGTAGATAATCTACGACGCCATCGAGAAGAAGTTGAATGTTCTTATTCTTATATGCTGATCCACAGAATACTGGGAAGAAATGACCTGTCAAAACAGCTTTTCTAATTACTGTTTTAATTTCTTCGACAGTTGGTTCTTGACCTTCTAGCACTTTCATACAGAACTCATCGTCGAAAGCTGCAATGGCTTCAAGAAGTTTTTGTCTGAAGACTTTGGCCTTGTCTTTATATTCGTCTGGAATAGCAATTTCTTTTGGTGCTTCGCCTTTATCGCCTTCATAAACCCAGGCTTTCATTCCGACGAGATCGATACAACCTTTTAAAGTTGATTCGATACCGATTGGGTATTGAACGGCTTCAGCATTAGCGGCCAATTTCTCATGTAATGAGCGAACGCACATTTCGAAATCAGCACCAATAGCGTCTAGTTTATTGACGAAGACGATTCTTGGGACACCATATTTGGTACCTTGTCTCCAAACTGTTTCGGTTTGTGGTTCAACACCATTTTTTCCATCGAGGACAGTGATTGCACCATCGAGAACACGGAGTGAACGTTCAACTTCAACTGTGAAGTCGACGTGCCCTGGAGTGTCGATAATGTTAATTCTGTTACCTTTCCAGAATGCAGTCGTTGCTGCAGAGGTAATGGTGATACCTCTTTCTTGTTCTTGTACCATCCAGTCCATTGTTGCAGCGCCGTCATGGACTTCGCCGATCTTATGGATTTTTCCGGTAAAGAATAGAATTCTTTCAGTAGTAGTCGTTTTACCTGCGTCGATGTGGGCCATGACGCCGATATTACGGGTATGGGCTAAATCATATTCACGTGCCATAATTTAACCTACTACCAACGATAGTGAGCGTACGCCTTGTTGGCTTCAGCCATCTTATGCGTATCTTCTCTCTTTTTAACTGATGCTCCGGTGCCATTGGCGGCATCGATAATTTCACCAGCAAGCTTGTCTTCCATTGTCTTTTCGCTTCTTAAGCGTGAATAGTTGACGAGCCAGCGTAGTCCCAATGTAACTTTACGTTCTGGTGAGACTGCGATTGGAACTTGATAGTTGGCAGCGCCGATACGGCGAACCTTCAATTCAACTTCCGGCATGATGTTATTAATCGCGGTAGCGAAGACGTCCATTGCTGGTTTTCCAGTTTTGGTTTCAACTTTGCTAAAAGCACTGTAAAGAATTGTCTGAGCAGTACCTTTTTTGCCATCGATCATAATCTTATTAATAAGACGAGTAACCAGTTTCGAATTGTGAATTGGATCTGGCAACACATCACGTTTTGCAACGCTTCCTTTACGTGGCATTTTTGTTTCCTCCTTTTAGCTTATTTCGCGGCTTTTGGCTTTTTGGTACCATATTGGCTACGTCCTTGACGACGAGCTTCGATACCGGCGCAGTCTAACGTTCCACGAATAATGTGATAACGAACGCCTGGGAGGTCTTTGACACGGCCCCCGCGGATCATGACAGTCGAGTGTTCCTGTAAGTTATGACCTTCACCACCGATATAGGCGGTAACTTCATAGCCATTGGATAAGCGCACACGAGCGTATTTACGCAATGCGGAGTTTGGCTTTTTAGGAGTCATCGTTCCGACACGGGTGCAAACTCCACGTTTTTGTGAAGCTTTTTGGTTTGTCTCTTTCTTCTTGAGAGAGTTCCAGCGTTTTCCAAGAGCAGGTGCTTTGGATTTTTCGACTGATTTGCTGCGGCCTTCGCGAACTAATTGGTTAATAGTTGGCATATTATTTAGTTCTCCTTTCGCAAATGGTTGTATTCTAGTCCACAGTACCGGGTGTATCAATTTTTCTTTTAAAAAACTGACCCAAACGGTCATGCGGGTACTGAACACACGCTCATATATAATATATAAAGATTAAAAATCGTGCAAGAATAAAAACATAAAAATTACCAAAAATTCCTAAACACTGATTTTTATAATAAGAAATTCCGCTATTATTTTAAGGAAAAATCGATGGTTACTCCACCACTTGAAAGAGATTTGATTACAAAACTATATTTCAATGGTTTTCCATTATTAAAAACAAAATCGTTGAATGTGCTTATTCCAAAGGAATCATTTAGTTTAAACAAAGTATCATTACTCGCTGAGTTACCATTTAAGAATGTGTTGTTGCCACTTCTTTCTAAAAGATGATAAAGCGGTTTTTTAAGAGATGTCGAAGGAATGTTATTGCTGTTACCAATACCGACATAATAGCTGGTGTTGTTTTGACGATATGCGTTTAGTTTTAAATTGAGATCCGGATCGTCAAAATAAGAAATGATTTGTTTGCTTTGACGGTTATTGATATACGCTAATCTAGCATCTACGTGATAAACTTTTAAGCCTAATTCCGTAAACAAAGATGTCATTTTAGCGTTTCCATTTTTGTCGTAGTAGATGAATTGGGTAGCGGAATCATATCTATTTAGATATGTTGGAGAATAGAATTCTAGTAATAGATACTCATCATATGGTGTTCCGTTCCAATTATCATTAGCAGGAATCAAAACTAATTCACCATTGTTTTCAAAAGGTTTTATTGTTACTTCACCGCTATTTTTAATGACATACGGTGTAGTCCAGTTTAATAGCATTTTGCTTAAACCCGTATGATCGCCAAGATTTAAATCCATCATGTCCATATAACCAGTTGGTTGATAATCATAACTAGAGTAATAATCATCTAGGCCGAAAAGATGGCCTGTTTCATGAGTGTAGATATGGGAATCGACGACATTGTTGTTAGCCTTTAAAAAGTCATATGAAGCCCAAGAATAGCCATTGATATAAATCGATTCAGAATTTAGCGTTTGCCACTCGCCATTTAATGCTAAAAAGCGATCGTTTGGACTCATCCGATCTGTGTAAGCCCAAAAAAGACTGCTTTTATTTTGATAAGGCGTGTCGTAGACAAGAAAAATACCATCGATGTATCCATCGTGATCGTTGTCAAAATCGAGAATATTACTATAGTTTTCTTTGTACCAACTAATGGCTCTTGAAGCAATGTAACGACTAGCAAGATTACTGGCGTGAATGTTAGTTATAAGTTCATTAGGGGTCATATCTAAATTAAACCAATCTGATACTTCTCCCTTTAGTTTTAAGTGGCCATAAGATGATTTGTTATAAAACGAGGCCACAGATTCATAAGTGGTTTTATTTTCTTCGCCAAAAAATGCGTTTTGGATAGCAATCCTTTTATTAGCTTTATCGGTTGTATTAGTCGATTTAAAACTGACTGGAATAACGAGTAGATTTTCTTCTCCTATTGACGGCATATTGCAATAAGAACGGTTGTCGTTAGTGAAACTATATAAATCCCTAAAATTATCGATGCTATCGATGCTAGAATCGAATTTTTGATATTCCAAAGATGAGTAACTATCTTGCGAATAGTAAACTCCATTATCAAAGTTCTTTTTCGTCACCTTCTCTTCGACATAATCGCGAAAAGGAACGAATGTTGGGTTGCCAACACATCCGCTTAAGATAAAGGGAACTAGAAAGATTATTAACTTTCTATTTTTCATAGTTTATATGCTACCACGAAACAAACGATAAAAAAAGGCACCCACATGGATGCCTTTAAGAACAATAATTATTATGCGACGTAGAAGTCAATTGTGCAGCTTCCACCGCTTATTGATGTAATTTCAAACTTGAAGCCAAGATCAGATCCATCGTTCATTTTGAAATTCTTGTAGGTGTCATAGCCAAATGTGCTTCCTTGTTTGAATAAGGTGGCATTAGTGGCTTGTCCTCTCATCGGATTACCATCTGAACCAAGAAGTTGTAGTAAGCGATTACCATTTACAGTTCTCGATAAGGTATTATCGTGGGCTAAGAAGATATAGTTATCGGTATTAGCGACACTAGTCTTTTGCGTATAGCCAATGAAATTGCCTGTCGAGTGTGAGAAGACACCGATTCTTGAGTCGACGTGGAACACTCTTACACCATCAGTGGTAAACCATTGTGGATAGTTACCAGCGTATTGATGTAAAGAATCGAAGTAAACAAGGTTTTCAACTGTGTCGTACTCGATAATGAGATATTCATCCATTAAGGTGTAAGAATTCTCTTTCCAGTTTTTGCTTCTAATTGGAACGATAATCGAATCACCAGTCGTTTGAAATGAATTGATTGTGATAGTCGATCTACCTTCGACGACATATGGACTAGTCCAACCGTAGACGGCTTTGCTATAAGCGTTGTGATCGCCGACGTTCAAGTCCATCATATCTAACATTCCAGCGACTTCGACATCTCCATCGTCGTATGTGTAATAGTCATCTAATCCTAAACCGTGACCGGTTTCGTGAATAAATGTGTGGGCATCTAATTTTGCTTCTCGATTAGCGATTTGTTGATTTGACCAATCGTAATGAGTATTTCCATCCCAATAGCCGTTTTCGAACATGAAGTTATAAGATAGCCAGATGTAACGTGACACTTTTGGCGCTGTGCGATCGGCACGAGCGGAAGTTTGTGTCGTATATGCCCAGAAGACATCGTCATTATTCCCTAAAACTTTTTGTTTGCAGGAATAGACAAGAATCGTTAAATCGATATAGCCATCGTTATTTGCGTCGTATTCAGTCGGATCAAATCCGGCGACATAACCACTTGAATAATAAGTGCTAACCGATGAGATAAGTCCTTGAACGGATGCGCCATTTTTGAAGTCACTTGGGGTTTGGTCGACATGCCACCAATCTCCAACATAGCCACTCATTTTGCACTTTCCGTAACTGCTCTTGCCATAAAAGCTCTTCAAACTTTCCCATTGAACTTCGGTATTAGGATTTTCACTTGGAGAATCTCCGAAGATAACATTTTCGATTTGCTCGCGTGTTCCAACTCTTCCTGCTGGAAGACTGTCAGCGGAGTAACCCTCGAAATCGACAGGGACAACGAGAATCTTTACATCGCCAGATTGATTGGCTTCACACTTATACATCGAAGATGTGCGGACCTGATTGAAGGTTGTTTTATACTGAGCTTGATCGATTTGAAAAAAGTTGTTAGTCGTTTCGGTTTGGCAACTGCATAACGCGACGACAACACCAGCCATAATAGCTGTAAAACCAAATCTTTTTAGTTTCATAAAACCTCCTTTTTAAGTCTCCGCTTCTAACGAATGCGGTAACTAAATAACTTAAAGTTATTAGTGTATTGATTATAACAACATATTTTTTGATGTCAAATATTGTTAATAAAAAAGAAAAAGCCCAGGCGTTAAACCTAGGCTTAGTTTAAGAATTGAAATTACTCTTCTTGATCTTTCTTTTCGAGTTTCTCTTCGATTTCCTGAATGGCGCGGTCGTGAGCCTCGATGTACTGCTCCTTGACACCCTTCATTTTCTCAATAACTCCGAATCCATCAAGAATCGCTGTTTCTTGTTCTTCGTTAAGAAGTCCGCGTCCGGCTGGAATTAGACGACCAGTAATAACATTTTCTTTCAAACCATGGAGGTTATCGATTTTGCCTTTAATAGCAGCATCGGTAAGAACTCTTGTCGTTTCTTGGAAGGAAGCCGCTGAAAGGAAACTATCTGTTTCAAGAGCAACTTTGGTAATTCCAAGAATTAATGGTGAGAAAACGGCTGGACGTTTTCCATCGAGAATGGCTTTCTTATTAGCGTTTGTGAAGGCATTAATGCTTGCTCTAGTTCCAGATAACAAGCTTGTATCTCCCGCTTCGACGACGAAGACCTTACGGAGCATTTGACAAACGATAACTTCGATATGCTTATCGCTAATATCGATACTCTGCAAAGAGTAGACTTTATGAACTTCTTTTAGAATATACTTTTCGACTGCGGTAACGTCGCTAACTTCGAGAAGTTTCTTAGGAGAAACTGCACCTTCGGTAATCTTCGCTCCACTATTTTTAATCTCGTCGCCTTTTTTAACTCTTAAGCGAGCGCCGAAACTAGTCTTATAAGTCTTTTCTTCGAGTTCATTTTTAACGGTTACAATATAGCAACCATTTTCTTCTTTAATATCGGTAATTTTGCCAGGAATCTCACTAATCAAGGCTTCGCCTTTTGGCGTTCTAGCTTCAAATAGTTCCTGAACACGTGGGAGACCTTGAGTGATATCGCTACCAGCAACACCACCAGTATGGAACGTTCTCATCGTTAACTGAGTACCAGGTTCACCGATTGATTGAGCAGCCATAACACCGACCGCTTCACCGATTTCAACCTTCTTACCAGTTGCAAGATTACGACCATAACAGTGAGCACAGACGCCATCTTTAGTTTCACAACCAAACAATGAACGAATGGCAACAGAGGTAATTCCGGCATCGACGATTTTACCAGCGTGGCTTTCGTCGATCATCGTATTACCTTTAACGATTACTTCGCCAGTTTTTTCATCGACGATATCGTTTAAGGAATAACGTCCGACTAGACGGTCATATAAAGGAACGATGACAGTCTTACGAGCGGAGTCATAAATCTCTTCGACGACAAAGCCGTGGTCTGTTCCACAGTCTTCTTCTCTAACGATGACATCGTGAGAAACGTCGACTAGACGTCTAGTTAAATAACCTGAGTCAGCAGTCTTTAAGGCTGTATCAGCACCACCCTTACGAGCGCCGTGAGTAGCAATAAAGAATTCTGCCACGGACATACCTTCGCGGAAACATGATTTAACTGGAAGTTCAATCGTGCCACCAGAAGTATTACCCATAAGACCACGCATACCAGCGAGCTGGACGAAGTTCGAGATGTTACCACGAGCTCCAGAGTCGCTCATCATAAAGATTGGATTGCGAGTGTCTTTTTTAAATTGAATAGTTAGTTTTTCTTTGACTTGGTCGAGGACACCGTTCCAGGTATCGACAACTTGTCTATGTCTTTCATCATCGGTCAATAATCCGCGATCATATAATGCGGTAATCTTTTCGATTTGCTTATCGCCTTTATCGATCATTTCGCGTTTTCCTTCGACCATGTTAATATCTGCTAAAGAAACGGTAATACCAGCAACAGTTGCGTAGCGGAATCCTTGATCTTTTAGTTTATCGAGGACGGCACTAGTTTTAGTGGTTCCGTAGCGTTGGAAAATTTCATTGATGATTTTTCCAAGATCCTTCTTCTTAAATGGAGAATAAAGGGCTTGTTTTCTAATCGCTTCGACGAGGTTAGTTCCTTTTGGTACGAAGAATTTCTTCATGAAATCTAAGTCACCTTTGAGGTTAGCTTCGTTGACGACATTTAAGTATGGGAAGTCTGCTGGGAAAATAAGGTTAAACAAGACTTTACCGACAGAAGTTAATAAATAAGATTCATTCATCTCTTCTGTAAAATTAGTCTTTAGTAAGGCTTTACCTAAAATCGCAATTCTATCGTGAAGATGAATTTGTTTAGTGGTATAAGCTTTAATAACACCATCGACTGATTTAAAGGCTTTGCCTTCGCTTGCAGCATATAAATCGTAGTGTTCAGCTTCTTCTTCATCTCCATATGAGCGAGTTAATTTAGCCTTAGCTTCGAAATCAGCAGCAGTCGATTCGAGAGTTAGATAATAGTTGCCAAGAACCATGTCTTGAGATGGAGTAACGATTGGTTTTCCATCCTTTGGACCAAGAATATTGTTAGAGGCAAGCATCAAATCAAGTGCTTCTTCTTGTGCGGCTTTACCTAGTGGCACGTGAACGGCCATCTGGTCACCATCGAAGTCAGCATTAAATCCAGTACAAACGAGTGGGTGTAAACGAATTGCACGTCCATCGACTAAGACTGGTTGGAATGCTTGAATACCGAGACGGTGAAGCGTTGGAGCACGGTTCAACAACACTGGATGATAAGAGATAATATCTTCGATAATATCAAATACGCAGTCATCGTAGCGGTCGATAATTCGATCGGCTTGTTTATGAGCAGTTGCGATTCCGCGTTTCATTAATTCGTGAGCGATAAATGGACGGAGGAGTTGAATAGCCATTTCTCTTGGAAGCCCACATTGATACATTCTTAAAGAAGGTCCAACGGCGATAACGCTACGACCAGAATAGTCGACACGTTTACCAAGAAGGTTTTGTCTAAAACGACCTTGTTTACCTTTTAACGTACTCGATAATGATTTTAAAGCGCGTCCACCAGCGCCAGTGACTGGTTTATTGCGGCGGCCGTTATCAATAAGAGCATCCACCGCTTCTTGAAGCATACGTTTTTCATTCATCAAGATAACTTGTGGAGAACTCATGTCGATTAATTTTTTCAAACGGTTATTTCTAGAAATAACGCGGCGATATAAATCGTTCAAATCGGAAGTAGCGAAACGGCCACCATCGAGTTGAAGCATTGGACGTAGATCTGGTGGAATAACTGGAATAACATCGAGAACCATCCATTCAGGCTTGTTCGTCGATTTTCTAAAGGCTTCGATAACTTCGAGTCTCTTTGTGAGTTTGACACGGGCAGGGACAGAAGTATCGTGGAGTTTAGCGTTAATCAATTCTGCTTCTTTATCTAAATCCACTGTCGCTAGTAATTTCTTAATAGCTTCGGCGCCTTCTGAGAATTGAGCACCGGTGAATTTGGTAATAAAGTTGGCAACGGTTTGGAAATCAAAAACTTCGTTTCGGTTTTCCATTTTAGCGAGAAGTTCTTCGCTTCTTTGCCAATCGTACGAACCGTTTTCAAGGCCGAATTCTGGTTTATTTTGAATCTCTTTAATTACTGGAATAAAGATTTCGCGACCATTTTTCTCATCGATGAATTGACGAGTATATAAGTTGGACGCTTTCCCTGGATTCAAGCAAACGTGAGCCGCGAAATAAACGACTTCCTCTAGATGCTTTGGAGAAACATCGAGAATCAAACCGATACGGCTTGGAATACCTTTTAGATACCAAATGTGTGTGCAAGGGGAAGCTAATTCGATGTGACCCATTCTCTCTCGTCTTACTTCTTTTGAAGTGACTTCGACGCCACATTTTTCGCATACTACGCCAGCGAAGCGAATCTTCTTATACTTTCCACAATGACATTCGTAATCTTTGCTTGGACCAAAGATTTTTTCGCAGTAAAGACCTTGCATTTCTGGTTTTTGACTGCGGTAATTAATGGTCTCTGGCTTTAATACTTCGCCATGTGACCAACTTCTAATAGTGTCTGGAGAGGCTAGACCTACTTGAATAGATGATAATTTTTTTACATCAAACATCTTCTTTACCTCCCTTACTCTTTTGCACCAGTGTCAATCACTAGTGAAGTTTCTTCTGCATCGACAGCGGTTTCGCCTGTCATTGCGCGAATTGAAGAATTAATCTTTCTTTCTTCTTTTTCGGCTTCTTTTGCAAGTGCGGCCATATCGATTTCATTGCCATCTTGATCGAGAAGTTTGACATTCATCGAGAGAGCTTGCAATTCTTTTACTAAAACCTTGAAGGCTTCTGGAATTCCTGATTTTGGAATTTCGCGACCTTTGATAATAGCTTCGTATGTCTTACGACGGCCGACTCTATCATCAGATTTAATGGTGAGAATTTCTTGTAGGACGTGAGCGGCGCCATAGGCTTCAAGAGCCCAGACTTCCATTTCACCGAATCTCTGACCACCGTTTTGGGCTTTACCACCTAAAGGTTGTTGAGTGACTAATGAATATGGTCCTGTCGCACGAGCGTGTAGTTTATCGTCGACCATGTGCACGAGTTTAATCATGTACATAACACCGACAGTAATTCTTTCGTCGAATCTTTCACCGGTGCGTCCGTCGAATAAGACAGTCTTACCGTCTTCTGCCATTCCAGCATCTTTCATCAATTTGAAAATTTCATCATTGGTGATACCATCGAAAACTGGAGTAGCGAGCTTGTATCCTAATTTCTTAAGCGCCATACCTAAGTGAACTTCGAGAATCTGTCCGATATTCATACGGGATGGAACGCCTAGTGGATTTAACATGACATCGATTGGAGTACCGTTTGGTAAGAATGGCATATCTTCGATTGGAAGAATCTTCGAAATGACACCCTTATTACCATGACGTCCTGACATCTTATCGCCTTCAGAGATTTTTCTCTTTTGAACGATATAAACGCGGACGACTTCATTAACTCCTGGTGGAAGTTCAGCGCCTTCGGAACGTTTGAAAATCTTAACGTCTAGGACAATACCTGCACCACCGTGTGGAACGCGTAACGAAGCATCTTTACCTTCTTTTGTCTTTTCAGCAAAGATTGCCATTAATAATTTTTCTTCTGGGGTTGGTTCTGTTTGTCCTTTTGGAGTAACTTTACCAACGAGAATATCGCCTTCTTTAACTTCGGCGCCTGGAACGATAATTCCGCGTTCGTCTAGATAGGATTTACTATCTTCGCCAACGTTTGGAATATCTCTTGTGATTTCTTCGTCACCGAGTTTAGTTTCGCGACATTCGAGTTCATATTTCTCAATGTGAATTGAGGTGTATGTATCTTCTTTAACTAGTTTTTCTGACATGATGACGGCGTCTTCGTAGTTGTATCCGTTCCAAGTCATGAATGCGATTGTAATATTTTGTCCAAGAGCGAGATCACCATTTTGCATGGCTGGTCCATCGGCGATGACATCGCCTTTTGCAATTTTTTGTCCAACTACAACGATTGGATTTTGATTAATGCAAGTGCCTTGGTTACTTCTTTCGAATTTTTGTAAAGTATAAACGCGGAGTTCTTTTGAACCCTTTTCCTTTACTTTAATAACGCGAGCATCGGTATAAACGACTTCGCCATCATTAATAGCGACGACCGCTAAACCAGAGTCGCGGGCGATTTGATGCTCTAATCCAGTACCCACAAATGGAGCGTGTGGTTTTAAAAGTGGAAGAGCCTGACGTTGCATGTTAGCACCCATCAAAGCACGGGTTGTATCATCGTTTTCGAGGAACGGAATACAAGCAGCGGCAATCGAAACGATTTGTTTTGGAGAAACGTCGATAAAATCAACATTCTCTTTTTTCGCAACGATATTTTCACCGCGATGACGTGCAACGACGTTTTCGTCGAGGATTTCGCCATCTGGGCCAAGATTGATATTTGCTTCTGCAATAATGTAGTCCCATTCACGTGAAGCATCGAGATATTCGGTATTGTCTTCTCCATCGAGAACGAAAGCTTTGTCGACTCCACCGACCAATTTATGTTCGACACGGCGATATGGGGTTTCAATAAAGCCATATGGATTGATCTTCGCATATGTAGCAAGGTTGTTGATAAGACCAATGTTTTGACCTTCTGGAGTTTCAATTGGACAAATACGTCCGTAATGTGAAACGTGAACGTCACGAACTTCGGTCGAAGCGCGGTCTCTAGTTAGACCGCCAGGTCCAAGAGCGGAAAGACGTCTCTTGTTTGTAAGTTCGGCAAGTGGGTTGGTTTGATCCATGAATTGTGAAAGTTGTGAACTTGCAAAGAATTCACGAATACTAGCTGTTAATGGACGGATGTTGATCAATTTCTTTGGAGTGCTTTCTTCAGCATCAGAAATCGACATCTTTTGTTGAACAGCTTTGCTCATCTTGCTCAAACCAACACGGAATTGATTTTGAATAAGTTCACCAACGCAACGAACACGACGGTTTCCGAGGTGGTCGATATCATCGGTTGAACCGATTCCATCCATGATATTCATAAAGTAAGAGAAAACTGCGATGATGTCGCTAATTGTTACGCGTTTGATTGTCAAATTCAAATCGGTACCAATAACATTAGTCACAACCTCTTTCTTATCATTAGCATAAACTTTAACGATATTGACTAGGCCGTGTTCATCAAGGTTAGTATTAATCTTTAGTTTTTTAGTATGAGCGCCCTTTTCAAAGAACTCCTCATCCTTTAATTTCTCGACATCTTGTTCGGTGAGAAGAGTGCCTTTTTTAAATCTCACTTCTCCATCGCTCGAAACAAGGTTTTCAGCGAGAATATGATTTGAAAGACGATTGTAGATGCCTAATTTCATGGCAAACTTATGTCTTCCAGCACGTCCTAAATCATAACGCTTCTCATCGAAGAATTTTTGATAGAGGAAGTTAATTGTTCCATCTCTAGTAACTGGTTCGCCTGGTTTTAGTTTGCGGAAGATATCGATTAAAGCGCCTTCGGCGTTTTTGATATCCTCGTTCTTTTCAAGCGTCAATCGCAAGTTATGACGATCTCCAAAAAGTGACAAGATGTCATCTGCACTTTCTAAACCGATCGCTTTTAACAATGTTCCAGCGTTCATCTTTCTTTGACGGTCGATGCGAACATTGAGAATGTCTTTTTGGTCGGATTCAAATTCAAACCATGTTCCACGGCCTGGAATCAAATCGCCTTCGTATATATATTTTCCTGATTTATCCATGATTTTGGACATATAAGCACCAGGAGAGCGAACTAATTGAGAAACGATAACTCTTTCCGCACCATTGACGATGAATGTTCCAGAACTAGTCATAAGCGGGAGTTCGCCCATATAAACTTTAGATTCTTGAATTTCACCTGTCTCTTTACGGGTTAATCTAAGCGTCACATTTAACGGAACGCTATAGGTTAAGTCGCGAGCTTTGCACTCGAGGAACGAATGCTTCGGTTCGCCGAATTCGACTTTGACATAGTCGATTGAAAGAGTACCGGAATAATTGACGATTGGGAATACTTCCTTAAAGACTTCGTCTAAGCCTTTGCTTTTGAACTCTTCATATGATTTTGTCTGAATCTCGACAAGATTTGGAAGCGGTAAAGTTCCCGAAATCTTACTAAAATCTACTCTGTCATTGTTGAGTTTCTTTAATTTGGCAATATCTCTTGTCATGTAATGGCTCCTTTGATCTATTTATCTACTGTTACTTTTGATCGCTTTTAGGACATAGTACCCACGAGACCTTTTAAGTAGAGCAATGTTTCCAAATACGCTTTCGATGTATTTAGAAGCACTTTCTGCGCCTTGAGCTTTCCTTATGACGATATAAAGTGAACCGCCATCAATTAAGTATTTTTTCGCGCCTTTATACATAGCATAGGTAACTTCTTTACCTGCTCTAATCGGCGGATTAATTACAATTGAATCAAATGATCCTTCAATATTTGAATAGATGTCACTTTGAAGGCAGGTGACCCGATCTGCTAACCCTAATCTTATTGCGTTATGAGCGCACAATGCGACCGCGCGCAAATTGATATCGGCAAGAGTAAGTCTTGTATCTTGTTTAAATGTGGCTAAGGTTAGCCCTATTGCTCCATAACCAGCACCTAAATCAAGCACCTTCTTGCCTAAATCGAGAGGGACGATGGTCTTAAGAAAGATTCGCGTCCCTTCATCGATTTGTTTTTTAGAAAAAACTCCGTTGTCACTCAAAAATGATAAATGTTTCTCAAAAAGGTCGAATCGAATCTCCCTTTCACACGACGCAAGTGTATTATCGTTTTCAAAATAATGAGACATTTGTTACCTTGAGTATTTACGAGTTATGAAATTAACAAGTAACTAACTTATTTAATTTCGACTTCAGCGCCGGCAGCGACGAGCACTTTCTTGTGTTCTTCAGCTTCGACTGGTGAAATGTGTTCTTTAATTGGGGATGGAGCAGCATCAACTAATTTCTTAGCATCCATTAAGCCTAAGCCAGTGATAGCTTGGACGGCCTTAATAACTGCAACCTTTTGTGGTCCGCAAGCCTTGAGAATAAGTGAAACTTCACTTGGTCCCTTAGCAGCGACTTCTTCTTCGACGTGTGCAGCGCCACCAGCAACTGGAGCAGCAGCGGTAACGCCGAATTCTGCTTCAACAGCCTTTACTAGATCATTTAGTTCTACCACGGTCATTTCTTTTAAAGCCGCGATAATTTCTACATTTGTTAACTTTGCCATTTTATTTTCCTCCTAATTGGCATTACTTTTCCGCAACAGCCTTGACAGCGCAAGCGAAGTTACGAACAGGTGCTTGTAAGCACGATAAGAACATTGAGATCAATCCCTCGCGTCCTGGTAAGTAAGCTAGTTCTTTAATCTTGTCGCCATTGACGACTTGACCTTCGACTAAGCCACCCTTTAAGACGAGGTGCTCATTAAGTTTCGCAAACTTTGTGAGAATTTTTGGTCCACTGATAACATCTTTTGAAAAGATAATTGCGTTTGGCCCTTCGAGAATTTCAGCTAACTCGCCTTTGCCGATTTGATTGGCAGCGCGTGCAACTAAAGAATTCTTGTAGACACCAAGCGTGGCATTATTCTCGCGAAGAGTCTTTCTTAGGCCGTGGATATCAGCCACGGTGAGACCACGATATTCGACTACGATAGTCGCATTGTGTTCAGAGATGGCTTTGGCTAAAGTATCAACTACTTCTTGTTTTGCTTTGAGTTTTTCTTGATTCACAGTTCTACCTCCTTTTTCTTTAAAATTTTGTTTGAGGCTCCAATATACATTGAATCTTACATAGTAAGAGGAAGAATCTTATTTATTTCTTGCCTCGGTAACTGATTAAGTTCTACACGAACGGTTACTGTCTTAGGTATATTGAAATCTTTGTTTTATCGACCTTCGAATGTAATCTTGATAGCTGGACCCATGGTCGTATGGATGACAGCGTTAGTAATGAAGTTGCCTTTAACAGTCGAAGGACGAGCCTTGACGATAGTCTCACAAATTGCATGCAAGTTTTCAGCAATCTTCTTTGGTTCAAATGAGACACGAGCGATAGAAACGTGCATATTGCCCTCTTTATCGCTGCGATACTCGACTTTACCGCCTTTAATTTCGGTAACAGCCTTTGCAATGTCATTTGAAACGGTTCCTGTCTTTGGGTTTGGCATCAAGCCTTTTGGTCCTAAGACACGACCCATCTTGCCTAATTCACCCATCATATTAGGTGTGGCGACGATGACATCGAAATCAAACCAGTTTTCTTTTTGGATTTTTTCTAATAGTTCCTTACCACCGGCAAAATCCGCTCCGGCAGCCTTAGCTTCTTCAGTTCTATCAGTAATGGCTAAGACCTTTTTGGTTTTACCATTTCCGTTTGGAAGGATGAGAGTTCCTCTGATTTGTTGTTCAGCTAATTTGGTGTTTACATTCAATTTCATTGATAGATCGATCGTTGCATCGAATTTAACTGTTGAGGTCTTTTTAATGAGTTCAGAAGCTTCTTCAATTGTATAAAGCTTTTCGGCTTCAATTAATCCAAGAGCGTTCTTGTATTTTTTTGAAATTTTCATAGTTAATACCTTACTCATCAATGGCAATACCCATATTACGGGCAGAGCCAGCGACAACTTTCATAGCGGCTTCGACATCGTTGCAGTTAAGATCTGGCATCTTGTATTCTGCGATTTTGCGAAGTTCAGCTTTCGAAATGTGACCAACGATTGTTTTTGAATTGGATGAACCTTTTTGAATTCCAGCGGCTTTTAGTAATAGACCTGCTACTGGTGCGGTCTTGATGACAAACTCAAATGTTTTGTCTTCATAGGCCGTGATGATAACTGGAACAACTTCACCACGTCTATCGGCTGTCTTAGCATTAAAATCCGTACAGAATTTTGGCATAACGACGCCGGCAGATGCGAGTTTTGGTCCTGGTTTTGCGTCTCCACCAGGAAGTTCCATCTTCACGACTTTAGCGATTTTTTTCACGTGACTACCTCCTATATTCAGTGTCAGTGTCGTGGGGGATGAGCGAATCACACGCTCTACCACGAACTAGATGCTCGTTGCACGTATACACGCTCTCTCATAACGCGTAAAGGCAACATGCTTGTATATCATACCAAATGCGCACACAGGCAAGCAAGAATTTTTTTCAATATGTATCTATGATAAGATGTGTTTGTTGGAGTCTAAAAACACCATTTCGGTAGGCGTTTACAAATATCAAAAACTTTGCAAAACGCCACTTTTTGACAAATGATATTTTTAAACAAATTAACATGTTAATTTGATATTTGACACGACTAAGAATATAATATTTCAGTCAAGATTTATCAAAAATTTGGAAAATCGATTATGAAAACAAATAAAAAGAGCGTTGGTGTGTCTCCATTTCTACTGGTAATTCTCAGCTTTTTACTGGTTATCTTTTTAGGTGCCTTTTTATTATTTACTCCACTATCAAGATCTAATGGACAATGGGGTAATTTTGTCGATGCTTTATTTACTGCCGTTAGTGCGACTTGTGTGACTGGATTGTCAGTTTATCCAGGTGGTTTATCAGGGGACTTAACCTTTTTTGGTCAAATTATAGTTCTTATTTGCATACAAATTGGTGGTCTAGGTTTTATGACCATTTTAGCTTTTATAATCACGCTATTTAGAAGAAAATTACAGTTCAAAGATCGCTATCTTTTATCCCAAGCAGTAGGATCCGCTTCGATGTCTGATTTAGTTATCTTTGTCCGCAAGATAATCCTTATATCTTTTTCATTTGAAATAATCGGCTCAGCATTGCTTTTACCAGTCTTCTTACAAGTAACTGATATTCAACACTCGTTGTGGTTCTCTGTTTTCCACTCCGTTTCAGCGTTTAATAATGCTGGATTCGACGTATTCGGAACCACATCTCTTGTATTGGGAAACTCAGGAATAATTTCCTCATTACCGCAATGGTCATATGTCTACTTATGCATTGCGACAATGTTACTAATTGTTTTAGGAGGCATTTCGTTCTTGACCGTCATCGATGTATTCCACTTTAGAAAACCAAGTCAGTGGAGAGCGTTTACGAAGATTGTTCTACTTACGACTTTTGTCTTGATTTTTGGTGGCGCGGCTTTGTTTATGCTTACTGAGGGAACGAAGGCTACTAATAGAATGGATGTCCTACAAGCATTCTTTCAAAGCATCACTCTTAGAACGGCTGGATTTTCAACCTATGATCAAGCTAATTTAAGCGTTGCCGGCAAAGTAATATCTTGTATATTAATGTTTATTGGTGGTTCTCCATTAAGCACGGCTGGTGGCGTTAAAACCACAACTTTCTTTATGATTATCTTGGCGATGTTTGCGTACTTTAGAGGAAGAAAAATCGTTGCTTTTAAACGCTATTATTCTAATGGAATGGTGATCAAGGCAATGTCACTTGTATTCACCGCTATTTTTATCATTTTAGGCGCATATTTAATCGTCTCAGGATTTGAATCAAATAATCCAATGTTAGATGAGAGACAAAGCTTAATTTATGAAGTTTTCTCTGCATTTGGTACAGTCGGTGTATCGACTGGTATTACCCCATATTTAAGTGTTGGTAGTAAAATTACATTATGCGTCCTGATGTTTATTGGACGTTTAGGTCCAATTTCGTTCATGCAGATTTTCCAAAGAAATTTGGACGTTAAAGAAAAATACCATTTCCAATATGTCGAAGAAGACTTCTTAATTGGATAAAATATAAAGGGGATTATTTTTATGGGTAAAAAATCATTCGCAGTCATCGGTCTAGGTCAGTTCGGTAGTGCTGTCGTCGAAGAATTAGTCGCTAATGGAGCCGACGTCATCGCTATCGATAGTAATGAAGATAATGTTAGGAGAATCGCAACTATTCTTCCAACAGCTTTTATCGCTGATGCAACAGATGAAGATGCATTAAAAGAACTCGGAGTTCAAGATGTTGATGCCGCTATTATTGCATTCGGCCATAATGACCAAGCAACGGTTTTAACAACGGTTATCTTAAAAGAAATTGGAGTTAAGTATATCATCGTTAGAGTCGATAATGACTACTATATCCCGATTATCAAGAAACTCGGTGCTAACGAAGTGGTTACCCCACAAAAAGCTGCAGGCGCAGCCTTAGCAAACCGTTTAGGAGAATACGACTATAAAGACTTCTATAAGTTAGATAAGAAATACTCAGTTGTATCAATCGTCATCAAACAAGCATTTGTCCCTGCTTCATTAATGGAACTCAACCCAAAAGAAAAATATGGCGTCAACGTTTTATTAGTCGTAAGAGAAGATGGCACATCACTTGTTCCAGGTGGTAAAGACAAGATTCTTCCTAACGATAAGATATTTGTCGTCGGCACCACTAAAGCAATTCGTGAATTCCGCCAAGGATTGAATGGCTAATAACTAATATAATTAAAATAAAAACGAGCAGTTCCCCGCTCGTTTTTTTATTATCTAAGCATGACATTTCTCATAGAATGTCGAATTCCATAGATCGTTATACATATCTGTCGTACTGCCATATGGAAGATTTAGTGCTGTTGGATCACTAGTTTTTCCACCGAGCAAAGTCGACTTTAATGGCGCTCCAACAAAGTAAATTGGATTAACTAGACTTCCATCTGTGACAAAGTGTAAGGTGCCACTAGCAGAGTTCAAATACGCCTTAATTCCGGCATTTTTAATCCGCGCTAAGGTGGCCGCGTGTGGATGACCTGAACATGCTCCAACAAGACTTCCGTAACTATTACTAGAATCAACTCTTCCTGCAGATATAAAAGATATCTTTGGGGTAATCGCTGTTAATAGCTGCGTATATGTTCCGGTTGTCGAGCCGTGATGAGCGATTTTTGACATCGTAACTTTATGGAACAAAGGGTTGCTAGAATTTAAACTCACCATATTTATTTCGCCGTCGATATCTCCGTAAGATGTAGTATTTTGCATGTCTCCATCAAAGAAATATGAGAAATTCTTATAAGAAAGGATCCCAGTCACACTAGTGATATTTAAATCACTTATCGATGAACCATTATATGTGAGGTTACTGTAGCTCAAGTTAGGATTAGATTGATAGACTCCGGTATCGATCCAATCGATAAACAGCTCTTGCGTAATATAGGTCCTAGGAAGTCCGTTATTTAAACTATTAACGCAATCATATACTGGATGATATACTCCGCCCCATTTCGACGAAATCTGATTTCTAATTTGATTATAGTAATAAGATTCTGAAGACCCAGTATAGCGATATCCATAATCGACAAGCATTCCAATTTTAGTTACATTAGAAGAAACAAATCCAGGGAAACCGCCAATGTGATCATCATGCGGATGCGAAACTATCATTAAGTCGACAGTATTGTCAGTTATATATGAAGCATATTGCTGTTTTAAGAAATTGCCATAGGATGTGCCGTCATCGTAGTAGTTACTAGAAGACATTCCGACATCGATAATTATCTCAGCATTTCCGCACTTAATAAGAACGGCATCGCCATATTGATTCGGTTGCTCAATTGCCACTATTTCGATGTAATTTGAAGTTGGCTGATTAAGCAAAGGATGCGCAGCGCTTCCGAGTATAGCTGATTGATTATAGATGGCACTTTCTTTTGCATTAGCCTCACCACTGGTCGCTTTTATTCCAGTCGAAACCATATTTGCTATCCGATCATTGAATGTTTGTGTATTTTCACTAGAGGAACTAGATGAAGAGGAAGACTCACTGCTAGATGATGGCTCCTCTGAACTAGATGAAGATTCACTACTAGACGATGGTTCTTCACTACTAGATGATTCTTCACTGCTAGATGATTCTTCACCGCTTGATGAATTAGAAGAGCTGGATGACTGACTATTGGAAGAGGAACTAGAATTATCGCTGCTTGAATGGACATTAATAAAAGTACATGCAGTAAGCAATCCAAGTAACGGAATACTAAATAATAATTTCTTAAGTTTCATTTTTTGCTCCATATTTTATACAAACAAAATATAACATTTATTTGAATGCTATATATAAATAAAGCACTCATATCGAAATATGAATGCTTGTTTTTTTATTAGTTGAGTCCGCACATAGCTTTGGTTGTCGAATTAGTATTTCCCCAAATCTTACATGCGTATTCTGGATGATCGATGAATGGGTTTCTATTACCTTGAATCCCTTGAGCAGCACTATTGCGGCGTGTTTCGGTCGCATCGATAGTATAAGCAAGATTCCATTTAAGTAAGTCGCTTAGCTTGCCCATTTGTGAACCACCACCAGTGTTAGAGTCAATAATACTCAAACTGCTATTAGCGACCACACAGTAGAAGATAATTCTCGCAGCAATGCCACGATACTTGATTAAGAAACCTGCCGTATATGGATCCCATCCATTTGAGGATGAATTCATACCTTCAACATAGAATGAATTGCCTCTAGAACTATTATCAGAAATAATTGTTGGTCTTGTCATATGAATATCATCATCGACGAGGTTTCCACCATGACTTTTTGGCCAAACGTGTTCGCGATTAAACTTATCAGCACCACTGGAGTAAAATTCTCCATCGAAATATTTTGATGTACCAGAGTAAAAACCAATAAGATTGGATGAATTACTTGGATCTCCATCTGTTTGTTTATAGTAATCTCCCATGTTTCCATAACCGACTGTTTTAGTTCTCTTCTGCGAATTCAATGACCGAAGAGCGCTTAACAAGGCTGTTCCAGTCATATTGTCGGTAATTGAAGCATAATAAGCAGCTTGAGGGTCAGAACTAGAAGAACTCGATGAAGAGGTTTCTGATGATTCAGAACCACTACTACCGTTTTGACTGCTGCTACCGCCATTATTCGCATTACAAGCGGCTAAACTAATCGTTAATCCGAGAAGAATTGCAAATCTATAATTTTTAATATTCATAAATTTACACCTTTTCAATTTCAGAGAAATCGACTTCTAGACGAGTTGCGCGGCCAAAGAAGACGGCCTCGACGACAACGACGCCAGTTTCCTTATCGATAGAGACGATTTTGCCTTCGGTACCTTCAAGAGGTCCGTGAATGACTTTGACCAAGTCTTCTTCTGAGTAACGATCATACATCGAAGCATCGACCATACCCATTCTTTTCAAGACTGGCTCTACTTGTTCTCTTGGAATTGGGAATGGTTTCGTTCCTTTACCAGAAGAACCGACGAATCCGGTGACACCTGGAGTGTTACGAACGACGAACCAAGCGTAGTCGGTCATAATCATTTCGACGAAGACATAACCCGGATAAAGATTCTTCATTCTCATTTTTCCGGTAGGTTGTCCATCTTTCATCACTGGAACTTCTTGTTCAGCGACGATAATACGGAATACGAGATTTTGAAGATTCATTGATTCAACACGTTTTTTTAAGTTTTCAGCGACTCTTTTTTCGTGTGTACTATACGTATTCACAACGTACCAAGATTTATCGCCTAACTTTTCGGCTTTAATGCCTTCTTCACTAAAATCCAATACTTCTTTTTTCTCTTCTGCAAACATATTCATCTGCTCCTTATTTTGCTAATCCTGAAAATGCATCTTTAATAATGGCTAAGAGCGAGTTACCCGCCCAGTCTTCTAATAAAAGCATAATTCCAAAAAAGACAGAAATGATAACCACGGTAAGAATGGCCGGAATTAAAACTTCTCGCTTTGGCCAGCGAACGCGTTTTCCTTCCTTGACGACTCCACTAGCATACTTTTTTAAACCCATAAATAATGTTCCTCCTACTTGGACTCTTTATGAATGGTGTATCTGCCACATTTTGGGCAAAACTTCCTAATTTCTAAACGCTCTTTTTGTCCTTCTCTTTTGACAGTGGTCGTGTAGTTTCTCGATAGACATTCGGAGCAAATCAAAATCACTTTTTCTCTCATCTCTTAACTCCTTTAGAACATTTAGTGTCTTGAGTTTATCATACACATAATAATGTGTCAACTTTTCGTCAAAAGAAAATCCCTCTTTTGAGGGATAATCTTCTTTACCGTTTTATGCTAATTAATTCCACACACTGTTTTGGTAGCTGAATTCGTATTGCCCCAGATCCGACATGCATATTCTGGATGATCCGTGAATGGATTGCGGTTCTTCTGATTCTTAAAAACAGCATCGTTCCTTCTAGCATCTTCTGTTCCTGGAGCATAACTAATATTCCACTCTAAACATAATTGAACGGAAGATATATTATCTGTAATCGATAAATCATATAAAACGCTAGCATACATTGTCGCTCTAGCAGTTTTGCCTTTTGCGATATCTACTGGTTCAAAAAGTGAACTTGTTGTATAGCACTGGGTTAAGTTGCCATAAGCATCCTTTACTTGATTTTTGGATGTGTGCTCTACCATACCTAAAACTTTGTTACTACGAGTTCCGTTAACCTTATAATCTGATGCAAATATAATGTGATTATCGCTCTTACTATTTCCATCTAGTTTGCTTTGTGGAAATGTGTGTTCCCTATTCCATTGTCCAGGAGTTTGAGAGCTGCCAACATGTGCTGTTTTCTTCAAATTCTCACGAGAATAGATAGTTGTAATACATGTTGGATCGTCCATTGCTTCATCGGCATCCTCGTATCTCGACCAGTCATAACTAACGCTAATATTTTTTGAAATAATTGTTTTTAACGCGCTCAATAAAGTAGCACCACTCATGTTATCTGTAATAGTGGCATAGTATCCATTGAAATCATTATCATTAGTACTGCTGCTAGACGATGAAGAGGATTCGCTAGAACTAGATGAACTAGGCTCACTTGAAGAACTACTTGAAGGGTTCTCAGATGATGAGCTGCTGCTCGAAGAGTTCGAAGAACTTCCCCCAGTAGAGCTAGTCTCATTGCTGCTTTGTGATGACTCGGTTTCAGATGAAAGAGGTTCTTCAATACTAGAAGAATGTTTATCCTCCGATGATGAATTTGTCGGAACGGTGCAAGCACATAAGGCAAGCATCATAATGGAAAGTACGCCCAATTTTAATTTTGATTCCACGGTAATGGTCCTCCTGATAATTGGATAACAACTATGCAAACAATGATAAGCAGGACGATAATTCCAATAGTTATTACCATACCAAGAGGAAAATTAGATTTCTCGTCGTCTTCGCCTTCGGCGTGTAGATCTTTGGTCGGACGATAATCTTTTTCTTTCTTTGCTTCTTCTTCGACTTTATTATGACGTGTTTTGAACATAGCTAATTGGCCGCGTAATAACGGCGCGTGATTAATATTATATACGAAATTATAAATGTATTTATAGGAATATTAAAAAACATTGTCATTGACTGAAAAAGGACAATGATTGGATAGAGTTCTACTCCAAAAAGAATCGACTTCATAAATGATCCAAAAATCACCATGATAAAGATTTCAATAATGAATAACGCGAACGACAATTGATAAATATTAAATGGGAGTTTACTAACATCCGTTCTTTTTTTAAAGCTCTTTTCGAACAATATATTAAATACGATGATAAAAACAAATAAAACAAACATCAAAATCGGCAGTGAAATCTTAAGCTCTAAATTCAAAGTATATGTATGGCCAAACCAAACGATACTGTCGTTTAAAACGATAAATAGTGAGAGTAAAACGAATAATAAGCCCATGACTCCATAAGTAATCGAAGCCATGACTGTCTTATTCTTAATCTTCTTTACTAACCAAAAGATAAAATATGGGAGCATTCCTAAAAGAATGTAAGTAATAGTAATCCAAGGAGCGTATGGAAACGCTCTGATATCGAAAATGAAATATCCAAGAATATCGCTCAATCCACCGACTAAACCGCCAAATAACGGTCCTAATAACAATGAAGCAAAGATAATTACAGCAGGACCGCCAAAGGAAACCCTAACAAACGGAACCATCGTAATATAATTAATCGCAACAACTTTGTTTAATATACAAGCTAAAGCCGTAAAAAGACCTGCAAGAGCAATTTTTTGAACGATTGGTAATTTCTTAAAACCTAGTATGTTCATTTGATTTTACCTTCTTTCCATTCTTTGGACACGATACTAGAAAACGCTAATGATCCAGTGATTACTATAATGTCATTTGGATACTCTTTGAACTTTTTTGCAATTAGTGACTTATAGTCAGCGTTAAATGGAAATTCGCCCAAAAACAAAAAGTATTCTTCCTCTTGTCTTGCTCGAGGATGATCAAATGTTGTAAGTGTAATATCTTGCGAAATAAAATTATATTCCGCTAGCATTCTTTCGATATTCTTATCGCGGAAAGCGGCAAATATAATATGGATTGGACGGTCGTTTTGAAGTTTTTCCAGGCTCTCTCTTAAACGCATCGAAGCTTCTGGGTTATGAGCACCATCAGCGATTACTAATGGCTTTTGATTCAAAATTTCCATTCTTCCCGTTAAGGTGGTATCAGCCACTCCTTCGTAAATCGAGGCTTTAGAGACTGGGAAACGCTCTTTTAATATTTCGACCGCCGCTAAAGCGATAGATGCGTCTATTACGCTAAAAAGGGCTAAAGAATGTATTTTAAGGTTGTCATATGGCTTATATGTAAACATATATCCATCATTTTGCAATTCTTCAAATAAATAATGACCGACGACGTGGACTCGCGATTTATTCTCCTTTGCCACCTCTTTTATTACTTCCATCGATTCATCGTCTAGTTCACCGACTAAAACAGGAATATCTTTTTTGATAATTCCTGCCTTATGACGCGCTACTTCCGTTAAAGATGAGCCCAAAAAGAAAGTGTGTTCGAGCGATATAGAAGTAATAATACTTAAAATTGGCGTAAATACATTAGTGGCGTCTAATAGTCCGCCCATACCACATTCGATAATAGCGATATCAACTTTCTCTTTTTTGAAATATTCAAAGGCCACCAATGTTTCAACTTCAAACTCTGATAAAGAATATTTATCGATTAACGGTTTATATTGATTGACGATATCTAAAAAATCATTGATGTCAATATTCTTGTCATTAACACTAGTCATCTCCGTGAAACTATATAAATAAGGAGAGTGAAAATAACCAACCTTATATTTTTCTTTAATATAGATGTTTTTAATAACACTACCAGTGGTCCCTTTACCATTAGATCCGCTGATATGAATCGCAGGTAAATCAAATATAAACTTAATCTTATCGAGAAAGGCGTCAAAATTATCTCTTTGATAATCGCCTTGTCTTAAAGACTTAAAATAGGTTTCTAATTCGCTTATTGTCGAAATCATATTTACCTCGCTAATTAAATCTATCACTTACCATATTTTTATAAAAGAGATAATCTATGCTAGAATATGACTTGCTAAACATGGAAAAGACAACTGGAATTAAAATCGTAGCCCTAAATAGAAAGGCTTCATTCAACTATTTTCTAAGCGATTTCGAAGAATGTGGAATCGTTCTTTTGGGCACGGAAATAAAATCAATCCGCGAAGGCGGTATCTCGATATCGGATAGTTATGTCGTTTTTAAAAACAACGAAGCGTATATCGTCAATATGAACATCAGTCCATACGATAAAGGTAATATCTTTAACCACGATTCTTTAAGAAGCCGTAAATTATTACTTCATAAAAATCAATTAACGAAATTAGAAAGCAAAGTGTCTCAAGGTGGCTATTCGATCGTACCAACTAAGGTTTACTTATCTAAAGGCCGTTGCAAAATTGAAATCGCTCTTGCTAAAGGTAAGAAACTCTACGACAAGCGCGAAGACAAAAAGAAAAAAGATGATGTTAGAGAAATGGCTTCTAGCATCAAAAAATATAACAATCAATAAATCTTGATAGAAATAAAAAAAGCGTGAATCTGAATGACTCACGCTTTTAATTTAACTTTTTAGCGTATTAGGCTAAGTGTTTCTTTCTGAAGTAGAAGAATCCACCGATTGCAGAAACTCCAACGATTGAGATAATCGTGATAATGGCGATAACGCTTGTATCACTGATGTTAGCTCCAAAGACAGAGGTTTTTGCAGCTTGTGCATGTAGAGCAGCACGTCTAGCCATAGCGGCGTTGAAAGCCTCTAAGCCGGTATAACTATTGGAATCTTTTCCAACGATTGTGACAGAATTCAAGTAATCTTGTTCGTGTGCTGTCATAGCAGCATAACGAGTGCTGATTAAATCGAGTTCGTCTAATGTACATGTGCAGTAGTCACCATCCAACATTCCAAGAATGTAGTCGTAGTTGAATCCGCCAGAAATCTTGAAGATGGCGATATCAGCTTGACCAGAAGTATAGCAAGAAAAACGTGGGGATGAAGTGTTGTACTTGATAGCTCTTGTAGTTGTGGTTGCATTAGCGACTGTAGCGACGCCAGCTTCAGTAACAGCGATTGTCCATGTATTTCCTGAAGATGAAGAGGTACCAGTTTGTAAAGTATTGCTAGATCCAGTGAAGTAGAGGAAGTCTGTGCCATTGGATAATGTCCAAGCACCAGTTGCTCCACCTAAAGTTAGAATTGTAGCACTGCCTAAACTTGTGATTTGGTTATCAGCGATTGTGACAGGGACATTGGTTCTATAAGTTCCGCCTGAAGGACCTAAAGCGGTGTTAGCAGCGATGTTAGCAATAACGATGCTATCTCCAGCAGCTAAGTTAGCAACGTTAGTCACTAATGTAGCACCAGTTGCACTACCATAGGTAGTTGTAGCAACGAATTTGACGGTGATTGTTGAAGCAGTTGTATAAACTCCTTCGAAACCAAGAACGATTGATTTTCCGTTGTCGGCTAATTGAAGAGTAGTAGCAGGAGCTAAAACTGGAGAAGTAGCGGCATCGAATGTGCCTTCAAATAGGAAGACGGTTAAGTTAGCAAGTGTAACGGCAGCCTTGGCTCCGCTTGCACGTGTGACTTCTACCGCGCCTGTGCCTAATGTGAACACGCTTCCTTCATTAAATGTGGTTACGCGTCCTGTCCATGATAATGAGGCAGCTGTATCTTGTGCAACTGTAACGCTAATCATAGCAGTGGCTGTAACTGAACCTTCAGTGTAGGAGATTTGGTAAGAGTTAGTTCCAAAGACAAGTGTTGGAAGTGTCAATTGAGAAGCGCTTAATGGTGATGTACTTGCATCATCATAAACGGCATTAATTGTTAAACCAGCAACATTAAGGGTAGATCCGGCGTATTGAGTTGTGTTGGTTAAACTTCCAGAAAGTTCTAGTTCATCTGTTAAGACTTTTGAACTTGCAGCAGCTTGTGTCCAAGTCACTTGAACGGCTGTCGTGGCTGCGGCAAGGACTGTTCCACTAGTTCTAATGTTGTTAACACAGAAGTAGGTATATTTGCTTGTAGCAGGATCGGCAACTGTCCATGTAAGGTTAGTAACTGACGAAGCGTTTTGATCGCTCTTTGCAGTGCCGGTAGTGTTTGAAGCCGCAATAGCTGATGTGCCATAAGCGACAACACAGTATCCAGCATTAGCACCGGTTAATGTACCACCAGTAACAGTTAACGAAATCTTAGAGATGTAATAGCCTGTGTATTCTGTTGTATTTCTAATGTAGAAGTTTGAAGCAACAGGAGTTTGGTTTCCTCTAATTTGTCCAGTGCTACCATTGTAGTTGTTTAACTCAAACGTAACACCAGAAGTAGCGCCAGCGGCAGTATAGGCTGTCGAGGTGTAAGAAGCGGTAGTGTATCCGCCAAAACCCTTTACTGAAAATGAATCAACAACATCAGCAGCATGGGTTGCTTGTGCATTATTGTTGTGAGCTACGACACCTGTGCCAACGCCAATGGCTAACAGAGAACCGAGTACAACAGCACTAAGCTTTTTGAGATTTGTCATTAATTTTGTCCCCCTTTTTCATGAGTGGCCTAGTTATCAGGCCTTCTCGTAAGGTGGCTTTTCTCTAGAATGTCAACTCGACTATTCTTTAATGTGCCAGCTTCACGAGCATATGACTACTATATTCTACATTAGCCAAAAAACCGGTGCAACGAATTATTTATACTAGTATAAGGAAAAATGCCTAAAAATAACGATTTGTAAGTTATAGACTAGATAATTTGTGTAACACCATTTTCGATTTTTTCAGCATCTTTTTGATCATTTTTTATGAGCGAAACTTGAAGATTCTTAAGGTAAACATCGTTATAGAAATTTAGAAGATCCCGCCACTTCTTTTTGTTTTTAACATGGTTGGGAAGTAGTGTTAGCGAACATAGATAGACGATGAAGAAGATAATGATTGAAGTAACGAATAACAGAATGGAAAAAGTGAAGACAAAAGATACAGCAACCATAATGGCAGCATAGACGATGAAACAAACCACACTACTAACGACTGTCGAAAGCAACATATCTCTAACGTAGTATGCATATTCTTTTAGATAATCGTAACGTGCTCCATAGATGAGAATTTGAAGCAATAATATCGATATTAGCGTAATGGTAAAAAACACCATTCCCACTACTAAATTCATCGATAATAATCCGAATGTAACGCTAGTCAAAGCGGGCATTCCTACTAGGGCTAATGCATTAATAAAAATTGTACTAGAAAGAATCTTACCAGACATCTTCACAGTCCATACTCTAATCAAAAATGGAAGGGTCAAAAATAAGGCGATTAAAGCGATTGAACCACAGATAAATATCGCAAATAGATGTTCTCTAATTGGCAGGGTTTTTAAAAGAATGAAAGATGATCCTGCTAATGCCACGGCTAAAGCAATCGAAAATGAAGCAAACAGGTTTGCAAAATTCTTCGAATGGAAATATCGATGAACTGGTATTTCGGCAGTTTTAATCGACTCCTTGAGTTCAGGATTTTTCATATCGTTATACTCGATTAAAAGTGGTAGAACAAACATCGCCGTAATAACCATTCCTTTAGTATTAAAATCAAAAAACACAGTAGTTTCAAAAATACCATGTATCGCAATAGTAATCATTGCGCCAAACGGAATAATAACGTTCTTCCATCGCTTGTTTTTAACTAATTTGACGAAGACAAATACAAGATACCCAAAAACGCCAGAATATGCTAAGACGCCAACGATACCAGATGTGCCTAAAAGTTGTACATAACCAGAATCGACATATGGACTCGGTGTTCCTCTTATCACTATCCAACGCAAAGAAACAATTGCGTTATATGTTTGATATCCTTTGCCAAAGATCCAATCCATCGGCGTGGTCAAGACAGCAATAGCATTATCCCAAACCGCCTGGCGATATCCAAAGGATGCATAGTCTTTTAATAAAATGTACTTATCAATAAATGATTTGAAGTTCGTCATAGCAATAATTTGTGAATTGCCTAAAACGAAGTACATTAATAAAAGCGCAATAGTAAAGAAGCCTAGAACAACGCTATCGATAATAATCCATTTCTTATTTTTTTGTTTTACAAATTTAACAATCCCAAACGAGTAATAAAAGAAAATAAACAAAACCGATAAAGCTATGCAAGTAAGTGATGTAGCAAAAAGCATAGCGGCAAAGAATACTACCATCAAAATGTAATTCCACCACTTTTGAATTCTGAAGTTCGCAGCAAATGTCGCAAGCAACGCCAGCATCAGCATCGCGCTATATGTGTTTTCGTTATTATAAAATGATTCTATTGATTGTGTTTCACCACGAGAGAATATGCTCGCATACAATCTAAACTCTGCACTTAAAGAATAAATAATTGAGATAATTCCAACTAAAATAACCGCATAGTAAAACCACACTAAACGCTTAGAACTATATTGACCCTTTGGGTAAATAACGAACATGATGTACGCCGCTACTAAACCGAGTGCAAAGGTAATCGTCCATATTACTTTATCTAGTACCGAAAATACTGGCGTGATTATTTGTACATTAACGACAAATGACGTGCCTGAATCGTACCAAATACCGATTATCGTTGAAAGCAATAGCAAAGTTCCAATGATGATAAACGGGTAGTTTGGTTTTATACCATTGCGTTTAGCTTCAAAGAACAAATAGATAACTAGACATATCAAATCAAGTATTCCTAATGCAACAAATGTTTCAAATGGCATTTTGGTCATAAAAACAGGTGCAAAAAAATCTACTCCTTCAGCAATCATGGCAGTAAATGACATGATGCCCCAGAATAGAAGCGAAGTTAAAACAAAGCGCCTTTTACTAAGTTGCATAAGTTTTATTATAAACATAATAGAAATTAAAATCACGATAAAGGACAATAAAAAATGCACTACAAGTAGTGCATTCATTAGTTACTTATAATTCTTTGACCCAAAGGCCGTGCAAATTACAGTATTCGTAAACCCTTAAAGCCTTCTCGCCAGGTACAAGAGCTACCACGGTTTCTGCAGGCTTGTTTGTTTCTAGAACCATGCGGTGTCGACCCTTGTTAGTAACGACAAAGATCCATTGGATGTAATGCTCTAAAAGCATTGGATGAGGAATTGAACCAACTTTGACATGAAGTTTGTCGCCGTGTAATTCGACAACTGGTACATGTTTTTCTTGTGAAGCATCAGTTGAATTAGCCTCGACTACTTCCATTGGTTTTCCACAGCAAATCGGAACTGCTCCAGAATCATTAATGACTCCAAAGAAATTTCCACAAATCGGACAACGATAAAATTTTTCTTTCATAGTTAGCCTCCTATTTTGAGTATAACACGATGAATAAAAATGCAAAAACCACATGCACTTAAATATGAACACCTTATTTAAAAAGATTGGTTGCTTATGGTATTACCTTTTCTTATATAATACTTAGTGAGGAGAGAAAATATGGAAAACAAAAAAATGTTTAGCAATCCTTCCTTAAAATGGATAGGTTTAATGCCAGGAATCGCAATGATATTATTGCTTGCGGCCTTGGTGTTTGCACTACTTGTACCAACTTCACCATACACTAGTTATGACACCAACTTCACCGTCGTTTTAATCGTCGGACTTATTATTATTTCAATCTTAACAGTGGCCTTGATTGGCGTTATTCGTGAATCAAAAGGAATGTTTTTAATCGGCAGCGCCATTACCTTGTGGGCATCTGATATAGCTTTTATTAACATCTTATCAAGAGCCATTGGCTACAATGCCAACAACAAAATTGTTGCGCTTGGAGTTTCGTTTCTCGTCGTAACGTGTATTGTTTCAGTAGCCTTAGGAATCGCCGGTATTATCACTGGATTACAAAGAAAACAAAGTTACACATTCTTGATGATCACTTCATTATTAGCAGAGATTTTCTTGTTTGGTTTCTCGGTTGTAACGATTGTTTCACTGGGAATTAAAAACGCTAATGTATTTGAGATCATCTTCGCTATTTTATTTGAATTAGCACTACTTATCATCGTCGGTTCAATGCTATACATTGCTATCGTCGGTATCAAAGAGGAAAAATCAGAAGCCGCTAAACTAGTTAAAGCGGAAGAAGAAAAAGTAAAAAGTCTCAAAGAAACAGAACAACTTGAACTAATTAAAAAATTCAAAACCCTTCTCGATGATGGCGCTATTACAAAAGCGGAATTCGAAAAGAAAAAGAAAGAGATAATTGGTTAAAATAAAACCGCTCAATTCGAGCGGTTTTTTATTTACTTCTTCAAGAAAGAAAATAGAACTATCGTAGTTTGAATCGGTATCCCAATAAAGAATAACATCCAAGTATTGTACTGAATTGTTTCTAGAAATACTGCGGTGAGAATGGACCACAAGAAAATGGAGTAAATATAAAAAGACCATTTTCTCTTGCCCCATCTCCAGTTGAAAAATGCCAAACAAAGCATTGAGGCTGGTACGGACCAAACATAAACAGTCCAAACGATTCGATGAAGGTATAAAGCAAAGTAAACAAAGATAATGGTCGAAATGATAAAGACAAACGATGTGACAATCGCGGTCATAATGATGCGATTAGTTTTAATCGTCTTAGGAAGAGTGAACTCTTTCTTTTGATTTCTTGGTTTGTCTGAAGTTAAGTAATCGATCGTTACACCGAACATTATCGATAACTGCATCAAAGTAGAAAGTTCAGGAATCGATTCCCCTCTTTCCCATTTTGACACTGCCTTATCGGTATAGTTGAGTTTTTCGGCTAATTCGGCTTGAGTCAAATTATGTTCTTTTCTTAACTCGACGATGTTAGCAGCGACTATTTCATTTAAATCCATAAGTTTTACCTTCGATATATTTTACTAGGTAAAAAAACAAATGTAAACCGATGGTAGACCAATGGAAACCAACAGTTCTTATAACAATAGAGAAAAAGGATAGTCAGTTTATATGTACTTGCGGGTATAAGCGCAATAATGGTAATCGTCTAAGAGGTATAAAAATGCAAATAACAATTATTGCTCCAGTTCTAGGGCCAGAAAATAATGGCACCACTGTAGCTACTATGAATTTGGTCCGTTCGATGAGAAGCAAAGGACATAAAGTTAATATCGTCTGTCCTGATGAAGATAAAAAGGGTGTGCCTGGATATTATGTCGTTCCAACGCAATCTCTTGGAATTCTTGACGGCATAGTTAAGGCAAACAATGTCGTGATTGCAAAAGCAAATAAAAGAATAATCAAGGAAGCATGCGAAGGTAGCGATGCTGTCCATGTTGTAGTTCCATTGTTTTTAGGTGCCCACTGTGCAAAATACATTACCAAAGAATTACATATCCCAGTAACTGGAGGTTTCCACTGCCAAGCAGAAAACTTTTCTAGTCATATTTTGAATTGGATGAATAGCAAGGTATTTAATCGCATTATCTATAAACACTATAATCGTCGTCTATTTAAGTATTGCACCGCCATTCATTATCCAACTGCATTTATCAAAAATGTTTTCGAGGAAATGGTTGGGCCAACAAATGGATACGTCATTTCAAATGGCGTTAGACCAGAAATCCATAAGATGGAAGTCGTTAGACCAGAAGAGTTCAAAGATAAAAAAATAATCCTTTTTACCGGACGCTTGAGTAAAGAAAAATCTCACAAAGTTCTAATTAAGGCGGTTTCGCTATCGAAATATGAGAATGATATTCAATTGATTTTCGCTGGACAAGGACCACAAGAAAAACAAATTAAAAAATTATCAAAGAAATTATTAACTAACCAGCCAATTATTAAGTTCTTTCCAATCGATAAGTTAAATGAAATTATCAATATGGCGGATCTATACGTTCATCCTGCCGAAGTCGAAATCGAGGCCATCGCATGTCTTGAAGCGATTAAATGTGGATTAGTTCCAGTCATCGCTAATTCTCCAAGCTGCGCTACAAAAGCATTTGCTCTTGACGAAAGAAGTTTGTTCAAAGTGAACGACGCAAAAGATTTATCTGACAAAATCGATTATTGGTTTGATCACAAAGAAGAAAAAGCAAAGATGAGTCAAAAATATGAAGAAAGCGCTTCAATTGCAACGGTAGAATCATGCATGAACCAAATGGAAAAGATGTTCGAGGATGTAAAACGTCATGAAGAAGAAAAAGGTCATATATTATAAAGATGAACTAAATGACGACTTCGCTGGAAACAACATCGAAGTAAAAAGTCTCCCGAAGAATTTTAAGCATGTCCACCATAACCCAATCTACAAATTAGGCGAATTTTTTGTCTACTATGTAATTGCAAAACCAATAATTTGGGTCATCATGAAGTTTGGCTATTTATCAAAGATAAGAAACAAGAAAGTTTTAAAATCGGCAAAGAAGACTGGTTACTTTATTTATGGCAATCACACCGGAAATATGCCAGATGCCTTTCAACCAAACCTTCTACATCTATTTAAGAAGAATTATGTCGTCGTTGGTCCTGCGGCGTTATCGATTACTGGGTTAAGAACCTTTATATCAATGCTTGGAGCAATTCCTTTAGGAACTACTTTTGATGAAAAGATTAAATTCTTAGAATGCATTCGAACAAGAATAAAGAAAAAATCATCCGTTATGATTTATCCAGAAAAACATATATGGCCTTATTACACCGATATTCGTCCATTTGAAAACGAATCTTTTAGATTCCCAGTTAGTTTAAATGTTCCTTGCTTTGCTTTAACCACTACATTCCATAAAAGGAGAGGACCATTTGCCATTAGTAAAAAGCCAAAGCTTATTACCTTTTTAGATGGACCATTCTATCCTGATTTAAGCCTAAAACCATCAGACGCTAAACAAAAATTACGCGATGATGTGTATAATGCAATGAAACTAAGAGCGACGCAGAAAGAACAATACAAGTACATCGAGTATATAAAAGAAGAAATAAGTACGGAAACTAATTAACGCTAGCGATAGCGTTTTTTTATTGAAGATAATTTTCAAAGCACTTCGTTTTTAATAAATCGCGAATCGTAATAAATTAAATATGAGGATAAATATGAAAATTATTATAATTGGGGCCGTAGCAGGTGGCACTTCCGCAGCGACTAAAGCTAGAAGAAATGATGAGAAAGCAGAAATCATTATCTATGATAAAAGCAACTACATTTCTTATTCAGGATGTGGAATGCCTTATTACATAAGTCGCGAGGTAGAAGATCGAAATTTACTCGTTCCTAGAGGTGTAGAATACTTTAAAAATACATATAACATCGATATCAAAATTAACCACGAAGTACTAAAGATTGATTCGATTAAGAAAAATGTAAGGGTTAAGAACCTCTTAACAGGAGAGGAATTCATTACTCCTTACGATAAATTGGTCATCGCCACAGGGGCTCGCGCTAATCTTATTCCAGTTCCAGGAATCAATCTTCCGCATGTCTTTGTTTTAAGAAATATTGAGAATATGGATCAAATAAGAACTTATGTTGACAGATATAAAGTAAAAACTGCCGCCGTCATTGGAAGTGGTTTTATCGGACTAGAAATGGTCGAAGCTTTTTCTCATTTAGGATTGTCAGTAACGCTGATTGAAAAACTTAAACAGGTTTCTCCATCACTAGATGAAGATATGGCAGAATACGTAAAAAACTATATGGAAACTAATGGCGTTAAAGTTTATCTAGACACTAATGTTAAGGAAATTAAAGATTCCAATGTCATCATTACTAAAGATGGCAAAGATATCGATGTGAAGGCCGATATCGTGTTAGTTGCCGCTGGTGCTAAACCTAATGTTGAATTGGCAATTGATGCCGGAATAACTCTAGGAAAATCTAATGCCATAAAGGTAAATGAGAGACTAGAAACCAATATTAAAGATGTCTATGCCTGTGGAGACTGTATTGAAGAATGGAATGCAAATGATAAAACGCCTATGTATCGTCCATTAGGGTCCACCGCTAATAAAACTGGAAGAATTGTTGGGGATAATATTACTGGCGGAAATAGCATTTTTAAAGGAATACTTGGAACATCGATTTATAAAATCTTCGATATGACCGTAGCACAAACTGGTAAAACCGAAAAAGATTTTGCTACCAGTAATTCCGGAATAATCGTTAGTCATAATATAAAACCGAACAAACCTGAATATATGGGCGGGAAAGATATGATAATTAAAACAATTTCTGACCAGAACGGAACGATACTTGGAGCACAAATTGTTGGCTATGAAGGCGTCGATAAAAGAATTGATGTGCTCGCTACTTCAATTTACTTTAAAGCTAAAGCCGAAGATCTTGAAAATCTAGATCTTGCTTACGCTCCTCCTTTTTCAACAGCGCGTGATCCAATTAATTACACAGGAATGATTATTGATAATATTGTAAATAAAAATCGAACACTAATTACGCCAGAACAATTCCTAAAAAATAAGGAGGGTCCTAGGCAAATAATCGACACTAGGAGCCCATTTCAATATGGAATAAGTCATATTGATGAAGCAATAAACATTCCACAGTTTAAAATTAGAAAAGAGCTTAAAAATCTTGATAGAAACAAACAAACAATCGTATATTGCGTAAAGGGTCTAACAGCAAATGCTGTTCAAAATGTGCTATTAAATAGTGGATTTAAAAATGTCGAAAACCTTTCTGGTGGTTATATTAATTTTGTTAATTGTAAAGATCTATTTAAAAATAACTAACGTAAAAACGATTCAATCTGTTTCAAAATCTTAGAATCGCTTTGATAATCAAAACTAGTTGCGTCGATTTCTATTTTTGTTCCTAATAAATTTTTTTCTCGATTGCTAAGTGTATACTCTTTGAAGTCTTCACACGAAGAGAATGGAATTGATGCGTGAACTGGATTGCGATGTTCATTGATTAAACGATTCATATACCGTTTGTATAACACACTAGGATCACCATTTATTACGATTTTCAGTATTTCGTATTCGTATTTTCTTGCTACCCCTTCAATTGATTTAAGTTGTTCTTCATGAAAGTTGGCTTCTAAAATAACATCAATATTTTTGGAACAAGCTTTTTCTAAAACAAAATAAAGTAGCGAATACGATGTCTTACTCAATTTAATATTTTCTTCACGATCCTTAAAACCAATCTGATCTCCCAATATTTCTTTAATATCATCTTTGCTTATTAATTCTAAATCGTATTTTTCCGCTATGATTTTCGCAAAAGTACTTTTACCAGTTGCTAAATCACCTAAAACGACCACTAGTTTTTTCATAACATGTATTATATTATCAAAATTCATAAAATGTAATTTTATTTGACAATTTTTTTCAAAATAAAACAACCCCATAATGGAGTTGTTTATTAGTTAGACTATTATGCTTATTTACAGTCGTTAGAGATATCGATAATTGTTCCGTCGGCTTGATACTGGAGCAAAGCAGAAATGGTTTCTTCATTAGATGAAACGATTTTTGCAAACTGACGAGTTCTTTTTTGTGCATCAACGTTATTTTTATCAATCCAAGTTCCTGTATTAATATAGGTTTTACCTGGATATCCCTCAATATTGTTCCAAAATTTTGGGTTATGAGTATGACCAAAAACGACAACATCAGTACTTTTTTCAATATCAAAATGCTGTTCAATAGCGGTTTCGTCGCACCAATCACTATTATCTGCGTTAGTAATCGCCTCGATGAAATCATATGGTTTATTTACGCGATTTTTAATCTGCAATTCATTCCATCTAGCTTGAATATCTGGAAAAAGCTTTGCCTGAATTTTTCCGTCTTTCATTGTTGGAACCACATCCGCTAATGAGTAATAATCATCGAAACCATCGACGCCCACAGGAAGGAATTTATCTTCCATTGTTTTATTTACGCCAAATTGTCCGATAACATTTTTCCACATTTGATAGTAAGCATACGCCCCCATCTGATCAACATCTAAAGCGCTTGGCTCATCGACATTAGGAACAGCAATTTGATTAGTAGGATGTCCTTCTACGACCCATTCAGTCGCTAATCGCGTATAAAAATAACCCGCTGGAAGAATCGAATTTATTCCAACAACAGCATTGCTTAATGGATCTGGAGCGCAGAACACGTTATAACGATGCCCATGCTCAATCGCAACTTCGCTGCGGTATCCAGTGCGATAAGTACCTAGTCCGTCTTCATCACGAATTTGGGTAATACCAGGTATGATTGAAGCAAGAATATCATGCGACAATGTCATATCATGATTTCCAGGAACATAAACAACTTTCTTTCCGTTAGCAATACAACGTTGTATTGCCGTGATTATCTCTTTATTGTTGCTTGCTACTCGTGTATAAAGTTCAGAGTAGTTTCTAATCGTCCCATACGAGGTTGGCAAGAACCAGCCATCGAGAAAATCGCCATCAATTACGATTTCATCAATGGATGAAGTAACCGAAGCACGATTGAAAAAATCGGCAGTCAGTCCTTTGTTTTTGCTATTCTCCGCAAAAACATCATCGACACCTAAATGAATGTCGGAAATGACAACAGACACTAACTTTTCTGAATCTGCTTCTTCATTCCATAGTGGCTGAAACTGATTGCCACCACACGAAGTTAAAGCAGTAGTCAGAAACGGAATCGTAAGTAGGCACATTGCGTACTTTTTATTATTCATATAATGCTCCTTATGCAATAAAACAATAACATGACCAGTTGTGGTTATGTCAATAACACAAATTTTATTTTTGTTGTCAATTAATAGCGGTTTATAACAAGTATTTTTATACTTGTACTTGTACGCGTGTAGGTTTTGAAAGAAGATATATGCCATGCAGCCAGTAGCAAAAGCGGTTGGCATATCCCGCAATTTGGCCGCTTGCTCTGAAAGAAATAAAAAATCTTTCCTTCTCAAATTGATGAGGATAATTGTTATCAATACTACACCACGACAGGTATTAATAGCATAATGATTCCATTAAAAAAATCCCGTTAAACATGGGATTTTTAATACTAATTTGGTGGACCTGAAGGGGATCGAACCCTCTACCTCCTCCATGCCATGGAGGCGCTCTCCCAGGTGAGCTACAGGCCCATTGGTAATACTTTAGACAACGTTAAGATTTTAGAAATATATCGCTAAGATGTCAAGTAATAATTAACCTAGCAAGCAACGTAGTTGGCGCCCCGAGGGAGATTTGAACTTCCGACTTCCACCTTAGGAGGGTGATACTCTATCCAGGCTGAGTTACCGGGGCACTGGTAAAATGATATAACTTATCGTTATTAAAATAAAGAAAGCAATAAGAAGGCCCATCGTAGAGATGGGCTTTTAATTTATTTAGTTCCTAAATAGAAATCAGCGATGTCTTTATACACTTTTTCACGAATTTCGAGATTTTCATTTAAAATTTCGTGACGGGCATGTTCGTAAACCTTGGACTGAACATTTTTAATCCCTAGACTGATATACATCTTTTTAAGTTTCGCCACCGCTTTACCATAAGAAGAAACAGGATCATCGGCGCCAGAAATGACAAAAATATCGATGTCTTTTCTAATCTTCTTCAAGAATTTGCGCTTCCATAGACGAGACATTCCTTTTAAAAACTCATAGCAGAATCCCTTATTGGGACCAAACCCTGTTAGCGGGTCATCGACATAAGTTTTGACATTTAACTCGTTATAAGAGAGCCAGTCATACGCAGTCTTTGGATTCTTAATCTTGTTATTGAATGAACCAAACATCAATTTATTGAGGAATTTGGATTTGTTGTCTCGGTTCTTTTTAGTAGTACTCATCTTAGCGAGCCAAAAGGCAAATCCGACCATTGGATTCTTAGCGCCAGAACCGCATAAGACAACTTTGTTGACGTGTTGAGTATATCTTTGAATATAATCTTGTGCCATGAATGAGCCCATCGAATGCGCGAAGATATAAATCGGATGGCAAGATACGCGGAGCTTTGCCACTAATTGATCGGTTGCTTGAACCATCTTTCTAAATCCTGATTCTGGCCATATGCCACGGTCTGACATATCAGGACTAACGTTTTCGCCTTGTCCGTAACAATCGATGCAGTAGACATCACAACCGCGCGAGCATAGATAACGAGCAAAGTCATCGTAACGTTTCGCGTGTTCTTCCATGCCCTCCATGATAATAATATTCGCTACTGATTTTTCAATCGTCCACGAACGACCAAAAAGGCTCGTCTCATCATTGAGCTTTAGTTCAATACGGTTTTCTTTGACTTGCATAATTAACTCCTATTAATAACCATTTGGGTTATTCTTTTGCCAATTCCAAGAATTTTTACAACAATCGACGATTGTCTTTTTTGTTTTCCAACCTAGTTCTTTAAGAGCTTTGTCGGCGTTTGCGTAGCAAGCGTCGATATCTCCTGCTCTTCTTTCTTTAATGACATAAGGAATCTTAACACCAGTTGCCTTTTCAAAAGCATTGACCAGTTCAAGAACTGATGTTCCACGACCTGTACCTAAATTATAAATAACTAAACCTGGTTTTTCTCTTAATTTTTTTAATGCCGCTAAATGACCAAGGGCTAAATCGACGACGTGAATGTAATCTCTTACTCCGGTTCCATCGATCGTTTTATAGTCATTACCAAATACATTTAAAACCGGTAAACGCTTGGCAGCCACTTGAGTGATATATGGCATTAAGTTATTTGGAATACCGTTAGGATCTTCACCAATCAAGCCACTCTCATGAGCACCAATTGGATTGAAATATCTCAATATTGCAATATTCATGTTTTTACGGACTCTTGCGACATCTTTTAAGATGCATTCGATTTGAAACTTCGTTTCGCCATAAGGATTAGTACATCCACCAATTTGTTCTTCTTCAGTAATTGGAACAATTCTTGGGTTTCCATAAACTGTAGCGCTACTCGAGAACACCAAATTTGGAACTTGATGTCTTTCCATTGCATTTAACAATGAAAGAGTGGAACCGATATTATTGGCAAAGTAAAGTTCCGGTTTTTGAACCGATTCTCCGACGGCTTTCAACCCAGCGAAATGGATGACATCAGTAATTTGTTCTTTCTCAAATAGTTCGTTAAGTTTATGATCATCTCGAACATCAAATTCATAAAATCTTGGTTTCTTACCAGTTATCTTATAAATGCGATTAAGAACTTCTTTTTTGGAGTTTACAAGATTATCGACGATAACGACATCCTCGCCACTTTTTAAAAGTTCGACGACGGTGTGACTGCCGATATAACCCGTTCCACCTGTAACTAAAATTGCCATTCTTATCTCCTTTTCAATTCTTCCATTAATATCTTCGAGGTCAATGCTGGATTAACCTTACCATGTGATGCTTTCATCACTTGTCCGACTAAGAATCCAAAAGCACGATCTTTTCCGCCTTTGAAATCGACTATCGACTGTGGATTAGCGTCTAATACTTCATTGACGAATTTAACAATCTCACTATCGTCATTAATCAGTGCGTATCCTAATTTAGATGCAATGTCCTTTGGATTTCCGCCTTCACTTAGCATGACGTTAAAGACATCGCGACCTTGTTTATTACTGATTTCATTCTTTTCAATCATGAGAACTAATTCGCCTAAATGTTTTGGCGATATTTTAAACTTTGAAATTTCAATTTCTTCTTTATTTAAAACCGCCTGAATGTCGACGATTAGCCAGTTCGCTAATAGTTTGGGGTTAGCATTTGTTTTAAGGGCTAAATCAAAGTATTCTGCTATCGATTTATCTTGTACCAAGATATTAGCGTCGTAATCGCTAAGTCCAAGGCCAACGTATCTTTCATATTTTTTACTAGCTAATTCTGGTGAAGATTTTATTGTCTCTACTATAAACTCTTCTGATAGTTTGATCGGCGCAATATTGGGTTCGACAAAATACTTGTAGTCCACCGCATCGGTTTTAACTCTCATTAATACAGTCTCGCGTGTCGCTTCATCAAATCTTCTAGTTTCCTGGCGGACAGCTTGACCCATGAGTAAGATCTTTTCTTGTCTTTGCATTTCAAAATCGATTGCCTTCTGAACATTGGCTAAAGAGTTAAGATTTTTAATCTCGACTTTAGTACCTAGTTTTTTAGCTCCGATTGGTTTTAAAGAGATATTAACATCGCACCGCAATGAACCCTCTTCCATTTTGCCGTTAGAAACATCGAGATATTGAACGATAGACCTTATGGTCTCGACATATTTCATCGCTTCTTCGCCATCTCGTATATCAGGGCGAGAAACGATTTCGATTAACGGGATTCCCGCCCGATTGTAATCGAGTAAAGTGTAATCGCTAAAGTGCAACTGTTTGCAAGTATCTTCTTCGAGGTGAATTCGTTCGATTTCAATTCTTCTATTTCCTTTGGAGGTGTTTATTAATAAGAATCCATTCTTACCAATTGGCCTTCTTTGTTGAGTTATTTGATATCCCTTTGGTAAATCGCTATAAAAATAGTTCTTGCGGTCAAACCATAATTCATGGTCGATTTCCATATTAAGAGCATTCGCTACTCGAATAGCGTTAATAACCGCTCTTTTATTGACGACAGGCATCGTACCTGGGAAAGCCATATCTAGTGGAACAACATCGCTATTTGGAAGATCTCCAAAGGAAACAGGCGCATTAGAAAACATTTTAGATTTAGTTTTCATCTCGACGTGTATTTCTAGACCGATAACTGCTTCAAAATTCATCTTATTTGCCCTCCTTTGCTGATAGATTCTTTAATCCTACAAAATGTTCAATAGCGTTTGCGATTTGTAGCACTTTGCCATCTTCAAAATGTCTGCCGGTAATATTACCGCCAAAAGGCATTTTTTCTTCGAAACCAAGTGGGAAAGTGATACTTGGATAACCGCCAAAATTACCAATTGCAAGGTGATTATCAGCAATTAAATATTCAGACGAAAGGCGATCTGATGAATTGATAAATTTAGGTGCAATAGATGGAGAGGCTGGAAGATAGATGACATCGAACTCAGAAAGTACTTTATTGATGGCTTCGACGATCATCCTTCGTGCTTTTTGTGCTCTTAAGAAAAGAACATCTTGGTTTTCCGCTAACAAAGCGAAACTGCCGATAACGAAGCGGCGTTTAATTAATTCGGAAAAACCATTGGTTCTTGCTTTCGTCATTACTTCTTCATATGAACTGCCTTCATAGCGAGGACCAAATTTAATACCATCTAAATTAGCATTGTTACTTGTCGCTTCGGCGCAACTAATAACGATATAAGTTGGATAAATTGCTTTTAGCAAAGCTTCATCGATTGAAACTTCGTGAATCTCAGCGCCTTGCTTTTTTAAAAAGTTAAGGCTGTTATTAAAACTCTTCTTAATCTCGCCATCACTAATCGAATCGACGACCTCTTTAATAACTGCAACTTTGATGCCTTTGATGTCTTTACCAATATATTTACGATAATCATCGACTGGTTTAAAAGAGGAGGTAGAATCGTGCTCGTCTCGACCACTTAAAGCTCCTAATAAAATCGAAGCATCTTCAACACTTCTTGTAAAATAACCGACGTGGTCTAAAGAAGGTGCAAATGGAAATAATCCATATCGAGAAATACGCCCCCAGGTTGGTTTATAACCAACTAAGCCGGCGTTAGAGGCTGGTTTACGAACAGAGTCTCCAGTATCCGAACCAAGAGAAAAAGGAACAATCGAAGCACTAACGGATACTGCGCTTCCAGAGCTCGATCCACCAATCATTCTTTGGTGTGTTTTATCCCAAGGATTGAACGTTTTACCAAGACGCCCAGTCGTTCCAGTACCGCCCATTGCTAATTCATCTAAGGTAGCCTTGGCAATTGGGACAGCACCTTTTGCAATTAATTTGTCGTAAACAGTAGCGCTAAATAGTGGCACGTATCCGTCTAAGATTCGACTCGAAGCCGAAGTTGGAACATCTTTTGTCGAGAAGTTATCCTTGATAACAAAAGGGATTCCCCACAAAGGATCATTACTTGGTTCTTTTAATTTAGAAGCAATTTCAAGTGCTTCTTTTTCCATGATGTATTCAAAAGCATTGTCGCCATTTTCTTTAGCGCGTTTTAAAGCTTCTTTAGCGAGTTCAAGTGGTGTCACTTTTCGTTCGATAAGTGCTTGGTGGATTTCGACAATCGTTAAATCTAAATAAGACATTATCCCACCACCTTTGGAAGTTTGATTTGGCCATTTGAAACATCGTGAGCGTTTTTCAAAGCATCTTCACGGCTTAGTGGAACTCCTGGCACATCTTCTCTTAAAAAATCATTTGAAACATCAAATGGAAAAGTCATCGGTTCAATGGAATCGACATTCGGTAGTGAACCGATATAATCCATCTGCGCTAAGATGATATTAAACTCTTTTAATAGCGTTTCGTATTCTTCTTCTGACATATCGAAAAGAAGATTGTTCGCTGCAGTTTTTAAGATTTGTTTATTAACTGTTTTCATAATTCTTCCTTTTATGTTTTTCTATTTTAGCATTATTAATCACTTTTTTTATAAAAAGTATTAAAACCATCATTTGATTAGGCTTAAGAAAGTAGTTTCGTCCATGACTTCAATTCCTAGTTCTCTAGCCTTGTCTAGTTTGCTGCCGGCATCACTACCTGCTAAAACGATGTCAGTCGATCTAGATACTGAACCAGTTACTTTGCCACCAAGATTTTCTAATAGTTCACTAGCCTCTTTTCTTCCCATTGAAGTAAGAGTGCCAGTAAGGACGATTGTCTTTCCGGAAAAATACGAATTAGCTGCAGAAGATACCTGTCCTTTATAAATGAAGTTCAAACCTAATTCCCTTAGGGTATTAATTGTATTAATATTCTTTTCACTTCTAAACCAATTGAAAATCGATTCAGCAACCACTGGCCCGACGTCGCTTATTTCGAGTAAATCTTCCATTGTTGCTTTAGCTAAAGAGTTGAGATTCAAGAATTTCTTCGAAAGAGTCTTTGCCATTTTCTCTCCGACCTCTTTAATGCCAAGGCCAAAAAGCAATCTTTCCATCGAGTTGTTTTTACTCGATTCAATCGCCGATAAAAGGTTGTCGATCGACTTGGCTTGCCAGCCATCGAGATTCATAATTTCATCCCGATGATTATGTAATAAATAGATTTCCGGAATCGATTTAAAGAATTGTTGATTAAAGAATTGTTCGACAACTTTTTCACCCATTCCATCGATATCCATCGCATTACGAGACGCAAAGTGAATCATCCCTTCGATTTGTCTAGCGCCACAATCAGGATTTAAACAGAAATGCATAGCATCTTTCTTTATTAAAGGTGCGCCACATACTGGACAACTACCAATCATTTGAAACGGCACTTGAGTGTTGTCTCTTTTTTCAGTGGCAACTTTAACGACTTCCGGAATAACATCACCGGCTTTTCTTAAGTAGACATAATCCCCAATCATCAAACCCTTTTCTTTAATAAAGTCTTCATTGTGAAGAGTGGCTCTTTGAACCAAAGAACCAGCGACTCTAACGGGAGATAAAACCGCATTAGGAGTAATCTTGCCTGTTCTTCCAACGGTAAAAATAATGTCGTTTAATCTAGTGATTACTTCTTCTGGCGGAAATTTATACGCCATCGCCCAACGAGGCGTCTTAGCAGTATAGCCAAGTTTATCGTATAAAGACATGTCGTCCACTTTAATGACTACACCATCGATATCATAAGCAAGATTTGGTCTTTTAATCGTGTATTCTTTAATGTAATTAATTACTTCTTCTATTCCATGGCATAAGCGTCTTTCTGGATTGGTTTTAAAACCTAGCTTATCGCAGAACTTCAATGCTTCGGAGTGATAGCGGATGCCAAAATCTTTAGCGTTAACAAAATAATACCAAAATGCATCCAAGCCACGCGTCGCGGCAATCGAAGAATCTAGTTGTCTTATCGAACCAGCAGCAGCGTTTCTTGCGTTAGCAAGTAATGGTTCTCCCTTTATCGTTCTTTCCCGATTTAATTTTTCGAGAGACTTCTTTGGCATAAACACTTCGCCTCGAACTTCAAAATCGCCTTTTAAATCGATATGCGAAGGTACTGATTTAATTGTTAAAACATTGCTAGTAACGTCTTCTCCCTCAACGCCATCTCCCCTCGTTACCGCAGAGATTAGTTTACCGTTGTAGTTTAAAGATATTCCAAGGCCATCGATTTTCATCTCAGCCATATAAGTTACTTTGTCTTGTCCAACGATGTCTCTTACCTTCTTATCGAAGTCATAAAGATCATCGTCATTAAAAGCATTTGCTAGTGAAAGCATCATTCTTTTGTGGACCACTTTTTTGAATTCAGTCTGGACTTGTCCGCCCACTCTTTGAGTGGGACTAAGTGGACTTTTAAACTCTGGGTGCTCATTTTCAAGCATCGTCAGTTCTTGCATTAAGCGGTCGTATTCCGCATCGCTTACGCTTGGATTATCTAATACGTAATACTCGTAATTAAACCTTTCAAGTATTTTGGTTAATTCTAGAATTCTCTCTTGTGCTTCACTCATGCTTTGCCCCCTTTTGACACAGCGGGATGATTACCAAGAATCGATTTCACGCCGTGATCTTTAAAGTTAACTTTGATGATTCCATCTCCCTCTAGTTCGACGACGACACCTTGACCAAGAGTTTTATGGATAACACTATCTCCAACTTCCCAATCTTTAATACCATTATCGGTAATCGAGAAGTCTTGTCGAATTGGTTTGTTTCTTTTTGGTTCTTCGTTCGTATCGGAAGTAAAGTCGATACTTGGTCTATCTCCAAAGTGAAATGATTTTTGTTTATTTCCTTGGGAAATATAAGGATTATATTCAGGACGATTGTTTTTAATTTCATTCCCAGACTCTGGGATGAATTGAGAAGGTAATAAGGCTGATTTTAAAACATATGAGAAACCTTCACAAAATGATAAGTATAATTTCTCTTTTGCCCTTGTAAAGGCAACATACGCTAGTCGTCTTTCTTCTTCTAATGCGGTGTAACCGCCATCGAGAAGAGCTCTTATATGCGGAAACACTCCATCGTTTAGTCGAATAACAAAAACAATAGGGAACTCGAGGCCTTTAGCGGTATGAACCGTCATCATCGTGACATAGTCACCATCGATTAATTCATCTTGCGCCGATAATAGAGCAATATTTTGCAAATATTCATCAAATGAACTCTCTGGATTTTCATTTAGATAGTTTCTCAAATCTCCAAAAAGAGCTTTGACGTTTTCTAGGCGGTCATCTCCGTCATCTTCTTTAACGATGTATTCGTAGTAACCGATTTCTTGAATCATATCTTCGAGAGTTTTTGAAAATACTTCTTCATTCTTATTAATGTCATCTCGAGCAAGATCGATTCTTTTAATAACACTCTTAAGAGGAGTTATGACTCGACTTGGTAATTCGCTTTGTTCAGGATCCACTGCTTTAATGTATTCATACAAACTTAGTTCGGCTTTCCCCGCTTCGACTTTTAAAGCATTGACAGACGTATCACCAATACCACGCTTTGGAACATTGATGATTCTTTCAAAAGAAATATCATCCTTCGTGTTAATAATTAAGTGGAAATAAGCTAAAACATCCTTGACTTCTTTTCTTTGATAGAACTTTGTCCCACCATAAATGCGATACGGAATTCTTAAACTTGTGAAAGCTTGTTCGAAGTCGACCGTAATATAACTTGAACGATAAAGAATAGCAATGTCGCAGTAAGATCTCTTTTCGACTTCTTTTAAACGCTTAATTTCTTTTGCTATATAAAGGGCCTCATCTTTTGGAGAAGATGAAGATTTAACAATGATTGGCGTTCCTAATTTATTCTCGGTATAGAGGTTTTTAGGAACTCTTAGTTTGTTGTGCGCAATTAATTTGTTAGCGGAATCAAGAATCGTTTGTGTACTACGGTAATTTCTTTCTAAAACAATAGTTTGAATATCAGAAAAACTTTTCTCTAAATCCAAAATAATTTTTTGATTAGCGCCTCGCCAGGTATATATCGTTTGATCAGGATCACCGACAACATATAAGGAGGTTGAAGGCTTTTTTAAAAGGTTGATTAATTTGTATTCAATATCATTAGTATCCTGAAATTCATCGACTAAAATGCAGTCAATTTTATTTTGCCATCTAATTCTCACTTCAAGATGCTCGGATAGAATTCTATTTGTTAGCAAAAGTAGGTCGTCGAAATCCAGTGCGAACATTTTATGTTTTTCATCTTCGTAGAGTTCATATATCTTAAGACATTCTTTTTCGCCTTCGAAAGATTCGTTCTTAATTTTGACATCTTCTGGATAATTTTCTCTTAATTTACAAGCACCGATAAAACCGATTGCTTTTTTAACTATTTCATCGCCTCTTTTATAGCCAAGTTCACTAGCGATATCTTTGATTAATTTTGTTTGGTCTTCTTCATCGATGATGGTAAAAGTTCTAGGAAACCCCATTACTGATATCTCTTGTCTTAAGAAATAAGCAGCAAACGAATGGAAAGTTCTAATCGGTAAAGATTTAGCGCTTTCTGGAAGAAGCTTTGCAAGTCTTTCCTTCATCTCGTTAGCAACTTTATTGGTAAAAGTAATCGCTAATATTTTCCATGGCGCAATATCGAATTGAGAAATTAGATATGCGATTCGGTATGTTAAAACTCGAGTTTTACCAGATCCTGCACCCGCAACTACTCTTACATGTTTAAAAGGGGTTGTAACCGCTTCTAATTGTCTATCGTTTAAATCTAATTCAAAGTCCATATATATTGCCTAGCAATATATTACCATTTCAGCAATGTAGATTCAATAAACTATGAGAATAAATTAGGCTCTATTATTTTAGCAACTTCGGTGAAACCTGCAATGTTCAATATTAAGATTTTGTCTTCGATTTTGATTAATGTCGGAACGCCAAGAATCGCAAAACCCTCTAAAGAGGATATTCCAATTGTCTTTTCTACATTATCACTTAGTGGAATGCTTTTATCATATTCAACAAAATACAAGAAATAAGGGTTTTTAAGGGCAAAACAAATGATTGAATTTTTGAGTTTGTTACAGTGATAACATTGAACGGAATAAAAGTATACATAGTATTCTTTTCTATCTATCCCAAAGAGTTGAGAATAATTAATTCTTAAATTCGAAACATTGTCATAGGAGTATTGGATTTCAGATGAATAGGGAACTGAACTGTTACACGAACATAGTAACGTGGAGATAATGGCTAAGAAAAAACTATTAATTATTCTCATATTACTTAGTAGTCCAAAAAATCAATTATGCTAATTTTCCACCACTTAAAGTTTTAAATTGCTAAAATAAACCTATGGTCGAATTCAAGAAAAATGAAACGATTATTCAGAATTTAACTTTCATGGCTTTAATGGCGGCAATTAATGTCGTCTTCGTGATTCTTTCTACTTTGGTACCTTTTTTAACCATACTGCTAGTTTTTGTACTTCCATTAACTTCCGTAACGGTGACTTTATATTGCAAAAAACGGTTTTTCCCTATCTACGCCATTGCGACAACAATACTATGTTTAGCGGTCGTTGCATGGAACTTTTCTGATACCTTGTTTTATGTTATCCCTTCCATTATCTCTGGCTTCTTGTTTGGTGTGCTTGCAAAGAAAAAATGCCCTGCCATTTTTCTTATTCTTGTACCAACATTAGTTCAGGTTGTTTTTACCTATATTTCTATACCACTTATCAAGTTAATATTTGAACTCGATATTATATCGTTTTTCCTTAATGTATTTGGCCTTCAAAACAATAGTGCGATGTATTTAGTAATCCCATCAGTCATTTTCTTACTTTCGCTCATTCAATCTACTTTATCTTATATGGTAATTAAGGAAGAGTTGCCAAAATTACAAATTGTTTTACACGAGAATAATAAGTTCTTTTATTTAACACTTGTCGGTTCAGTTACCGCTCTTATTTTAACTGGTTTATTAGCGGCGTTTATTATCGAGTGGTCATACTTTGTTTTGATGATCTCGTTATTCTTTGGAATCTATCTTGCAATCAGTTCATTTATCGATAGAAAACTATGGGTTTTAATCTTAGAGGGTGTCTCTCTTTTGATAACGTTTTTCATCTTTTCTTCCTGTTACAATTTAGTCGGTAAAACATATGCGTTTCTTTTAGTTGGCATTTTCCCTTTATTAATGACTATTATTGCATTTTGCAATATATGTTTGAGCAAACTCAAAAAGAAAGATACAATTAATCCTGCAGGAAAACATTAATGGCTAACTTTTTCAAAACTTTCGCTCGTGGCGTTTTATATGTTTTAGTTCTACCAGTTTTACTTCTAGGACTGGCTATTTATGCTGTGTTTAGTCTACTGGCATTTATCGTCATTGGAATCAAGGCAATTATCCTTTTCTTCAAAGGCGAGAATATGTTCGGAGAGTTAGAAGAGGACAAAGAGGCCAAAAGAAGACTAGATATTATGAATTTAGGTAATTCCAACCCTCTTCCACCTAATGCCCAACCAGGCAATAATCCTCAAAACAATTTCGCGCCATTAAAAGAACCATTAGAAAATGAGACATTTACTTTTGAGCATGAAAATAATGTTCCAGTTCACGAGGACCACATAAAAGTCCAACCAGTACCAAATAGTATTATTACTGGCGAAGAAGAGGTCAAAAAGGAACCAGAAATTGATAAACAAGAAATCCATGAGATCAAAATCAATGAAGAAGTTATAGTTGCTCCTAAAGAGGAAAAGAAAGATTCTTTTTTACTCGATGAACCTAGTAATAATTCAAATGACGACGGCTCTGGCGTCGACATTACTTACGAAGAAGGAAAGGAAAAGAAGAGATGAATATTCTTATTCAGTTTACCGAAAACGATAAACGTTTAGCGATTGCTATTCTTTTAGTCCTAATCCTAATTTTCGTTTTAGTCGGTTACATTGGCATGCTCATCACTCGTGTGATGAAGTGGCAAGGAAAAAGAGTCGACAACATGATGCACGATATAACCGTTACTCGTGTCGTCAACGACAAGAAGGCTTTTAAAAAAGTGGCGAGTAAAAAGAGTTGGAGATATTTCTTCAAGAAAAGCTGGATTCCAATTCTTATCCTATTAGCAGCCTTCGCGGTTTTGTTCCTCGCAGAATCCCTTAATGGATTTACATACGATATCTTTGATTATCAAAAAACCGGATTTAATACTTTATTCTTTATTTGGAAAGATACTGGCGACAAGCATGCATTTATGCAAATAGCGGGTTTTGAATTAACCACTACGATTAATCTCATTCATTCGCCAGAATTCCATATCGAGGCAATTTGGTCATATGTCTTCACCCCAATATTTTTAACTGGCGCAATTTGGTATCTAATCGATGTTCAATGTTTAATATCTAGAACGATTAGAATCGAACAACTATCTCGTAGCGTTTTTGATAAATCGATGGATAACATCAATATGATTACTAATCCAACTGGTGCGATTAATAACCCGCAGCAAGTCCCACCGCCAAATAATAATCAAAACAATAATCCGCCACAAAATCCGTTTAAATAAAATCCTCAGTTTGCACCGAGGATTTTTTATTATTAGATGTTAGTGAATATTTCGATTAATTGAAATACTAGATAAATAAATAAGAGCAAGTCGATAACGACGAAGAACCAGAACACTCTTTTGCGAGATACTTCTTTTTTTGAATAATTGTTTTTCTCTTCCACAAAAAGCCCTCGTTAATATTTAATCCCGTTTGCGGTTCTTGGGTAAGGTTCTGTATCGCGGATGTTTTGAATACCAGTTACGTACATTAAGAATCGGTCGAATCCAATTCCGAATCCTGAGTGTTTGCAACCGCCATAACGTCTTGTGTCTAAATACCAATCAAGTCCAGCAATTCCAAGTGAATCCATTTTTTCTTTTAATAAATCGAGACGCTCTTCTCTTTGAGAACCGCCGACTAATTCGCCGACACTTGGAACGAGAAGATCGCAAGCCGCGACAGTCTTGCCATCGTCATTTAATCTCATATAGAAAGCTTTAATCTCTTTTGGATAGTCGATTAAGAAAACTGGTCCTTTAATTATTTGCTCAGTAATATATCTTTCGTGCTCGCTTTGTAAATCCATACCCCATTTAATATCGGGGTTATCGAATTTATGACCTTCCTTAACAGCCTTCTCCAGAATTCCAATCGCTTCGGTATAGGTCATTCTTCTAAAGTTACTATTTAAAACGGCTTGGAGTCTTTCCAATAACGTTTTGTCAATCATTTCGTTGAAAAACGCCATTTCTTCTGGACATTCTTTCATTACGTAATCGATACAAAAGCGAACGCAAGATTCGATAAGTGCCATATCGTCATTCAAATCCGCGAAAGCGATTTCTGGTTCAACCATCCAGAATTCCGCTGCATGGCGAGGAGTATTTGAATTCTCCGCTCTAAAAGTTGGACCAAAGGTATAAACGTTTTTAAACGCTAGAGCAAATGGTTCAACGTGCAATTGACCAGAGACGGTAAGATTAACTGGTTTACCAAAGAAAGCATTTGGATCCTTACCTTTGGTAACTACATCAAAAACTTGTCCTGCTCCTTCGCAGTCATTAGTCGTAATAATTGGCGTATGAACATAGACAAATCCACGTTTTTGAAAGAATTCGTGAATCGCCATTGCTAGAACACTTCTCACTTTAAAGACGGCCATAAAAGTATTGGCACGTGGTCTGATATGAGCATTGTCACGTAAAAACTCAAATGAGTGTCTCTTTTTTTGCAAAGGATAGTCTTCTTCGACATCTCCGAGCAGTTCATATTTTTCGACATGAATCTCAAATGGTTGTCTATTCTCTGGAGTAAGAATCACTTTACCAATAACTTTAATCGCTGCTCCAGTTTTAGCACTTCTAATGCTCTCATATAAAGCCTCGTTATTTTTCAAGTAAACCAACTGAACATTCTTAAAGAAAGTTCCATCGTTAAATTCAATGAACCCGATTGATCCATTATCGCGATTGGTTCTCACCCAACCAGATAATTCGACTAGTTTCTGGTCGATTTGATTTGGTTTTAACTCTTTGATTACTTCGTAGAGTTCGCGGTCAGTCATTTTTCTTGCTTCCATAACAAGTTCTCCTTATGTGCTACCATTATACACAAATGAAATCACTAAAGATTTCAAAATTTATCGTAATCTTCGATTTCCCAGTTTGGATCCACCGAGATATCTAAAGGTGCAAACATTTTTTTATCGTATAGACGAGATCCAACTTTCGCAATCATTGCAGCGTTGTCTGTGCAACACCACATCGGCGGAATAATAATGTCTATTCCTAACTTTTTAATCTCTTGGTTCATTTGCTCTCTTAAATACGAGTTAGCAGATACTCCTCCTGCTAAAACGACTTGTTTGACATTAAAATCTTTAGCGGCTTTAACGGTTCGATCAACAATCATTCCCACCGCGACATCTTCAAATGAACGGCACATGTCTGGAACATTAACTGTTTCACCATTTTGTTCCATTTTATGGACCAAATTAATAATGTTAGTTTTAAGACCGCTATATGAAAAATCATATGAATTATCGTGAAGCGGTACTGGTAACTTATATGTATGCTTGCCTTCTTTGGCAAATTTATCGATCGGAATGCCACCAGGATAAGGAAGCCCAAGAACGCGAGCCACTTTATCAAAACATTCTCCTACTGCGTCATCTCTTGTTCTACCAATAATCTTAAAATCGAGCTCTTTTTCCATGATGACAAGTTCGGTATTTCCACCGCTAACGACGACGGCTAAAAGAGGAAATTTTAACTCTCCGACATACTCGTTTGCGTAGATGTGTCCTGCTAAATGGTGAACAGGAATAAGCGGCTTATCATAAAGCATCGCTAATGTTTTAGCGGCTTGTAAGCCGACGTGTAAAGCACCAATTAATCCTGGTCCTCTAGTCACTGCAAAAGCATCGATATCTTCTAATTTAACTTGGGCTTTTTCTAGCGCTTCTTTGATGACAATTGAAATATTTTCAGCATGCAATCTCGAAGCTATTTCCGGCATTACTCCACCATATTTTGCGTGAACATCAATCTGTGTTGAAACGACATTTGATAACAATTTTTCATCTCTTACAATTGCACAAGCTGTTTCATCGCAACTCGACTCAATTGCTAATATTGTTTTAGACATTTAGTAGACCTCCCTTACCATGTAAATGGCATCGGTGCCATCGTGGTAATAACTCTTTTTGATAACAACTCTTTTAAAGCCGTAGGCTTCGTATAATTTTATTGCAGGTTCATTGTTGCATCTTACTTCTAATGTAATTGCTTTTACTCGATGATCCTTACAATCTTCAATCATGTTTTCTAGAAGGGCTTTCGCCACTCCTTTTCTTCTTTGTTCTATCTTGATTGCAATCTGCGCAATTGTTGCAGAATCATATGTGATCCAATAATCAATAAATCCAATAACGGCCATTTTATCGTCCACCGCAACTCTTATTCGACTCACGGGATTGTTTAATAATTCATATTGGATTTGCTTCTCGTTCCAAGGCGAGATGATCGATTCATTCTCAATAGAAAGGACTTCTTTGACATCGTCAATAGCCATCTTCCTTATCGAAAACTGAATTTTCTCGTCCATATTAGTCCTTTAAGTAAATTGGCTTTAATCCAAGTGAATTTTCACATGGTTTGATAATAGGCTTTAAGTTCATCATTTCTTTTAATGCATTCGGTTTATGACCTTCTAAACCTAAATATTGAACATCACCAGAAATCTCATATTCTGAATGCTTAGCAATATATTTCAACACTTCTTCATTGGTCATAATTTGGTCTTCGAGAATTACTTTTTCTTTTTCGAAAACTCCAATATATGATCTCGAACTTCTAGCGTTTATTAAGGCGATGGTCGGTTTGCTACCAATCTTCATTGCTCTTAAAGAAGAAACCGGATAAATTGGAACATTTAACGCAAGCGCCATTACTTTTGCAATTGTTAAAGCGATGCGGACGCCAGTATAAGAACCAGGGCCAATCGCTACAACAATATCCGATATGTCAGTTCTTTTGATTTGATTTTTCTTTAAAATCTTATCTAGTTCTGGAATCATAGATTCCGATTGTCTTTGCCAAGCTTCGTATGATGTAGAATCGATGATCTTACCATCTCTTCCGATTCCGACTGCTAAATCTCGGTTTGAAGAATCTAACAACACTGTAATCATGCTATTTATCTCCTATCGTTTTTATTAACTTTTCAAAACGCTTATCGTTTGAAGAAATGGTCAATTCTCTTACATCGTCGCCTAGATTATGAATAACTATCTCAATAGAGTTATGAGGAAGCATCTCGATAATATAATTTGGCCACTCGACGACACATACTCCGTCACCATCGATAAATTCTTCTAGACCAATGTCTTTATTAACACCGTCGAGTCGATAGGCGTCGATGTGATATAAAGAAAGAGGCTTATGAAAATAGCACTTCATAATATTAAAGGTCGGAGAAGTGACTTGTTCTTTGATTCCTAAACCTTTAGCAATCCCAGCAACTAAAGTGGTTTTTCCAGCGCCTAAATCTCCTGCAAGGGTGATTACAGAATTTGGAATCAAGTACTTAGCCATCTTTTCACCAAGAGCGATTGTCTCTATCTTGGAATTTGTTTTTAATGTGATTTTCATTTTACTTACCGCCATCTATTATTTTTGCGTAATCTTCGTAGTAATCAGCAATAGTTTTATCTACAAAAGGAAATTTTTCATCTTTCATCATTTTCTCTACTACTTCGACTTGAAAGCTAAGAATTTTATCTAATTCCTCGCTATAACTATAAGTTTTTCGATGATTCTGGTATTCTTTTTCGTCCAGAAGTCTAATCGTTTTGTCTGCCATTAATTTGACGTCTAGATCATAATCGATATATTTAATCTTGTTATGGTCTACTAAAGCCGGAGAAGCGATATTGCAGTAATAAGATATTCCACTATCTTTAAACATGCAAATAACGTTATACCAATCTTTCTTTGAAAAGACGGTAACCGCTGGTTCCTTAGTAAACCAACGCCTTCCGTTTGCCTCGACTACCTTAGCCCTTTTTGAAGCGATGATGATAAAATCATCGTTGTCTTCTAAAACGAGACCACGATCCCATTGACGGTGCAAACGACCATCGTGTTTATAACTTTGTATTTCAATCCAACGTCCAATATAACTCATAAGGAGTCACCTCCCGAAATCAACAAAAACTTCTATCTTTGTTGATATAACAGCGTATCGCTCGAGTTAATTATAGCAAAAAGAAAACCCAGATTAAACTGGGTTACGTATGTATGTGTGTGCTACGACCGACAAAATAACGCTATTTGTTGAGCAAAGACACAATTTTCAAAAGCTTTATTTGTTCGTCTTTATATTGTTTGATTGGTTCTTCATTAAAAGCCTTTTCAAATGGTAAAACCATCATCTCATCGTTATAACTCATATATAACGCTGTATGGCCGCCCCAAATTGCAATATTCAAATTCATGAGATTCTCACTCACTTTAAATTTCTCAATAGCCTTCATAAAAGGTTCGCCAAGAATTTCACGAATATTTAATCCTTCAGTCGCAAGAATCATCATTTTTTCCGCTTCTTCAACTTTGACTAAGTCGCTAATATCGGTCGGCAGATCGATTTCTTTTTCGCCTTTGATGGTGATAATGATTCTTCCTTCTATTTTTCGATTATTTGGAAACGAAGTGTACTTCCCAACGAACGCAGCCACTTCTTGTTTTTTATCACCGCGAGTATAGGCTGCAACATCGGCGATAGTGAAGTGCTCATGCAAATAAATACCTTGTACAATGTTTCGGCTTCCTAAACGAGCAATTCCGGTATAAACGCGATCGGCAGCAATTTCTCCTTGATCGAGTTTATCTTTTGGATCCATTGTAAGTTTTTCATAGGCACTATCTTCGAAAACAAATCCGTTGAACTGTGCGCTGATAAAATTAATATAGTCTCTTGTCGCATCTGGAAAACGGTTGCGGTTAATGATATAAAACGCAATCATTCCTAGTAATGTAGCGCCAGCGACGACATAACCAGTAATCTTAAATCCTTCAGATTCTTGGTACATCAAGATAAAAGCTGCAATAACAAGGACAACGACGACAAAAGTAACTATTGTGCTTAGTTGTTTGTTCTTCTTATATTTGACGAGAAGATCATTGCGCGCATTTTCTATTCTTTCGTTAAAAGGTACACCAGTATCATCTTTTTTAACCTCGAACTGTTGCTCTTGAATTGCTGGCTCAATTTTAGCCGGTTCCTCTTTTACAACATCCTCAACAGGTTTCTTACTTGTTTTTTTCTTTTCTTTCATATAAATACTCCACGTTCATAAATCGTAGCATATTTAGAATTATTTCTAAAGATTAGGAATTAGCGGGTATCTTTTATTGATGACTTGCAAAGGAATATATAGCGCAATAAGGGCTACCAAACATAAGCCGATTGACGCTGGGATATATAGCAATTGATATATTAAAGAATCATATGGTGTTCGGCCGAAGAAAACGACACCAGAAATTCCTGAAGCAACAATTCTTGCCATTCCAGAAAGAATGACTCCAATTACTAGAAGCAAAATGCCTTTAAAGTTATAGCCAATTTTGCCTGATGGAAGAATCCATTTTCGGAAGAATCCAAGAATCGCAATTGAACCAAATCCTAATAAGTAATCGAAGGGGAAACAAACGAAACCATATCCGTCGACTAGACAGTTAATAAATCCGTAGACGATACCGGTAACGATGAAGCCCTTTAATGGACCTTGTCTTAAGGCAACGATAAATAACGGGAGCATCGCTAAGGAAATCGACCCACCTTTTGGAACAATCTTAAATTTAAAAACCGATAAATCTAATGCCACCGCAAAAGCGACTAGCATGGCGCTTTCCACTATGTCCCTCGTCGAGAAACGGTTTTCATCAAAAATAAAGCCATTTGCTAAAAGCGTAAAGACGAAACTTATAATCGATAAAATAATCGCCCCCGCATTAAGCACAACTTCACTAGCTTCTAAATCTAAAGAATATGCGATGAAAGAGTTAGCAAATACAAATAGGAATCCGCTTAACATGAACAATATTGTCGCTACTGCGGATAATCCCTTTTTGAGCCGTCTTAAGGCAACAAACAAAGTTCCTAATAAAAACAAAATAAACGGCAGGAAACTAAAAATCGAAATCCAGGCAAAAGTGCCATTAAATAAGGATTCGATCGCGTTTTTCGGTTCATCCGAAATAGAAACATACGGGACAAATAGCAAGCCAATAAACACAATTAAACTCGCTAAGGTAAAAACTAAACTCCTAACTTTGATTTTCATAAAAAAATCCTCCATACCTAAGAGGAGGAAATAAAAAATTTCCCTCCGCCAGCATTACCTGGATCAGGTCCGGTCGAATGCGGAATAGCACTCCTCTCAGCCAGGTTCCCCTAGCTCCCGTGGTTATTATATTATATGAGTTTAATTATTGCTACTTTTTATCCAATTAATTTCTTCGATATCGTTAGCTTTTAAAAACTCGTTCGTTTTTCGGAAATGATTATTGCCAAACCATCCGCCGCGATTGGCGGATAAAGGCGAAGGATGAACACTTTCTAAAACTAGGTGTTTCGGATTATGAACATATTCCTTGAGTTTTCTTGCATTTCCGCCCCACAAAAGAAAAACCATTGGATTATCAATTCCATCTAAAACCATCAATACATCTTTTAAAAACTCCTTATATTGAGGGATGTTATGTGAAAGCGGTTCTGCTTTTCTTACAGACAAAGATGCATTGAGCAATAGCACACCTTGAGTGGCTAAATAAGATAGATCTCCATTACGAGATACTGGCACATTATATTCGTTGCTTATTTCTTTATAAATATTAATTAGAGATGGAGGTAAATCAATGCCATTAGGGACAGAAAAAGCTAGTCCCATAGCTTGATTAGGTTCGTGATATGGATCTTGCCCAATGATGACAACTTTGACATTATTCAAAGGCGTGAGCATAAATGCATTAAACACCTTTTGTCTTGGCGGATAACAAACATGGCAAGAATATTCTTGATTTAAGAATTCATGTAACTCTTTTGAGTATGTCTTATCTTTGATACTTTCAAAGAAATCGTTCCATGTTTTATAACTTCTCGACATGGCTCTATACTACCATTGCTATTCTTTTACATAAAGGTAAAAAGTGTATAATGTTGATATGAAAATCCTAATTGTTTTCAATCATCCCGCACCTTATAAGGTGAATTTTTTCGATGAATTATCAAAGAAAATAGATCTCGAAGTCGTCTTTGAAAGAAGAAAATGTAGCAACAGAGACTATCGCTTTTACCTTAAGAACGATTTCAAGTTTAAAGCTCATTTTTTAAACAATGGTGCCTTCGGCGAAGAAAACAGTAACACCGGTGAATTAGTTAGATTTTTAAAACAAAATTACACCTCTTACGATTTCATCATAATGAATGGTTATTCGACGATTACCGAAATGCGCGCGATTAATTTCTTGAATAAAAAGAAAGTCAAATGGCTTCTTTTTGTTAATGGCGGAATTATTCACGATGATGGATTTATCAAAAGATTTATTAAAAGAAGAATTGTCTCTTCGGCCTACCGCTATTTCTCTCCAAGTGAAGAAACAGATAAGTATTTAATTCATTACGGAGCTAGAAAAAACGATATTCTCCGTTATCCAAATTCCACGATATTTGAAAAAGAAGTTTTAGATGCTCCGCTAACTCGTGAACAAAAAGATGAGATTCGAAAAGAATTCAATCTTCCAAGTGGAATGCTTTTTGTTTCCCCTACGCAATTTATTAAACGAAAAAATAACATTCAGTTAATTAGCATATTTAAAGATCGTAAAGAGCATCTTCTTTTAATTGGTAGTGGAGAAGAAAAACACCTATACGAGCAATATATTATAAAAAACAACATTAGCAATGTTCACATTGTCGATTTTGTTAATAAGAAAATATTATTCAAAATAATGCGCTCATGTGATTGTTTTATCACTCTTTCAAAAGAAGATATCTACGGGCACACCACTAATGAATCTTTATCTCAAGGATTACCAGTTATTTCAAGCAACATGGTTGTTTCATCTTTAAATCTAGTCAAGGATGGAAAAAATGGCTATATTGTTCCATGTGATGATGAGGACAAAATAACTCATGCAATGGATAACATTAAAGAAGATATGGGGGCTTACGCGATTAGTGTCGCAAAAGAAAACACAATCGAAAAAATGACTGAAATCATTTATCACGAACTAGAGGAACTCAAAAAATGAGACACATTATTTATATAACCACTGCAATGGACAAGGACGATTTTGCTAACTACCTTCCCCACTGGAAGTCTTCTCCTAATCCTTCAAATCAAAATTTTCATAATAAAATGATCCGATCTTTAGCCATTAATAATCGCATTGATGTAATTTCTGTTCGTCCTTTTTCTAAATCGTTGTGCGATTTGAAAAATTTAAAGAAAGAAGAAAAAGAAGATGGAAATATCTCTTGGCATTACATCGCGATTCAAAGAGATATCTTCCGCAAACTGATAAATGGTCACCGACAAGTCAATACTCTTGTCAAAAAATATGCAAAGGATGACACAATAGTTTTCGTCGATACCATTAACCCCGCAATCGTTCACTTTGCCAAACACTCTTTAAAAAGAAAGAAACTAAGAGTCGTCGGTTTATGCACTGATTCACCTTCAAACATTACCGGCACGACTAGATCTTATACCGTCTATTTATTAAGCCACACAAATGCTTATTCTGGTTATATCGCTCTCACAACTGGACTCGATGAACTATTTAATGTAAGTAAAAAACCATCGCTTATTTTAGAAGGTATAGTCGAAGAAAACTTATCAAATCCAAAAGAGAAAATCGGAAAGTATTTCTTTTTCGGCGGTGCATTACTCGCTAGATATGGCATTTACGATTTAATTAAAGCCTTTAGATTATTTAGCAAAACCAACAAGGGTTATAAGTTAATGATTTCTGGTCATCACGCAGATGTAAAAGGAATAAATGACGCGATAGGCGGAGATAAGAATATCAAGTACCTAGGTGCGATAACGGTAGATGAGTGCTATGCCTATGAAAAAGGCGCAATTGCGAATATTAACCCTCGACCATTCTCAGAAGATTTAGATCGTTATTCAATTCCATCCAAGACTCTTGAGTATCTCGAAAGTGGCGTTCCGACAATTTCGGTTAAGAATAGTAAGTTACAAAAAGTCATCGGTGATTTGATCATTTGGTCTAAATCGAGTTCTGATAAAGAATTAGCGAAAGCTCTTGAACATGTCGTTTCTTTAACCAAAGAAGAAAGAAAAGCTCTTGGAGACAAAGCAAAAGAAAAAGTCCACGATTTGTATTCTTTAAAATCTGTTAATAAGAAAGTAAATGATTTCCTAAAGAAATTAGATTAGATATTTTTCGATTTCTCGAACAACTTTTTCTAGTTCGAAATTGTCCTCGTAATAAGCTCGGTTTAATGCGCCGAGTTTTTTTAATGTAAGGGAAGAAACCGTAGATATGGCCTGAATCGCTTCTGCTAATGACTGTTCGTTTTGATCAGCAAATATGGCGCCGCCAGATTTCTTTAAAACATCTTTCCCATCGCCCTCTAACATTCCTAAAATTGGCTTGCTGAACGCCATCGACATAATTAATTTATTGGGAATGGTTTTGCCAGCTACACCTTCGGATTTTAAAGAAACAAATAAAGCATCTGCAGATTTAAAATATGGCGCCGCCTTTTGAGCAGGAAGCGGACCATGATAAATAACTTTATTAGCGAGTTTCAAATCCGCAATGCGTTTTAAAAACTCATTAGTCATCGGTCCCATCCCAATGACGTGAAATCTTACATCTGGATTCTTTACTAATTTCATCGCGTTCGGAATCATCTCTACCAATTGAATTCTTCCAAGGTTTCCACAATAAAGAATATTGAATCCTTCGCCTAGACTATACGGCTTAATGCTTTCGCTATCATCGACCAACGATGGTTGAGGAATATAAACGATGTTTTCACCAGACATTTTTAGTTTATTGACGAAATAATCTTTAAAAGATGGGGATCCGACTAAAATTCGATCGCATCCTTCATATAGTTTTTTCGACCAATGGTAAAGAATTCTATAAGCTAATGAACCTTCTTTTACAGCGTTAGTGACTAGCACTGACTCGGGCCACAAATCGACACAATGGCAAACATGTGGAACTCCATATTTTTTCTTATATAGATTACCAGCGGCTAAAATTGTCACTGGAGAAAGAGACATCGAATAAACGACATCAAATTTAATTTTTGTTTTTTTAACCCATTTCTTCGAATTTTTCCAAAAAGACAAATAATTCTTAATAATTGAAATTCGAGAATCTTTTCTTGGGTATAGGTTGACGCGATGGACTTTAACTCCATTAATTTCTTCATCGATTACATGCTTATATTCAGGAAGGATGTATCCATATCCGTAATTTGGCTTACCAGTTAGGACGTGAACATCATGACCAAAACTCTTCAAAGTTTCGGCTATTTTGTAAATCACAAAGTTCTCTGGATAATAAAACTGACAAACGATAAGAATTTTCATTTGACACAATTCTAGCAAATAAAAAGAACGTCTAGTATCTTTTTACGATTTTAAAACTAAAAATGGTTAAGTATAATAGGTGATAATGAAAGATAGCATAAGAACTAATGTCGTCGTTAATATCATTCGAACGGTTGCGTTGACCCTTCTCTCGTTTTTGACGTTCCCTTATGTGTGTCGCGTTCTAGGCGATGCTCAACTAGGTCTATACACTTGGGCTAATGCCATTGCGTATTATTTTCTAATACTCGCCAAAATCGGTATTCCGAACTTAGCGATAAGAGAATGCGTTTCCGTAAGAGATGACAAAGAAAAACTTTCCAACAAAGTTCAAGCTTTCTTTATTCTCCAAGGAATAACGACGATTCTATCATTCATTCTCTTATGTAGTCTCATTTTAACAGTCCCCGTATTTCAAAGTGCGTCGACGATTACTCTTTTATTATCGGTTAACTTTGTCGCTGGCGCGTTCTCGTTTGAATGGCTATTTATCGCTTTAGAAAAACAGTTTTATATGTCGGTTAGATCTATTGTTATTTTGGCAATTTCTGCGATTCTCATCGTCGCAATGGTTAAAAACCAAGATCACGTTTACATTTATGCTTTAATAACAGCAGGATCAACAATTTTTACCAGTATCGCAAACATGCTTTACGCTACTAAGTACATTAGTTTTAAGAAAACAATGCCTTATAACTATAAACAATACATTAAACCATTAAGTATTCTTTTTACCTTGTCGATTATTCTTGCTTTATACAATCAAACGGATTCATTTATTCTTGGACTAATCGACCCAACAAAGGTTGAAGTAGGTAGCTACGCTGTTGGTATTAAAGGAATTGAAATCGTTATTGGTGTTTTGGCGTCTTTGTCGACTGTTTTCATTCCTCGAAGTACTTACTATTATGGCAAGGAAGACAAGAAGTACTTTAATAATCTGAATAGATATTCGATGAATATCTGCTTTTTCATCGTTTTACCAGCAGTAGTAACAATGGCTGCAATGTCAAATAACATCTGTTCATTAATCTCCGGCGAAAGCGGTTATCAAAGTGCGCCGATGATTTTGATAATTCTTTCTTCGATGATGCTCACTTACTCTTTAAGCGACATAATCTATGGGCAAATACTAATTCCGATGAAAAAAGAGAAATATTATCTAATAGCGATGCTAATAGGAACAATAGTCAATGTTGCGTTATCAATTGTTTTAGGATTAGCGTTTGCTAATAATGGTCTATCCCCCGCTATCGGCGTCGCAATAGGCACTGTTTTCACCGATGTTCTAGTTCTTGCATTTTTACTCATCAAGACATGGAAATGGTCCTCAAAGGCTTTATTTAATGCAAATACACTAAAGTTGTTATTAGCCACAATTCTAATTCTCGCAGTTACTCTTGCTCTTAATAACTCACAATTTAGTATTACGGCCCTTTGGAGCGGAAGTATTCCAGTAAACTCTGAACTATCAAAAGGATTAGCGCTCATAGTTATCGTTCTAATCGACGCTATTATATATATCGGCTCATTGTTATTAATGAAGGAGAACCTCGTATCTTCTTTCGTAAAAAGAAAAGAAATTCAGATAGAAGAAAAATAAAAAAGTCTCCGTTTCTGGAGACTTTTAATTTGTGGATATTTTAATACGCAATGAACGTTACTTTAAATGAATGAATTCCGCCACCGACATCAGTGGAGGCTTTATCGATGAAGCAATCGAGTTTGGTGACATTGTTATAATAGTCATCTTGTTCAGCAGTTGAATTGCTGCTATCGATAGCAAACGAGGCATTGCCTAAATCGGCAACAAATTTATCTAAGTCTCCGCTACTAGCGGTGCTTATTAATAAACTTACATAAACATTATTGTTCTTGAGTGTAGCACGATAAACAATCGAACTATAGGAAGTAATCGCCGGAGTGAAGATATCGCTTTCGGATTTTCCGAGCATCTCTGCAATAGATAATAAGTTATCATTGCCCTGATAAGAAGCGTTCAAATTAGTTCTAGAAGGCCATACATTAACGTTTAGTGTCGTTTCAATCCATGCATCAGCGATCAAGTAGTTAGCATCTGTAAAATAAATGTTAAGCCACATTTCGCTATCGACATTATCAGTGCTTATCACATTCTTTGATAAATAGAAGTCATGGCTATCGATGTTTGATAATGAGTTATTTAAAGTAAAGCCACTTTCAACGCATAAATCCTTATAAGCATCGACATCTGTTAAAGGATTATAGAAAATGTGTCCCTCTTCGTCGTATTGAATAGTAGGTAACAAACACTCCACCGCGACTTTATTGACGCTAGAATATTCGACTACTGCATATTCATTACCTTCTTGGACAAATAGTCCACTAAAAGGAATAATATTGCCTGAACCAAGAACTGAAGACATCGTCGATAAGTCTTCTTCGAGCCAGTTGTCTTGTAGTGGAACTTCACTAGATGGAGTTTCGACATCGTTACAAGACGCTAAAGAGATTACAAGAAGCGGAAGTGCTAAATATTTAAATAGTTTTTTCATATTCTTATATCTCCTAAATGATTGGAGTAGGAACTCCACCCACATAATTCCATTGATTCTTCCAATAAACTTGGCATGTATCTGGATCATACCAACCATCGATTACTTTCGCTGCACTTATTTCATCCATGCCGACATTTAAGAAGATTGGCATTTTGCTAGAAGAGCCAGTTGGACGGCATTTATTAAATGCGCGATAGTTAATTCCGAGGTCTTTACCAACGGTTGTTGGGATAATGACATAGTCTAAAGCGTAGTTGCCATAGAATGCTCCTGTTTCGATTTTGTTAACTCCAGGAGAGAGAACTAAGTGAGATAATTTGACGAGATTTTTAAAGGTATCAGAGCGGACGACGTGATAAGTTGAATCTCCCATTGGAAGATTGAGCGTCTCTAAATTAATGCAGTCTTCAAAAGCTCCTTGTTCGATAGTGACAACGCTATCAGGAAGAGTAATCGTAGTGAGATTTGGGCAATCGTAGAATGAACGATATTCGATTTTGGTCGTACCTTGTAGGGTTGAACCAACTCTCTTGCTTTCGAAGATAACTTCGGTCAAGTTTACGTTATGGGCAAACATTAAATAACCAGTCGATGTCAATTGCGATGGAATCGTAACTTTAGTAATCGCTGTGTTGCCAAAAATTGATAAGTCTCCTGCGACATTTCGACATGTAACAGGGAAATTGACTTCATGAGCATTAGTTAGAACTTGACGGTTTTCATCGATTAGAATCAAGGAATCAAAAGATGTACACCCATTAAAGGCGCCTCTATTGATACGACCAACGCCAGTCGACACTTCATTTCCGTGTTTATCATATGAAATTTCGCCTTTATAAGCGCGGACAGTCGTAAGACTTGCCGAATCGGCGAATAAAGAATCAGCAATTGTTGAAACATTCATCGGAATATCGAAAGTTGTAAGTTTGGTGTTACTAAACGCACTATTGCCTAAATTCTTAACATTTTGATAAGATGCGTCGGTTAAGTTAAAGGTTGTAAGATTAATGCAATTCTCGAAGATGGCTTCAGGAATAGAAGTAAGGGTTTCTGGCCAATTGATTTCAGTTATATTTTCGCAACCAGAAAATGCACCATTACCAATAGTGGCCAAGGTTTCTGGTAGAACAGGATTTACGACACCAGAAGAAGCGAAGGCGTAGTTACCAATATTCTCGATATGACTTGAGATCTGAATGTTTTCTAAAGACGAGCAGCCCATAAAGGCACTATCTTCCACTTTAGTGATCGATTCAGGGAAACTAACTCCCTCAAGATTAATGCAATTTTCAAACGTATCTACTGGAACAGTTGTAAATGTCTTAATGTTTGGGAGCTCGCAATAGACCAATCCTTCCATATTAAGGAATAAGCCATCGCTCCAAACCTTAATTTGTGAATCACCGCGCGCGACCCAGTCATCCATATAGATAATGTTGTATCCAGTAGCGTATTTACTAGGAGCTACTGAATCATGGTTTTCTAAAATAATGGTGTTATTTGGAACAACAGATGCGCCAACATGGAAGAGAATACCATGGATAGCGCTAACGGAATCTGAAGGTAAATGATCAAAGAAATATGTATTTTGAAAAGCATTTGTACCTAATGTTTCAATGTTCTTTGAAAAGGTGATGCTAGAAAGATTTTCACAACCTGCAAAGGCATATGAACCAATACTTTTAATATTGTCGGTCATAATAACCTTGGTTAAACGATTGCAACCCGCAAAGGCATTGTCGCCAATAGCGGTTACTCTATATCCGTTGATTTGACTTGGAATTCTAAATTCTGAAGGATAATTACTTGTTGTTTTGATCGAAGTAATAGTCGCTGTAACTTCTTCACCATCTTCGACTAAAGCCGGGTAAGTGAAAGTAATGTAAGACATGTTTTCATAATCGACAAGCCAAACATTGGCGGACAAAACGTATATCACCATCAAGGCGATAGCGAAAACACCAGTAAATGAAAGGCCGATAATATAGTTCTTTTTCTTTGCTTTACGGCGGCGTTCGGCTTCTTGTTCTTGCTCTTTGGTAAGAACTTCCATCATTTCGTATTTATCTCGTTCTGCCATTATTTTCCACCTGCCAATCTTTTAAGTTCTTTTTTGTATTTTTCAAATTCTTGTTTACTCGCCCTGACAAAATGTCCTGGTTCTATTTCTAAAAATTCAGGAACATTGGTTTCTGTATAGTTATGAATAGATGGATCATAAACAACAATCTTCTTCTTCTTTTCGATTTGTGGATCTGGGATTGGAACTGCAGAAAGCAATGACTTCGTATATGGATGAAGCGCAGCTTGGAATAAACGTTCGGCAGAAGCTAATTCGACTAGCTTTCCAGCGTAAATAACTGCAATACGGTCGGAAATATACTTAACGACAGATAAGTCGTGAGCGATAAATAAAACAGTTAAATTATCTTCTTTTTGGAACTGCTTAATTAAGTTCAGAACTTGGGCACGAATCGACATATCAAGAGCAGAAATAGGTTCGTCAGCGATGACGAACTCTGGCTTCATAATCATGCAACGAGCAATGCCGATTCTTTGTCTTTGACCACCAGAGAATTCATGTGGATATCGAGAAAGGAATTCTGGTCTTAATCCAACCTTTTCCAAAATAGCGGTTACTTTTGCCATACGATCCTCTTCCGAATCGTATAGGTGATAAGCTCTTAAGCCTTCGGAAATGACATAGTCGATATTTGCTCTTTCGTTTAAGGAAGCAGATGGATCTTGAAATATCATCTGAACTTTAGTTTTAAGCAATCTTTCGCGATCTTTTGATATCTTGCCGGAAATCGGAACATTGTTATAAAGAATCTCACCGCTTCTAACAGGATTGATTCTAATAATGGCACGACCAATAGTGGTTTTGCCTGATCCTGATTCTCCAACTAATCCAAGAATCTCTCCGCGTTTAATGTTGAGGTTCAAGTGATTGATAATAACTCTTTCTTGAGAACCAATTTTAAAAGATATTTTTACATCTTTCATTTTGACGATGTCTTTATCTGGGTGTTCACGTTGAGAAATCGCAAATTCATCCACTTTTGGAACGTAAGTTTTATTCTTACTACTTTTCATTAGCGTTTCCTCCTTCGTGTCTTAATAATTCATCGGCGGCTTTTGCCATTCTTTCGCGAAGCTCGACGATTACTTTTGGCTTTTCGACTTGTGGTGCTCGTGGGTCTAACAACCATGTTTTAGCGCAGTGAGTTTCACTAATCTTAAACATTGGTGGGTTAGATAAAAAGTCGATGCGCAAAGCATATCTATTACGATCCGCAAACGGATCTCCAATAATCTCAGAGGCAAATGACGGCGGATTACCTGGGATGAAACTTAAAGGCTCTTCTTTACTGCCTAGTTGCGGCAAAGAGGATAAAAGCGCCCAAGTATATGGATGTGCAGGACGATAGAAGATATCTTCTGCGGTACCGTATTCAACAATTTGTCCACCATACATAACGGCGATACGATCGGCGACATTGGCGACGACACCCAAATCGTGCGTAATAAAAATAGTGGTCCAATGGTAATCTTTTTGTAACTCTTTAATGAGTTGGATGATTTGAGATTGGACAGTGACGTCCAACGCTGTTGTTGGTTCATCACAAATAAGGACTTCTGGGCGGCAAGCTAAGGCAATAGCGATGACAACCCTTTGTCTCATACCACCAGAATATTGGAATGGGTAATCATTATATCGATCTTCAGCATTTGGAATTTGAACTTTGCGAAGAAGGTTGATGGCTTCTTTTTTAGCTTCGTGTTGAGACATTCCGCGTGGTTTACCAATCCAAGCATCTTTGGTTTCAACCGCTACTTCTCGACGAAGTTTAAATCTTGCTATTGGGTTTTTCTTTTCGCTTTCAGTTAAATCATTAAAAGCCTTCTCGTACAATGTGTTGAAAAGATTCTCTTTTTCTTTTTTCTTGTTGAGAAGATATTCGGTTTTTTGAACCTTGGTCATTTTTTGAATCTTGGATTCTTCTTCTAAATCCTCTTGTTTTTTACGTATTTTAAAGTTTTCTAATTGTTTCTTTGTCGGTTTTGAGTGAAGTCTTAAAACTTCGGAAATCTGATATCCAATCGTGAATAGTGGATTTAAAGATGTCATCGGATCTTGGAAGATAGTTGCAATTTTACGACCACGAATCTGTAGCCACTCTTTATTCTCTTTGAACTTAACTAAGTCTTTACCGTGGAAGATAATTGATCCACTACTAATAAAACCATTGGCGTCTAACATTCCTGTAAAGGCCTTCGTAAATACTGATTTGCCTGAACCAGATTCTCCAACGATTGCAAGAGTCTCGCCTTCAATAATATCAAGAGAGATGTCTCTTAAGACATGAATCTTTTTGCCACGAGTGGTAAATCCAAGTGAAAGGTCGCGAACTTGAATTACTACATTTTTATCTTTATTGCTCAATGTCATAATCAAATCCTCCTTTACCTATGGGATTTCGGATCCGTTGCGTCCGAAATCGCGAGGCCTAGATAGAAGAATGCTATCGTTAACGGCACCATCACTATCATCGGTCCTAAAAGTAGATACGGGTGTGACATCCAGGCGTTATCTTTGACCGCCTGGGTTAAAACTTGTCCTAGAGTTATATCTCCATCTGAAATTTTAAAAGAAAGGTTGAAGTACGCTAATCCGACTTCGGCCGAAATAGCTTCTGGAATTGCAGTCGAAACAACCGTAACAATAACGGAGATTAGATATGGAAGTAGGTTATGACTAATCATGGTCCACGAAGATGAACCAAGGGTTTGCGAAGCGATATTATATTCGCGATTACGAATAATAATGATTTGGTTACGTACAAACGAAGCTAGTCCTAACCAACCGAGTGCGCATAATAAGAAAACAATAATCACAAAACCGTATTGAGACATATATTTCATCAACATTTGCATTAATAAAATGTCGAGCAAAAGGGTTGGAATGTTATTAACAAAGTTTCTGAACTCAATTAGAATTGGGTCTAGCCATTTAAAGTAGCCCCAAGCAGCGCCGATTACGATACCTAAAACTGTGTCGATTAAAGCGACGACAACTCCTAGAAGAAGTGATAGACGAGCGCCGGCCCACACACAAGACCACATGTCTGTGCCTTTAAACCAAGTGCCCATATTAGTACCACAAATACCAAACCAGTGATCAGCATCTGGTCCGTAGTAATATGGCGGGTCGTAGAATTTCTCACCCATCGAAACGTTGATACCGTGTCCGATGACAGGTGGATAAAACTTAATTAGAGGTCCAAAAATAGTAAGGAATACGACGATAAGAATTAAAAACAAACAAACGATAACAAATGGTTTTTTAAATAATTCTTTGAAAGTCATTCTCCAATAGGAAAACGGAACACTGTCGACCTTTTCACTGTTTTCTGGTGTGGTGCCGACAACTTTAAATAAATCAGCAACATTTTGTTCAACTGTTGCTTCAACAGGAACTGTCTCTTCGCTTACTTCGCGAAAGATATCTTTTTCTTCTTTTGCCATGTCGCACCTCCTTAGTCTGCATCTGAAAAGCTGACGCGTGGGTCAACCATTGCAGTGACAATATCGCCTAACAAATATGAAATAATCGACAAGAATGCCGATATGATGATAATTGCTTGTAAAAGCATTGCGTTCTTAGTGCTGTTGGCAACAATAAGGGCAGCGCCAATACCATTAATACTATAAATATTTTCTAGGAAGTATGTTCCTAAAAGGGCTCCGATAACAGCAGCAGGAATTGACCTAACAAGTGGGACAATCGCGTTTCTTAAAACGTGAGTGAACATGATTCTATTTTCACTTAATCCTTTAGCGCGAGCGAATTTTACGTAGTCTGAAGTGAATTCGTCGACCATGAAACGTCTAACCCACATCGAAATACCAGCCATACCAGTAAAGCCCATGGTAAGAATCGCTGGCAACCAGCTTAAGAAGTTAGATTCGGAGTATGCTCTTGGCAAGCCTAAAAGGCCACACAAAATGGCCATCCATATATAATAGTAAGCAACTCCAGGAATAGCGTCGATCGAGATAATATATCCAAGACCGATTTTATCAAAAGCACCATCTTTATACTTAGCCATCAAAACACCAAGTGGATATCCTAGGCCAAGCTCGACTAAAGTGGCGATGAAGCCAATCTTGAATGAAATTGCCATTCTTGGGAGCATGTAATCGATAACGTAAATTCCGTCTTCAACGCCTGGCAAATCAGAAATCTTACCTAAATCGATAATAAAGTTACGGCAGTCGCTAACAGTGTATGTCAACGTGATTGAATCTAGACTTACGCGACATAATGTTTTTGGAAATGGAAGGATTGAATAAAAGAAATGCCACAATTGTTCAAATATTGAGCCGCTGAAGCCCATTTCTTTTTTCCAAGCATTACATTGTAATTCAAATAATTCTGGGGTGACATGTGGCCCAGAGAATTTAAGGACGCATGTTTGATCAGCCGGTTGAGCTAATCTAACTAAGAAGAAGGTAACAAGAATTGCAAGCGTGACAGAAATAAGAGCAGAGCCAATTCTTCTTAGAGAATAATGGAGAAGTGGATGCGCAAATATTTTCTGCATTGAAGGCGTGTTTCCAAACAATACTCTTTTCTTAACCAATATCGAGAATATGACAAATAATACTAGAAGTCCAAGTATTGTATAGCCAATTAAATAACTTTCCATTTTACCTCCTCTATTATGCAACAAATTAGGGAGAGGTCGTTAGGCCTCTACCCTAATGAGTTGAATGAATCTAACATTTTATTTACTTTTAGTAAATGTTGATAGCACCGTGTGCAGCTGCATAAGCTGCTTTGTTATCTTCAAAAGCTTTTATCGCTTTCATACGATCTGTTCTAAGGATGTTATCGACCATTACCCATAGTCCTTCAAGACGGTTGCTCGATAGACCATAAGCGCCTTGTGGAGTTTCATATCCAGCTGCATAAGAGATAGATACTTGACGTCCTTGACCTTGCATGGTGAGTGGTTTATAAATTCCTAATTCGTTAATGAGCATGTACTCGGCTTGTGCGAAGTAATCGAAACGAGTATTAAGGTCCTCATACTCATTACTTGCTTCATTAACTTTTGCGGTGTAATCACCGAGTAAAGATTCATCGCGAACCAATGTTCCGTTATCTAAATGATAGTTAGGGCAGTCAGTTCCGACGAAGCCGAAGATACTGCTCCAGTCTCCGCCTACTGCATAGGTATTCAAATAAGACATTGGATCACCGTAGTCTGGTCCCCAACCCCATGTGTCACAAATGTCGAAGTTACCATTGTTAGTAACTGTCTCATAGTTAGAGGTTGTAACATCACTTGTTGGGATAACGTAGAATACGAGATTTGGAGTGGTTTTGGTAAATGCTGTAGTTGTTGGCATACCATTGATGCGTTGATTCATCGATAGGATGAGAGGTTCATCAATAGCTTTTGTCTCGTCATCGTTCCAAATTGTATAGAATTCAAGGTTAATTGGAAGAGTAATTGGAGAAGATGCATTATCGGCGTTGTAAGCGTTAATAGCTGCTGTTGCCTTGTCTCTTAAAGGAGCGAGATCGTCGTAAGCTACTTGAACGCCATCATATTGACCTTGGCCAATAATTGCGTCAACTTTATTCAAATCAACTTTGGTTGGATCGGTGTCACTAGCACATTTATCTAAGTTGTGAAGACCATATTCTTCGTAGTAGTGGGTCTTTGTATAGTCGTTACCATTATCGTCCATAACGAATCCACGAGGAACATAGGTATTAATCATGTATTGGGCTTGATATTCAGGTAAATCACTGTTTCTCTTGCAGTATTCCTTAATATCGAAAGAAGCGATGATTAAGTCACGAACTTCTTTAATGAGAAGGGCTTTTTCGGTGTTCTTAACTGTTGCAGTAGAACCACCAAATCCAGTAGTGGCATATGATTTGCCAGAGACTGTGCCAGTTCTTGTGTTACTAGCACGATAGACGTTAACGTTTAAACCGTAAACGTAATCGATGTAATCGTAATCACGAGAGTTAACATATGCGTTGTATGGATTGAGAATAGTGCCGGTACCTTGAGGACCAGTAATGTATTTTTGCCATCCTTCGGTATCCTTTGTACTAATCGTAAATCCATCGATACGTCCTTGTTCAAATTCTGTACGAGTATAATCGTAACTTGCATCTGCAGGGGCGACTTGATAGTGAATTCTATCGACGTGAATCTTATCTAAGTTCCAATATGATTCGTTCTTTTCATAAACGATTTCAACTTCACTAGATTTCGTCAATCTATATGGTCCGCAATAGAGCAATTTGTCTGGAGCGGAACCAAAGTTTGTGAATCTGATTTCCTTTAAGAAATATTCGTTCACTGGAAGATAGCAAGAGTAAGTTAATAATGTTGGGAAATAAACAGCGTTGTTCTTAAGTGTGTATCGAATCGATCCTCCACCTTGAGCACCTGGTTCAGTTATCACTTTGATACCAACTTGTTTAAAGTTCTTAATGTCGTCGACCTCGTCGGCTGTGTGATTTGGATCGATGCCTGTTTTCTCTTTGACGAGAGAGTTCAATTTAGTGGCAAATTTTGCATTGTCCTTATATTGAGCCCAGGCAGAACCTCCGTTAGCAATTTTATCCATGAGGTATGTTGCCTCGTAGAAATCGATTGCACCATCGACGAAGTTGTAAATCAAGTACGCTGTGTCAGAAGCGTTTGGCGCCGTCAAGATTGCTTTTGCACTCGAGACGAAGTCATTAGCAGACACGAATTGTGGAGTGGCAATACCATTAACAACTGGAGCGTATTGTTCCCCGTTAAAACTAACCCATTTAACACCTGACCTAATGTCGATGTCGAACTGTTTGTAAGAGTTCACTTGCGTTACTTTGGTAGCGAGATTCTTTTCTAGAACACTAAAGTTGTTATGTAAGAGAAGTCCATCTTCAAAGTTCGCAAAATGGGTTGCGGAAGCACCTGCTTGTGTTTTGAGGTAGTTCAACTCGGTGATAGCAGTAGCGACTAATGAGTTGTATTCATACTTCACAACTTTTCCTGGAAAATATGGGTCGCTATCAGGAATAACACCAGTTTTCATTTGGTTGCCGCATGCAGCTAACGTGCCAGCGAGAGCCAAAAGACCTAAAACCTTTGTAGTTTTTTTCATTCTTTTTTTCTCCTTTCCTTCGAAAATATCAATCATTGAATGATTGTTAATAAAATACTACGATGACCATTCAAAATCAAATACTAATTTACGCGTGTGCGAAAAATATATGTAAACATATATTAAGAAAAAAAGCGTTCTTCAAGAACGCAACTACAAGTAGCGTGACTTTTTCTAGCAATATGGGTAATGACCAGTAAAAGTAAAAATTAAAGATATAACAACTAAGAGAATGACCACTAGAACGGTCGCCATCCACCAGGGAAGTCTTCTGTTCCAAGCAGAGGTGTTAACTTCTTCTGGCAGCGGACCATCCCAGTTCTTTGTTTTACGACGAATATTAGCAGAGTATAAATCGCCCCAAATAAAGCCAATTAAAAAATATAGTGTCGCAATAAGACCAGTTGCGTAAACATACCATTCTCCACCGCCGCTATTTAAAGCTGGAATATTGAGAATTGATTCAATGATGAAAGGTAAAAAACCGATGAATGATAGTATTCCACCGAATATATAGTTCTTTTTGTTTTTAAATGCATTCTTTAGTGGCATGTTTTACAGTTTATCACAACAAAAAGAAAAAGAATGTATACTAAAAACATATGGCTAACAAAAATCTCAAAGAAAACAAATTAAAAAGAGCGTTGGTATCTCCTTTTCGAGGAATTGTAAAATCAATTTCAAAAATTTGGTATGTTAAATACCAGTATAAGTATATAACTCATAATGAACTCAATTTGAAAAACCCAACAAAATACACTGAAAAACTTCAGTATTTAAGACTTTTTACATATCCAAAAAACGATCTTGTTTCGAAATGTGCAGGTCGAGTCGGGGTAAGAGAATATGTCACGGAAAACAAGTTAAAAAGTATCCTAGTTCCTATTTATGGAATCTACGATAGTTTTGATGAAATTGATTTTGAAAGACTACCTGATCAATTCGTTATGAAGTGTTCCCATGCGTGTGCGTTTAATTACATTTGCTTAGATAAGAGCACCATCGATATCCCACTTTTAAGAATTAAATTCCGCAGGTGGTTAAGAACAAATTACGGTAAGAAAACCGTCGAAATGCATTATTCAAAAATCAAACCGCAAATCATTATTGAAAAATACTTAGGTAAGGCTCCAACGGAATATAAAATTCATGTTTTTAACGGTGTCGCTAAATATATGTATGTCGTCACCGGTAGAGGAACCGACATTCGCTATAACAATTACTATATCGATTGGACTCCTTTTGATGGAGCGCAATTTAATGGCTGGAAAAAAACTAGTAAGGAACTAGTTAAACCCGATAATTGGGATGAAATGGTGAAGATTGCTGAGAAACTCGCAAAACCATTCCCGTTCGTAAGAGTGGATTTGTATAATATCGACGGAAAAGTTTATTTATCGGAGATGACTTTTACCCCCGCTAAAGGAACTCTTATATTCGATGACCCAAAAGCCGATAACGAGATCGGTAAATGGCTTAAAATTGATATCGACAAAAAATAAATCAGCGCCAAGAAGTAAAAGGCATTGTCATTTCATATAGAAGCAAAGCGTGTTGAATATCTGGATTTCCTGTATAAATTCCATCATCTAATAAATCATATGCAATCGAGAATCCAGCGCATCTTTTGATGTCGATTCTTTCTGGATTTAACGCGAAGGTAAAAAATACATAATTATCAGGCATTTCATTGTATCTTGTCGGCATTTCATTAATCACATATGATGCGGTGACTTTTTTGTATCCACTGCCGTTTCTTAAAAAGAAAGAGATGTGTAGATTTACCTTTGACATGTGTGCTTGAATGTCCGTTGTTCCACTTATACTGTTCGCAGCGCCTTTTAAATTAAGGGCAAAATAGGCGCCAGTCTGATCGGTTACCTCTTTTTCAAAAAGTCGACCAAAACCAGTGTTGTCGATTTGAACTCTTGCTCTTTCATAAAGGCCACCACAAAACATTTGACCATCAAATAATTTTGATACGTATCCATAAGAGAAAATCGAGTCAATACGGCTCATTCTTCTTGTCGGGCCATATCCGACACCAATCAAACTAGGATCATCTTTTGGATACTCGTAACCAAAATAATGAAGTTTACCTTGATCGTATTCGGTTTCTCCGCGATTTGTATTAGGAATAGCGGTATCTAATCCCCAAGCATCGGTATACTTTAGGCCAACTAAATCAGCGTCGCTATTTAATTCGATATCGGCAGTTTCGTTAATTTTATTATTTGGATTATTTGGATCGATATCTGAATCATAAACTCGATAGTAATTTTCGCCGAACAATGGTGAGTTATATGCATCACCATCGTATACTTCTTTAAGGTTGTATCCACATGAAGACAAGACTCCGACCATCAGAATTAGAGATACTTTTTTAATCGAATTATGCATTAGCAATCACCTCAGTTTCACGTTTTTTAGCAGTATAGGAATAACCGACTAAGAATACTGTTATTAAGAACATCGCATTACACGTCAACGGTTGAATATAAATATTGTGTGTTTCTGGACTGCTTTCGAGTGCGAACATGCCATAAATTAGGAAAGTGCCAAAGAAGGCAATTATTAAATTCTTGTACGCATCATTATCTTTTGAAAAAACATAATATCTCTTGAGTGAGAAATAACTGAATACAATGAATATAACTAGAGATAAAGCACCCAAAACACCAGAAGTCAAAATGGAATCAAATATGAATGATTTCGATAAATAGCTACCGTCGATCAAAACATATGCTGGTCCACTATAACCAAAGAATCTACCAGAAGTAATGCATCCATCTAATGTATTTTTAATCGCTAAGGAAATTCTATTAGTATTAAATACTTTATTTAGTATCCCACTGCCGCTTATCATGTTTTGAATTGGCGCAGCCCATGTCCACTCGCTTTGAGAGTTAACAAAGAAAACCACGAAGGCCAAGAATAGACAAACAAGACCGACGAAGAATAGATATTTAAGAACCTTGGCGCCCATACCTTTTTTTGGATAGAAAGTAACAAACAATAAGAAGAATATAACAAGGACATCTGTTATCGCGTTGATTTTATTAATCGTTAAAACTAAACTCAATAAACCAAGCGTAGCGAACACACAATAAAGGACAAATTCAAGACGATTTTCTTTTCTATTTATGAATCTAAGCGCGACTACGCTAGTAAAAAGCAAAGTTGAAAATAAGGAAAAGTACTCTAATGAAACATCAGAAAAAGCGAATCCCATCAGTTGTTTAGCGTCAGTATATGCTGGATATGGTGTTCCATTATAGTAAACAGCCATGCCGTTATAAAGAAATGGATAAAATGGAACATAGGCTATCATCGTTAACAAAAGAGAAAGAAATACCAGCACCGCTAATGAACCATAAATTATTAGCAAAGCCGTAGAAATTTTAAATCCTGGCATAGATTTTGAAAGATATCCAATAAGAGCAAAAGACATAATTCCAAGAAACGAAAGAATGTTAACAATTATCGACACATTAGAAAGCGAGAAAGGACTAAAGGCGGTTAACGCGCCAAATATAAATAAAGGAATAAGGAAGATTAAAAAACTCATCGACTCTTTTTTCTTAAATTCTTTATAACCAGTGAAAATAACAAAAATCGCAATCGCTATAGATAGTCCGCTATAAAGAATTATTGAATTCCCGAGAGTAAATGCAACCAGGGAAAGAAGCTCAAATACAAAAAAGGCAATTAACGAGCTAAATTCTTTAATCTTTGCTTTTTGTTCCATTTTTATTCTCCTATATATTTTCGAAGAGGATCTAGAAGTTCTTTAGCAACCCTCACTCCATCGTCGTAAAGGTTTTTAATCTTTTCTTTGTTTTTTTCCGTTCTAGAAACCGAAACTGGCTTGTCTGGTCTAATTACAAAGACTTTTCCGCTCTTTTCCAAAAATTCAATTGTCTCGACTCTATTATTATATATATTCGAGTATTCGCGAAGACAATTTAAATATTCTGGATAATTATCATATAGCCTATTATATATTCGATTGGCTAATCTTCTATTTTCTTTTCGATATGATTTTTCTCTAGTTTCAATAATAACAATTTTTTGATAGCCTTCATCCATTGGCTTTCTAAAAGGGATCGGTTCACTATTTCCACCATCTAGATATTCATTACCGTCTATTTCTACTGGGGTTGAGATTAAAGGCAAACTCATCGAAGCACCCAAACACTTCCAAAAATCGCTTCTCTCTTTCGAAAAATAAGTAGCGCCTCCATTTTGTAAGCAAGTAGCAACGCAATAAAAAACAGTTTTTGATTCATTAAAAGTTTTAAAATCAAAAGGTAAAATCTTTTCCGATATATCTTTGAACAAATAATTTGAATCGAAATAATTGTGATTCTTAATAAGATTTGAAAAAGAACCGAATCGATGGTCGTGACAAAATCCATAAATAATCCCAAAAGAGCGCCCGACCTGCTTTGTTATATAGTTAGTCCCGTTTAAAGCTCCAGCAGAAGTACCGATTATATAGTCGAATTCTATTCCGTTTTGAATAAAGACATCGAGAACTCCTGCTGTAAAAGCTCCACGAAGTCCACCGCCTTGAAGAACTAAAGCCTTTTTTGTCATATTTGCATTTTACCACAATTTTATAGATATAAAAAAACCGGACTAGCCGGTTTTGATATAAATGTAAGAACTTATTATAAGAAGTAGTTATTGCCCTCTTCTTCTATTCCGTGATCACAATTACATTCTTCGTCTGAGGCATCTTGCATCGCCATCAAGATTTCAATTTTTTCTTCATCGGTTAACTCATGATCTCCTGGTCCAATGTACTTTTTCATATGTTCTCCTTTGAGTGGCTAGAAAAAACAGACAAAGATGTGTCTCGAGCGCCTTAATTATCAGGCCTTTTTTTCTCTACAAATAATCTAACATTGTGAAAACGAAAAAGAAATAAGACAAATGAAATTTTACTAAACAGTGACAAATTCTATTCTGCTCCTCGCGCTCACGCGTTAGGTCTACTGGGAGTAGAGGGAAAAGTTCTACAATTTGCATTTAAATATTTTTAATATATTATATAAGCATGACAAAAGAGAAAGACTTAGCAAGTATACTTGCAGGCAATTTAGTGTATTACCGTAAGACCGCTGGTTTTACTCAATTAGATATCGCTGAGAAGTTTAATTATTCTGACAAAGCAATTTCTAAATGGGAAAGAGGAGAATGCGCTCCTGATGTTTTTGTTTTGAAAGCTTTGGCCGATTTTTACGGAGTTCAATTATCTGACTTCTTTTCAGAAAAAAGAAAGGCCTACCACCCAGCTAGTTGGAAAAAACACTTAATTGTATCTCTTCTTTCATTTGTATTAGTTTGGCTGGTTGCTGCTGTTGTTTATGTTTTTGGATCTTTACTAAATCTAAGTGAATATATGTGGTTAACTTGGGTTTTTGCATCAGTTGCTGGCGCTATTGTATTAACGGTTTTCTCTGGAATATGGGGAAATCGAATCCTTGTTTGTATCAGTGTAAGTCTTATTGCATGGACAGTGGCGCTAAGTATCTTTATCCCGATGCAAATGATTTTTGTGATTCCTAATTCATTTTTAGTATTTATAATCGCTATACCATTTCAAATAATGATTATCTTATGGTACTTCCTTAAGATACCCGAGTTTTTAAGAAAAACGCTAAAGTTAAAAGACAAAACGTTAGATGATTCGAATCTACCTAAAGATAATAAGAAATAGCGCTTCATTACGAGGCGCTTTTATTTATTTCCGCCATCGTCGATAAAGAACACACCGATTGTTTTATCCCCGCAGTAACTGCTTATTGTACTTCCAGCGGTTGTTCTTAATATCTTTTTAAAACCGAAATCTCTTAATAGTTTTTCACCCATATCTATGATTTCATCTGGATAGTTCGTCGCAGTGACGAACGCGATTGATTTATCTGGATTACTAAACATTTCTAAAGTATCTTCGCAGTACTTTTTAACCACTGCAGCGTCCTTGCCACGATATAATTTGCGCGACGCCATTCCCCCGTCTACAACAGTGATTTGCGGTCTAATCTTAAAAAGATTGGCGCCAAATCTCTGTAGAGCAGAACATCTTCCACCTTTATATAAATAATTCAAGTTGTTAATAACAGAAGAAACCTGAATGTGCGGCACTCTTGCTTCACACTTTGAAACAATGGCATCAATATCTTCGCCTTTGTCGATTAATTCTCTAGCGTATATTGCAAGCAACGCAATTCCGGTTGAAAGTGTGCGAGTGTCAATAATTCGAACGCGCCCATTTAAATGACTCGCAACTTTTCTTGCGTTCTCGCATGCGCTTGAAAGCTTTGAACTTAAAGAGAAATGAATTACATAGTCGTATTGGCTTAATAACTTATTAAAATGTTCTTCGAATTGATATTCGTTTACCGCGCTTGTCTTTGGAAGTTTTCCTGTTTCGTCAACATAAGCAAATATTTGATCAGGAGTGATTACTCCATCAAATTCGGTTCTATCTCCAAGAGTGATAGTAAATGGTACAGTCTGTATCGCATATTCATCCAAAAGGTTTTTTGGTAAATCGATAGCTGATTCTGCTGAAATTCCAATCTTCATAAGGCTACCTCCTTTAAAGGCAATACACACTTTATAAGTTTTTGTTAAATTTGGCACGATACCGAAAGATAAAAAATAGTGGAACTTTTTAAAATGCCTAAACGGAGAGTAGAATTGGACTAACTTGATAAGCAAAAAACCAAAAATGTATTTAAAAAGCACTCTTTAGAGTGCTTGTTATTTAAGAAAACAAGGAAGTATTATTTTTGCTCGCCGTCGTTGATAAAGAGAATTCCTATTGTTTTATCTCCGCAGTGACTGGTTATTGTGCTTCCTGCAGTTGTTCTAATAACCTTTTTAAAGCCTTTATCGAGCAAACACTTTTCAGCAATTTCATATATTTCATTTTCATAATTGGTTGCAGTTACAAACGCTAATGACTTATCTGGATTATTGAATGATTCCAGAGTGTCATCACAGTACTTCTTCACCACGACATTATCTTTTCCACGGTACATCTTACCCGATATCATGCCGCCATTAACAACGAGAATTTGTGGTCGGATTTTGAAAAGGTTAACGCCAAATCTTTGTAGTGATGAACATCTTCCACCTTTATATAAATACTCTAGGTTATTAAGAACGAATGAAGCTTGGACGAAAGGCACTCTTTTTATGCATTTCTCGACGATGTTCTTCGGCTCTTCTCCTTTTAGGGCTAGATTATGAGCGTATATCGCTAACAAGGCTATCCCAGTTGATAAACTCTTGGTGTCGATTACAAATACATTTTCAAACTTCTTAGATGCCAAAACAGCATTTTGATAGGCACTAGATAAGGCCGAACTTAAAGAGAAATGTATTATCGCATCATGATCTTTCAAAACTTCTTTAAAATGTTCTTCGAATTGATATTCATTAACCGCACTAGTGCGAGGTAATTCGCCGGTTCTTTCGACGAAATCAAATATTTCTAAAGGAGTAATTTCTCCATCGAAAGCAGTTTTGTCTCCGAGGGTAACCGCAAATGGAACAATTTTAATGTCGAATTCCTTTAATTGCGCTTTTGATAAATCGATTGTGGATTCAGCTGATACTGCAATTTTCATAAAGGCCTCCTAAATACGCAACCATAATCTAACTATTAATCAAGATTAATTCACGATACTTTTATAGAAAAGAGAGTAGATATTTAAAAATAATGGTAAACGAAAAGTAGAGTGTAAGACATTATGAATGTTTTTTTCACAAAAAAAGGCTTTCTTCTACCGAGGAAAGCCCTAATAAATTAATTTGTTCTTAGTTGGCAACAGGTAAATATCCAAGTACACAACCAACGAAATTAGATTGTGCAGTAGGCTTCAAATAAAGGTTCATCGATTGACCATCAAAGAATTTTAGCATATTTTGCCAAGCCTCAATCACGTAAGGATCTTGGCTTCCACCAGCCACATCGGTAGCAGTACTTTGGAATTGACGTGGATTCATATCGCTTCCGATAGAAAGGAAGTCGCTAACTCCGTTAAACATACCATAGCCACCCTCGGCTGATTGAAGCAAAAGTGCGGCGGTACTACTAGAAGCATAACCATATGGAGTTTCAGAGAAAATTTTGGTTATATCTAGCGGTGTCGCGGAATTATTAATCGATATCGTCGATTCTAGTTGTGTATAAGTATTGTCAAAGACATTTCCGCCTGTAATCAAAAGCGCCATGAGATTAATCTTTCCATCTTTAACGATGTTGTGACTTGTTTGATTTACATGAGCGGCAGCATATCCGCTAAAGATTTGTCCAAGAGCGGTTAAACTTGCCATACTTGCTGAGGCATTATGTGAAACGAACCAAGATTCGCCACCATTTACCCATGACTCTAATTCGCAAGATTCGGCAACTAAATTAGATGTCTGACGACCGACCACGGTGGTTCCGCTAATAGATAGAACTTCATCACAAATAATCAAAGCTCCACCAGATCTTTTTAAAATGGTGTGATCCATATAATTATTTTTAGCAGCCCAGAAATATGTCATCGAAGAATAAGAGTCAAAACCTTTGCAATATCTAATGTAGTTATTTCCATCTTCATCAGTACCGTAGTTGTCTCTAGTGAAGAATGTTGTAAAAACTTTTCTAGCAATAACATTTTCCCATGTCATGGATTTGCATCCACATTTAGAGAAAATAAATCCGCCGGCATTGATTGTGGCATTAGACCTATTACCATTTCCTTTTACGTTCATGTTTTTCACAACGACGGTGCCTTGTGGCGTGCTTGGTTGCGCTGGAATAGCAACATCTGTGGCTTCGTCTCCGTCATCTCCGGCAGTCGTTAATTCGCCAGCGGCATCTCCCGCAAAGCCAAACAAAGAAGTATGAGAACCTTCTGATTTTGACCAGTTATCTATTTGTTCATCGCGGAATTTTCTTACTAAAGGTAAACTTTCTGCGTCAATCGTAAAATAGTTACCGTCGAAGAGGAATTCGCCATCAAATGGTGTGTCGTGGATATAAACACAAACATAATCCTTCAAAGAACCAACAATCGAGGCTTTGGTAACGCCATTTGTCGGATCTTCAACATAGTTGTTTAAACCTTTCATTCTAGCTTCCACAACATCGTTTACGGTGTATAAGAAACCAGCTGGAATATCATTCGCAGTTATTTTTATATCATTGTGCAAAATAATACCATTTGGTTTAAATGTCTTGTCGAGTCCATGAGCGGTTTTGAAATCATCCCAAAGTGGATTTGAATTATCGAGCATCGATAGTTCTGCCACTGTATTAACGTTCCAACCATCGACGATGGTAACGGTTAATGTTTTCTCAGTGATAAAAGCTGGAACGGTGTAATAATTTGCATCTGGAGAAACATGTAATTTAAATGTCTCACCCACTGCCGCATCTTTAAAATCAAATGTTGAATTTTGGTTATCAACTGAAACAAAGTTGTCAAGTTCGGATTCTCCAAGTGTGTGCCAAGATTGATTTTCCAAAAGAATATCAACTATTACAACACTATGATATGAGGTCAAAGTTATCGGGTCTAAGTTTTCATCCAAAACTTCAACTTCTGGTAAGAAAACAAAAGGATTATCATCGCCCACCTTGTATACATTATCTTCAGTAGCAAAGAATTTGTCTTCGCTATAAATGGTGGTTCCTTTACCTACATCCTTTGGATCTTCTCTACTTGCAATGGTCGCATTGAATTTAACAATTGCGGAAGGAAGAGCAAAACCAGAAATCGATAATTTTACTACTGGATCGCTGCTCGATGAATCTGGTTCTTCTGATTCTGTACTTGAAGACGTGTCTCCACTTTCACTCGAATGTGAAGACGTGTCTCCATCCGATGAAGAATCACCTGGATTGTCGCACGCCGACATGATCATCGTTGCGCAAATTAATAACGGAAAGATTTTTTTGTTCATTTAATTCTCCTTTAATAATAAATATTTAAATAAGCACACACTTACTTTAACCCATACTAGTCTTGAGGTCTATACACCCCCTAAATTCTGATAAATAATTTTCACTTGTGTATAAGCGCCATCACCATCGGCAGCTCGTAATGTAATAAGCGGCAATATTCCTGAACCAATCGGAGCCTCTTCGCCAAGGAAATGAATTGTTCCCTGAACTACACCAAAACCACTTTCTTTATCGATTGTGAATCTCACATCATCATCGCAAGTTACTCTAATATCTCCGTTTGTAGCGTCAGTAGGCAAAACTTTCCAGTCGATTTTGAAACTTCTATTTTCGTCTTTATATATTTTTCCTAAATCTAATAGCTTAATCGTCGTCAAATGCTCGTTTGTTTGCTTAACGGATACCAATTGCTCTCCGTCGATGTCGTAGCGGTCCCTATTGATACAAACAATCTCATTCACATAGGTAGTTACGTCATTAAAATGCGCTTCGACACCAAAGAACCCAACGAAGAGAATTGACGCAATGTAAATAATAATGAGCACCACTATAATTGGCTTTTTCATCTTCCAAGTTCCCCTCTTTCGGTGTTATATACTTTAATTCTTGTTATGAATAAATATAATCTGGCCGCAAAGAATATTGCCGCGATTATAAAAATCTTAATAAAAGCACTGGAATTGGATTCGCTTAGCAAGAAGAAGGCGATTAGAGCAAAAATTATTGATACCGCAAAAGCAATAACTGTCGATTTTGTCTCATTTGGATTAGAAATGCTCCCACCCGTAGTAGCATATACTTTATCTTGCGGATTCATAAAATCGAGTTCGGCAGACCATAATACATGTCCAAGATAAATAAGGAATATGCTTATGAATAGGAGCCAAGAACCAAAATATAATTGATGATTCGTTAAAGAGAAGATGATGCCTGTAGCAATTGCAGACAAGAACATAATGAACGTGTTAATAACAAGTTTGGTTAACAGGTTCTTTGTATAGTTAATCGGAGCGCTTTTCAATAGATAGGATGTTTTACCTTCTTTTGAGTATATTGAGGCAAAACCAATACTACTAGTTAGCATAATTAGTAGAATAATTAAAATATTGAAAGCAATAATCATGTAGTTTCCCATCAATTTAGTTGTCATTGCACTAAATATTCTATTAAGCGCAAGAATGGCAATTGGTGCAATAGAGAAAAGAGCAAAGTTTGAAATAATAATTTCTGGGGTTCTTAACGAAATCATTACTTCTTTATATAAAGAGGCAACAAACGGATTTGAAAATGATCTATTTTGCTTTTCGAGGTGAATCGGATCAAATAGCTGATACGAAAAGTGGTTAAAATTTTTCAAAAGAACTAAGTGTTTAACACCATATTCTTTAGTGATTACAAAAAGCGGGCCACTAGTTTTTAAATTTTCAAAATCAGTGAGTTCAATCAATTCAAACTGATACTTAGAAGAGGAATTCAAGATTCTCAAAATGCGTTTCGGGGTCGTTTTTCCTCTATAAAAAAGGTTTTCTTTCCAAACTTTTTTCAGCACATTCCGATAAACTGTTTCATCAATTTTTTCTTCACCTTTTATTTTGAATACGATCTTTTCGATTTCACTTTCTAAAATTTGTTTAGAGACTTTGAAATCGTGGGTTATTGATTTTTTACTATACTCGAACGGTTTGGTGGCCATTTTAAAGAACACAGGCTTAGCGATGAGAAATGAAATTAAACCGAAGACAATTAAACCTAGTATCATCATTCCGAGTATTGGTAGTGTGTATTGATTAAATAATGCAAAATTATAAGGATCAGCGCCTTTACCGACCATTAGCATGACAATCGCATCAATTATCGAAAAATTCTGACGCCAAGAATTTAAAAAATCTTGAATATCCCAATAAGTATTACCCCATCCTGAAGTAATATTGATGTTTTCTGGTAATTGGAAAATCAAAAATACGATAAATGCAAAACAGGCAATTAATAATGAGAAAAGCAAAGCGGAATTGATAATTGGATATTTTTTCAAAAACACTTTAAGCCACATAAACGGAATCGAAAGAAGTGCACCGACTATAACTGGTATCAGCGAAATAAGTAAGAAGCAGAAGATAATCCATGGGTAATAAAACCAAACAAAGTTATAGCAAACTCCGTAAGCAATAAATAAAGGAATAATAAAGAAGAAGTTCTTAATAATTTCGGAAACGTAATATACATTCAGTTTTGAGAGGAAAACGATGTTTGGTTGAACTGGATAAGCCAGCAAAACCTGATTGTCTTCCGAAAAATATAAAGTGTCAGTAAGACCAAATATGCACGTGATAATCGATAGTCCCATCATTACTGTAAACACTACGACCATAGCGGTAACGGGAACAAAACTATTTATTGAGAAAATTCTCAAAAAACCAAAAAGGTATATAAATCCGTAACAAATGCCAGTAATAACAATAAAACCGAGGGCGAAAGCAACTATTTTCATAATCGCTGATTTTTTGTCAGCAGAAAATGAGAAAGAGAATCTATCCTTCAACTGCATAGCGGTTAAAATCCAAAGTGCTTTCCAGCCATCTTTGAATCGAGTTTTAATTTTCGGCTTTTTATTACTCGGCATCAATCTTCGTCTCCGTTGTCACCAACTAAATTCATATAATATGCTTCTAGGCTCGACTCTTTTTCGACATCTGCAACATTTCTAACGGCTAATATTTTGCCTTTTTTAATTACAGCGATTCGGTTGCACATTTTTTCTACTACATCGATGATATGACTTGAGAAAAAGACGATGTTGCCTTCTGCAGCATGTTGTTTCATACATTCTTTAACTTGATAAATCGAATTTGGATCTAGACCCGTAAGAGGCTCATCCAATATCCATATCTTTGGGTTATGAACTAGCGCCGCCATGATGGCGATTTTTTGTTTCATACCATGGGAATACGTTTGCATTCTATTATCGAAAGCTTGATATAGTTCAAAAAGGTCTATATATTTTGCAATTTTTGCATTGCGGTCTTCTTTGCTTACACCGTAAAGATCTGCAATGTAATTTATGTATTCTCTTCCAGTTAATTTTTCATATAAAGCATAGTGGTCTGGAACATAACCAATGAGCTTTTTCGCTTCGACAGGCTGTGCCTTTACATCGTAGCCACAAACAATGATTTGACCAGATGTAATAGGTTGTATTCCAATAGCGGTCTTTATGCATGTTGATTTTCCGGCACCATTTGGTCCTAAGAAACCAAAGATTTCTCCCGCGTGAACATCCAAATTAACATGATCAGCGGAGAACACATCAGAATTTCCATATTTCTTAGAAAAGTCTTTAAATACCAATTCTGCCTCGTGCTTTTGCTCCATGATGACATCCCCCTTAACAGTTTTACTGTTTGACAAGAATTCTAGTTTTTCTCTTTTGATTATTTGCTTGCGATCATAAATGTCGCGATAAGAATCGGCGATTTTAAAACCAATCTCGTAGATGTACCACATAGAGAACGCAACAGCAATATAAACTACAAAGAATAATGTTTGATAGATTGGATAGAATTTGAAAGTAAGTCCTCCAGCACTGAATTGAGCAGGAACCATTATCAATTGTTCGATAAAATTGCCAGCTTTATCAGGAATAAATGTACTGTTCAAGAATAAGTAATCGACATTTGGATTGTAGTTAGCAAACCATACATCCAACCATAAAATACAAACATAATAGATGGCGAAGAAAAACAGTGACCACATCATGTATTTAAACTTCGGTCTAGCAAATATTTTAAACGCCACCGCTAATAAGGGCATCATCATTGCGTCGAAATGGTTTATCCAGAATACCCATAGTCCAGTTCCAAATAAGTTACTAGCAATTGAATCTCCATAATTTGGTGCAAGAATAGCACATAGAGCACCAAAAACATTGATGAAGTATGTGAAATAAAACAAGTTTTTAAAGAATTTGTTTTTCTTAAAAATAATACATAGTGGAACCGTATACATGGCCGTATGGCAAAGGTGCAGAGGCAAGCTGGTGACATTAACGCTAAACTCTGGCGTGAACGTAAACATGTCGATAATTTTGAAATCGATTGAGAACGATGTTAGACAGCCAAGCGTGAGAATAAGCATTACAACTTTTCGTTCCTCATCACTGCGGTGCCAATATATTAGATAAATCGCAACAGGTATTAACAAAACTACATATACAAATATCCGATGATAGAAACTTAAATCAATGATATATGTCTTTAAAGAGTACGATCCGAATAAATATTGCAATGAATACGCCGGGGCGCAATATATTAGCGCCAACAGTCCAATCAAAACAGCATAGATGATGTCTTGCTTTGTGTTATTCCTTATATCTGTTTTGAAATCTTTAACAAAATTTATTGTTGAAACAGACAGCATTGTGCCAATCTCTATTGCGAACAACACTAGAACCATCCAGTTTATTAAATCAATATTAGAGAAATCTTCAAATCCTTTTGCTAAGACAAACATCAATAAAAAACTAATAACAGAAATAGGAAAAGCAAACCATTTGTTAAGGAGTCTAAGCGTTTTGATATCTATAAAGGATCTAAGAATTGTGATTAAAAGTGCCGGAAAATACAAAAGAAGCAAGACGAAAGCAAATCCATTCGCCACTTGATTATTACCAAAAATTCCATTTAAAAGGTTTGAGGTATTACGTACTGAATCGCTAGAAAGCATGTAGCGCAGAATAAAGACTCCTACTAATACAAAAGAAGCAATCTTAAGCACGATGTTCAGATTGCGATTTGCATTATCTTTTTTAGTTTTTGCAATTTTTGACAAAAGCAAAAAACTTAAAAATACTAGCGAGACAAAAACTGCGATTAAGTAACTAATAGTTAAACTACTTGAATTCATAGTATACGAAAGCATTTTAACTATTAATAATGAATAATGCAAACAACCACCTTTTTAAAAGACTGCAAAAAAGCATGAATTGTTGGTTTTCACTCGTAATCTGCGCTGTTTTCAATAAATAAAAAAACACCCGATAAAGGTGTTGTTTTTAAGATGGTGGAGCTGACGAGAGTTGAACTCGTGTCCAAGGATGGCCCATCAAAGGCGTCTACAGTTTAGACGACATTGAGTTTTAACAATTCACCGACAATATCGACAAAACGTGAATTGCGAGCCAAACAATTTTTCGTACCTAGCTAACTTGTCAACTGCTAGATCTTATCCTATTTGTATGACGGATTTTCTAGGCGTAATAGGCTAAACCCTAGAATCCGTGCTGTCCGGCCTTTTGGTCGGTTCCTATATACGGAAGCTAATTAAGCAGCGCAGCAAACTTGAGCGCGATTGGCGCTCATATAACTGTTGTCAGTTATTTTTGGTTGGTGATAACGTCACCACACGACTGCAGCCTAAGCAAGGCAAGCATCCCTGTCGAAACCATTTCAGCCCCATCTGCGTTTACATTATAATCTAATGATTATTCAATTCAAAAGAAAAATGCCTATTTCATTGAAAACAATGCATTAAAGATTATAATTGAAAATTGTATGCAAAACTTATTAAATATTCTGGCTATTAGTCCAGACCCAGCGGGTGGGTTTAAACCCTACATGATTCTTCTTCCGTTCGCACTAATTCTGTTTTTCTCAAAATTATTTGCTATTGTCCTTAAAAAAATTAAGGTTCCGCAAGTAATTGGATATTTAGTGGCGGGAATTTTATTAGGAGCAATAACATTAATTCCTAATCAACCGATTTTTACGACGAGTGTCATGGAAGGAATAAACGACTTCGCAAAAATTGGCGTCATTATTATTATGTTTAGCGCCGGCCTTGGAACTGATATTAAGAAGATAAAAGAAACAGGTAAATCAGCGCTTGTCATTACTTCTTTAGGAGTAATTTTTCCATTAATATTTGGTTTTGGTGTGGCAATGGGTTTCTTAAATACTTTAGTGTTTACACCAACTGGCTTCAGTATAACTGGCCTTTTCTCTTGCTTATTTTATGGTGTTCTATTGACTGCAACAAGCGTTTCAGTGACCGTTACTGTACTTAAAGAATTAGGAAAATTAGATTCTAAAGTTGGCGCGTGTTTAATTAGCGCGGCAGTTTTAGATGATATTATTGGAATCATTTTACTATCTCTTATCGTCTCGTTAAGCAAGACTGGAACTGGCGACAGTGGTTTACCATTTGGTATTGATTTTGGTATTGATTGGGTAAATATCGTAGTCTTGATTATCTTTATGGTCGGATTCTTTGCTATTTGTTTCCTTTTATGGAAACCAATCAACAAATTGTTTTCATGGCTCAATAAGAAGTGGCCTAACCACCGTAGAATACCAGTATTTGGATTTGCATTAGCGTTTTTATTAGCATGGGCAGCCGAGTATTGTTTTGGTGTAGCCGACATTACTGGCGCTTTTATGGCCGGATTATTGATTTCAGAAACCGGATCAAGAGATTACATTGATTCAAAAGCCGATAGTGAGGCCGGAATTATATTTGGTCCAATCTTTTTTGCAAGTATTGGAATGATGCTTTTCACCACACCGATAACATTCAATTCTGAATTCTGGGAATACTCGATGTTCGGTATTGCTTTTGTCATAGTCGGACTACTTGGAAAAGTTGTAGGAGCAGGATTGGGTGGACTTATTACCAAATTCAATCTAAAGGATTCGGCCAAATTGGGTGTTGGAATGATGGCACGCGCAGAAGTATTGATTGTGTGTGCGAAAAAAGGAATTGACGAAAATATGATCGACCCGCGAATTATGTTTTTCATCCTATTGCTCATTATTTTATCTTCCATACTGACACCGATAATACTCAAATTGCTTTATAAAAAAGAAATCGAAGAGGAAAAATTACTAATTAATCATCCTTAAATAAAAGAGACTTAGTCTCTTTTTTTATTTATATAAACATTGGTAATCTTTATTTTTAATAAAACAGTTGGAAAACCGTTAGTTTTATTCTATTTGTAAAATAGATAATATTCCCATACAATAAACAAGCAGGAAAAATTATGAAAAAGAAAATGAAACCAGAAACAAAAGAAAATTTAAAAAACATATTTGGTAGCTTAATTAGCAACCAACGCGCTATTGATGGCGCTAGACACAATCGCTGGTGGGTCGCATTGATAATGTTCGTGATATCAATCGCTCTCCCGGTTATACCAGTAACCGTCTACAACGCTAATCTGTCCGGATCGTCATTCTTTTCTCAAGGGATGAGAAGCTTTGATAACACTATTACTTCTTTCACCATGGACATGTATGAAAAAGGAATATCTCTAGAAATTAATGATCATCACTATATGGAAGATACTGAAGATAAGTGGCTTACAAACTACACATACGATTTAACAGGCGTCCAATACGCATACGTTAATTCAAATACTGACCAATATGATTTATTGGTGTATTTTACTAAAGAAACCGGTAGTGACTTCACCGCTTCTGTTAAGGATGTTATTGCAAGGCAGTACATCATTGGTAGTCAAACAAAATATGTCCAATCAGAAAGTTCAGAGTCAACCGCACCTAGTCTTTATTCTCCAACCGTTATTATTCTTGGAACCGAAAGACTAGCGGCATACGTCTTTAATCCAAATACCACAACTGCTTATGGAAATGTCACCGGTGATTATTTACATACTGCCGTTGGCACCAAAATAAGCCACTTCGCTCTTGAAGAAAGTATTATTCCAGTTGATGTGGAGAATCATACAAATCTTGCTAATGCTGCATATGTTAAAGCTGTTACTCAAAACTGGACCAATCTCTTCAATGAATCGTTCTTAACATTAAGAGATCAGAATACACTGTTCTCAAGTCTTCTTTCTTTAGGAATATACGCAGTCCTAGGCGTTTTCATGGGCCTCATGGTGTTCTTACTCACTAGAGGCAAGAAAAACATTTTCCACGTCTTTACTTTCGGCGATTGCGAAAAGATTAGTTCATGGGCAATGGTCTCACCAGCTATTCTCAGTTTAATTCTTGGATTTATATTGCAACAATACGCCGTTATGTTCTTTATTATCTTACTTGGCGTACGCGTGATGTGGCTGTCAATGAGACAATTGAAACCTACCGGTAGATAAAAACAAAAAGAAAACCTCAGTTAAATTCTGAGGTTTTTTATTAGTCTCCGTAATCGGATCCACGAGATTTATCTTCGACGAATATTTTTAAGAGATTTGTTATATCTTCTAGTTCAAGAAATATATAGTCAGGAGCGTTGGTTCTTGGAAAGTCAAATGACCCAGTAAATACAACTCGCTTGTTTTTTAAAACAATTCTCTTCATTTCTTCAATTATGTCAGTTCTCTTTTCTGGGTGATGGTCAAGCATTGCCTTAAACTTCGTGTAAAACACTGGTTCAATATAGAATCTTTCACCACTTGAATATTCAAAAAGTGTACTAAAGGGGTTCTTCTTGTCTTCGATAATATTTAATTCGTTCCATTCTTTATATTTCATTTGTGGTATACCTCATTATTCAATATTTTAAACGCCCGATAAACTTGTTCAAGAAAAATAAGCCTAGTCATCTGGTGAGTAAAAGTCATAGCGGAAAGAGAAATGCTATCGTTAGCGCGTTTTTTTAGATTGTTTGATAGACCGTATGAGCCACCAATGACAAATGTTAAATGCGAACCATAAGTATTAAACTTTTGCGATAAAAACTCTGCAAATCCCTTACTATCAAGTTGTTTCTTGCCTAGATCTAAAGTTATAACATAGTCAGTATTTTTAATCGTTTTTAACACTCTTTCGCATTCTTTATCTGTAGCTATTTCGATTTCTTTTTTACTGGGCTTATCGACAATAGATTCATCATCAAATTCTTTCACTAAAACTTCGCAATAATTAGAAAGTCTTTTTAAATACTCTTCAATTCCTTGCTTTAGATATAAATCTTTAATTTTACCGATTACTAAAAGGTTAATTTTCATAGTTCCCTCCGAGCAAAGATTTCCATTGGCAAGCAACTTTTAACACGAATGAGTCGCTATCGATATTAAAGTAGTTCAATATTTTGCGATATGCCTCTAATGCCATTTCTGGCGTGTTTGCCTCCTCAGAAATATGTGCGAGTACGACTTCTTTCGTATTTGGGCCAATTATCCCACATGTTGCAATCGCAGAATCTTCATTGCACAAATGTCCATGATCGCTCAAAATTCTTTGTTTTAGCTCCATCGGACGATTCGTTTTAAGCAACATCTTAATATCATGGTTGCTTTCAATAATTAAATAGCTCGGGTTCTTAAGAATTGGCAAAGTCTCGTTTAAAACATAGCCAGTATCGGTGATATATGATAGTTTTTCGTTTCCAAATTCTAAAACAAAACCACATGGATTTATTGCATCATGCGATATTTTAATTGGAGTAATGGTAATATCTCCTACAAGAAATGGTTCATTTATTTTTATAATATGCGAGCCCGTTCCGGTAATCGTGCCTTCTAAAGCATAGATTTTGTTTTTAGGTAAAAACTTTATTCCTGCGGTGTGGTCGCTATGATCGTGTGTAATAATTGCACCAGTTATATCTGAAACCTTCTTGCCAATTTCAGATAAGCCTGCTTCTAAACGCGTTAAAGTAACTCCCATATCGATTAGGATGATTGTGTCTTTTTCCACTACTAAAGTGGCGTTACCTTTTGAACCGCTTGCAATGATATTAAAATACATTTTAGTCCGCCGCTACGCTATCTTCGACTTCTCTCATTGCGTCTACCCATGCTTTTGAAGGAGAATCAAAACGGCCAAAATCTTTATAGAAGAATAGTGGAACTTTTCCAGTGGCACCGTTTCTATTTTTAGCAACGTTTACTTCGACATATGAAGCATTGCCAGGAAGAGTGTCTCCGGCTTCTTTTTCTTTTTGTTGTCTAACTAGTTCAAAACGATCGCTACTAGATAATTGAGATGGCTTTTTATTACCGATTTCTTTCTTCTTTTGGTCGGAATAATAGTCCTCTCTATAAAGAAGCATAACGACGTCTGCATCTTGTTCAATAGATCCAGAATCTCTCAAATCGGATAGCATTGGTTTCTTTGTATCTCGTTTTTCAACATCACGGGACAATTGCGAAACAATAACTACTGGTAACTTTAAATCTTTAGCCATTGCTTTTAATGCTAGTGATATCTTCCGCACTTCCTCTTGTCTTGAGTCAGGATTTCGGCTATTAGTTTGTGTTAATTGGACAAGACCGAGGTAATCGATGATGACAAGACCTAAATCAGGGTGTGCAGATTGAAGTTTGCGTGTTTTTGCGATGATATCCATTAATCTTATTCCTGGAGAATCATCGATAAAAATCTTTGTATTTGCGACCTCTTTTATTCCTTGCGCAACTTTTTGCCTATCTTGTCCATAAAAACGTCCCATATTGATGTTTTTTAAATTTACGCAAGAAGCAGAGGCAATCAATCTCTTAACTAAAAGCTCAGAGGTCATTTCTAGTGAAAAAATAGCAACTGGAACATTTTCTTTGGTGGCAACTTGGAAAGCAAAATTAAGTGCTAACGCTGTTTTTCCAACAGATGGACGAGCGGCAATAATTGTCATTTCGCCTTTTTGAAATCCTTGCGTTAAGGCGTTCAGCATCGGATATCCTGTATTTAAGCCGATGACGTCAGTATCGGACACAGACATTTCCTTTTGATCGTTTAACTGCGCTTCCACACGCTTTGCGGCGGTTTCCATATCAATAAATGAAGATATGTGTCTTCTCGCCACTGAATCCTTAAATTTAACTTCACTTTTTAATATGAAATCGTTTGGATTTTCGATATCTTCTTCAACATATTCGCGATTGATGTCTCGTATAGTTAATAACATTCTTCTCATGACGGATTGGTCGAGAACGATGTCGATATAAAACTGAAGGTTGCCAAAAGAAATCATCGATTCGGTCAATTCTTTTAGATAATTAGCACCGCCAATATTTTCAAGTTCTTTCATATTTGCAAGTTCGGTTGCGACAGTTAAAACGTCGACCGGAGTCTTGCGGTTCATCAAACTTATAAATGATTTGTAGATAATTTGATGTTTTCCTTCGTAAAAATCATCGATTTCTAGAGAACTGACAACATTGTAAAGGGCTTCCTGAGCGAGCAAAGCAGATCCAAGAACAGCTTTCTCGGCATCAATATTGTACGGAAGCGCACCATTATTTTTGGCCATTTATATCACCTCTATTTTTCCTCATTAACGTGCACCGTTATTATTCCGAATACACCTTTATATAATTCAATTTTCAGTTTGAAATATCCAAGACAATCAATTGTTGTTTTATCAACAAACTTTCTTTTGTCAATTTGAATATTGTGTTTACTTTTTAATTCTTCTTCCACTTGTTTTAAAGATATGGCTCCGAACATTTTTCCGTCTTTACCAACCTTAGCTTTAAACTCGAGTGTGATTTTAGATAGCGCGTCTCCTAAAGCAATTGCTTCAACCTTTTTTTGTTCTTCTTCTTTACGGTGATTTTCGTTTTGTTTCTCGAGTATCTCTTCGCTCTTTGCGGTTAACATGACGGCTAACTTCTTCGGGAAAAGAAAATTATTCGCGTAACCGATTGAAACTTCGACAGTTTCTCCCTTTTTGCCTACCTTTTTCACATCTTGAAGTAAAATTACTTTCATCCTATCTATCCTCCTGATTATCTTTCTTCTTACTATCAGCTCTTGCCTCTGATAGATTCTTATCTAATACACTGAGTAATGTTTCTGCGACAGCCTCTGGTGTTGTTTTTTCAAACGAAACAGCAGATGAGGTAAAGTGCCCACCACCACCCATTTTTTCGGCAATGATTTGAACATTTATAGTACCGTCACTACGGCAAGACATCCTAGTTTCTTTATTAGAGATGTTACCAATAATAAACGCGGCATTTATTGCTTTCATACTTAGACATGTATTTGCAGCTTTCGCCAAAGTCGCCATATCGAAGAACTGGTCCGCTGGCGCTATTGCATAAACGATGCCTGGAATTGGTGTTTTCATCTTCGAAATAATCTCGTTAACGATGGAATATTCTTCGAAATCATCTTTTAAGAAATCATCTGCTAGTGAGTTATCAGCACCGAACTCTTTTAATACAGTTGCGGCTTCAAATGTTCTAATGCCACAGTTTTTTGATTTAAAGTAACTTGAATCGAGAAAAATACCAGAAAGCATTATTGTCGCATACGCTGGCGAAATCGTTACGCGTGGGCTAATAGACGCGAAATGCACGAATTCGGTAACCAGTTCACTAGACGAAGACGCTGATGGATCGATGTGATTGAAGACTGGTGAGTCAATGTATTCTTCTGCACGACGATGGTGATCGATAACAACGATTTTGCTAGCTTTGTCCAATAATTGCGGCGCCATTACCATTGAAGGGATGTGAACATCGACGACCACGAGAAGCGTATTTGGTCTGACTTTATCTTCTGCTTCTTTTGGAGAAATTATCATTCCATCTAAATCATCTCTAGAGAAAGACGAGGTTAATGCAGAACGGGTTTTATACTCTGTCAATTTGAAATCGACGACGATTTGCGAGGTTTTGTCCAGATTTTCACACATTGCTTTAATTCCTAGACACGCTCCTAGAGCATCCATGTCCATCATGGTGTGGCCCATAATCAAAACATTAGATGAACCTTTAATTAAACTAATAAGTGAATCTGCCAAAACACGTACTTTAACTCTGTTACGTCTTTCTTGGGCCTCGGTTTTTCCACCGATAAATTCCATTTCAGAGCCATATTTCGAAATAACAACTTGGTCTCCACCACGAGACATCGCAATAGAAACAGCTTCGCTTGCTAAATCATTTAACTTCACTACATCAGGGAAATCATGTGCAATACCGATAGATAATGTAAGAGGCACATCGTCCCCTGCTCCTAATTCTCTAACTTTGTTAATAAGCGAGAATCCATCTTCTCTCATCTTGTTCAATGCATCAAAATTACATAATAAGAAGTAACTATCATTACGATATCTTCTTAAAAGAAGACCAAAATCCTTCGCGTATTGAAAGATTTCATTTTTTACTTTTGAAACCAAGTCATTAAAATCTTCTTCGGTTTTTACAACATCAGCATAGTTATCGATTGTAACGATACCAACGACAGGAGACTGTTCTTTGGAATAGTTATAAATGGTTTCCAAATCGGTAATGTCTTTGAAAATGTAAAGACCTGCTTCCGTTAAAAGCTTAACTTCATAGTTTCTTGAGTTGATAACAATTTTAACGGTTGCGTTTTCATCGCTAGATTCCTTCAATGTGGATAAATTCGGTTGCCACTCAATGATATTGGCATCGATGATGTCGATGTGGCGGTCTTTAAATAAATCATTTGTCCATAACACCATATTGTTCTCGTCAACAACCGCTAGACCTAACATAGCAAAGTTGTATGCTTCTTGGACGTCGGAACCAATGACATCTGCTGCATGTAAATTTGTTCTTTGCCTAATTGAAGAAACTTGCATAATAGATATCCAAACGAAGACTGTGTCGATGAATACCAACGAAACTGCTGCAATAATTACGTAAGAGGGGTTTAAGTTTGTTTGGATGTCGAAAAGATTGGTGAAATATAACACTGAAAATAGAATTATTAACACCATCTGAATGAGAATAAGGGAAAATGACACGATTCTTATTCTTTTAATTGCTGTCCTCATAAACACTACCTCTAATGACTATATTATAATTTTTTTAGTTATCTTAATAAACACAATATCGCAATTTATTGCGAGTCTAGTTTTAAAGTAATGAAGAAAAAATAAAAGCAGGTCGATTTGACCTGCTTAATAGACCGTTACTAATTAGTCTGCGACGAATGGAAGAAGAGCCATGAAGCGAGCGTTTTTGATCGCTTTAGCTAATTCACGTTGATGTTTCGCACATGTGCCGGTTGCGTGTCTTGGAGAAATTTTTCCGGTAGGAGCAATAAACATTTTTAATGTTTCAACATCTTTATAATCGATGAATTCAATATTGTTCTTCTTGAAGTAGCAAAACTTTTTGTGTGGTCTTACTTTTTTGAATCCCATTTTATTATCCTTTCTTAGAATGGAAGGTCGTCATCTGGAATATCGATAGAGTCTAGATTTTTACCAGTTTCAGGTGCGGTTTGATTCATGTTCGAATCATCGGCAGTAGTTTCAACACTGCCAGAGGCTCCTTTTGGTTCTAGGAATTGGACGGAATCACAAACGATTTCGGTGATGCTTCCTTTTGTTCCATCTTTTCTTTCAAACGATCTTTGATTTAGTCGTCCTTCGACTCCGACAAGCATGCCTTTTCTAGCAAATTTGCTGACGGTGTCTGCTGTTTGATTCCATGTTACGCATGGAAGAAAACTTGTTGTTTTACTGCCGTCTGGTGCTTTCATTCTGTTATCAACAGCGACTGTAAAAGTGCAAACTGCATTTCCTGATGTTGTTTTCTTTAGTTCTGGATCCCTTACGAGACGTCCAACTAAAACGACACGATTAATCATGGATTAATCCTCCTTATTCGTGAGCGACAACAATTAAATGTCTTAACACATTCGGATTAATCTTAACTAAACGATTAAATTCGTTTGTGGCTTGAATATCTGCACTAATTTTAATGACGACATAATAACCTTTAACTTGATCCTTAATTGGATAAGCTAATTCGCGTAAACCCATTGATTCATCAATACCAAGAATTTTACCACCGTTATCGGTAATAATAGCATTGACTTTAGCGATGAGTTCTTTGCGTGCGGCTTCATCTAAGTCGGCTTTTAAAATGTACATGACTTCGTAATTGCGCATATAATGTACACCTCCCTTTGGTCATCTGGCTATCTCGCATGAAATAGCAGAGAGAAATACTACGTACGACGTAGCATTTGTAATTATACATAAAGTATTACTTTAAGTAAAGTACGTAGAAAGACAAAAAAAGTCACCCACACTTCCATGTAGATGACATATTGTAAAACGCTAATCTATTTATCTCTCATTGTTGGAAACAAGATAACTTCACGTATCGATGCTTGATTAGCAAGAAACATCACTAATCTATCAATGCCAATACCGATTCCTCCTGCAGGTGGCATTCCGTATTCCAATGCTTCTAAGAAATCGACATCCATTTCATTTGCCTCGTCGTCTCCGAGTTCCTTGGCCTTTAGTTGAGCTTCAAATCTCTCTTTTTGATCTATCGGATCATTGAGTTCTGTATAGGCATTTGCAAGTTCTTTTCCATTAACAAAAAGTTCAAATCTCTCGGTAAATCTCGGGTCTTTTCCCTTTTTTGTCAGTGGAGAAATTTCGATTGGATATGAGTGAACAAATGTTGGTTGAATTAAACTTGACTCACAGAAATTTTCAAAAAATTCATTGATAACGTGACCCACTGAATTCTTAAAGTCGTCTAGTTTTATGTGGTGTTGATGTGCTAAAGCTTTCGCTTCTTCAAACGTCATATCTTTAGTAAAGTCTACACCTGTCTTTTCTTTAATCAAATCGACCATAGAAATCCATCTGAAAGGTTTGCCGAAATCAATAATTGTTCCTTGATAATTGATTTCCGCCGTTCCGTTCGCATCTTTTGCAATTTGGCGAATCATCTTTTCAGCCAAACGACGCATTGATTGGAGATTGCCATATGCTTGATATGCTTCTACTGTCGTAAACTCTGGATTATGGCTTGTATCCATGCCTTCGTTTCTAAACAAGCGTCCAATTTCATAAACCCTTTCAAGACCGCCCACTAAAAGTCTCTTTAATGGTAGTTCTGTTGCTATTCTGAGGTAAAAATCTTTATCTAGAGCATTGTGATGCGTAACAAATGGTCTTGCATTGGCACCACCAAGTATTGGAGATAAAACAGATGTTTCAACTTCGACGAAACCTTGACCATCTAAATATCTTTGCATGCTTCTAATAATTCTTGGTCTAAGTAAAGCAACACGTTTTGCTTCTTCGTTGGTGATTAAATCTACATAACGTCTTCTATATCTTTCTTCAACGTCGGTAAGACCATGAAATTTTTCTGGAAGAGGACGTAATGCTTTTGTTAGGTGTGTGTATTTTAGAGCTTTAACGGTAAGTTCACCAGTTCTTGTGGTCATGACATGACCTTTAATACCGATAATGTCACCGATATCAGCTAATTTAAATGTGTCATAGGCATTTGCACCAACATCATTAATTCCGATGTAGCATTGCATGTTGCCAGAACGATCTTGGATGTTAACGAATGAGGCTTTGCCCATTCTGCGTATTGCCATAATTCTTCCAGCAATAACAACATTTAAATGCAATCTAGTAACTCCAAGTGGCGATTTGCCCTTGCAAATATCTTTTATTTGTTGAGCGGTATGAGTAACTTTAAAAGAATGTCCAAAAGGATCGATGCCTTTTGCACGATACTTCGGTAATTTTTCTCTTCTCGCTATTTGTTGATCGTTTAACATTACTTCATTTTCCATAAATACACCTCTATCGCTTACAATTATACTTGTAAACTTTCACTTATCTAGTGAAATATCATCCTTTGCACTATTTACAATGCTTTCCAAATCTTTGTATGTTGTGATGGTTGTGGCTATCGCGGTTCTAATTGTTTTGCAATTTGGAAAATTAAAAAAGAATCTTGGCCCGATAGTACGATATATCTTCATTGCACTAATCTCGCCTTTATCTTCAATCATCATTTTAGCCAGTTGTAATGAGTATTTAATTTGCTCGTCTAGCGTCGCATCAGGAAGTCTTTGTCCTGTTTTAAAATACGTACTAATTTGTCTAATTAGTTGTGGATTTCCAATACCGCCACGTGCCACCATTACGCCTTTTGCTTTTGTTAATTCCATTGCGTTAATCGCATCATCGAGTGTGTAAATATCTCCAGACACAACAAGCGGAACGCTCATTTTGTTTCCTAAATCTTTAAGTAATTCCCATTTTGGTTTACCACTATAAAGTTGCTTTGTTGTTCTAGCGTGTACGGCAATCATGCTAACTCCAGAATTCTCTAATTCTTCAATGACTTCCATGAAATTTATGTGATCGTCGTCCCATCCTAATCTTATTTTGGCAGTAATAGGAACTGGCGAATTAGAAACTAATTCTTTAAACAAGTGGCCAATTTTTTTAGGATCCTTCAAAAGAGCAGAACCGGCACCGCTTTTAGTAACTTTAGGTACTGGACATCCCAAATTTATATCAATAAAATCGAAATCTGATGCCTTTTTAACGACGATTTGCAGAGCTTTTATAAGATTGTCTGTGTCCGATCCAAATAGTTGAATTCCTAATGGTTTCTCGCTTTTATCTGACTTTAAATATGCAATAGTCTGCTCGTTGTCATAAATCAAACCACAATCGCTAATCATCTCCGTAACAGCGACATCGACGCCAAAGTCTTTCATAAATTTGCGATAGCCAAAAGAAGTAAACCCAGCCATCGGAGCCAACACTACAGGACCATTTATTTTTACATTACCAATTTTCCACATATTAATAAAAGAGGAAGGTTTAAACCTTCCCCTAAAGTTATTTCTCTTCTTCTGTCTTTTTCACTGTACCTGGAATAGGTTCTTGATTATCAGGAATTGAATCAACAGGTTTTTCGGCTTCCTTTTTTGGAAGTTTGCGGTTTTGCAACAAATCGCTGATTTGTTCTGCTGTAATCGTTTCGTTTTCTAATAATGTATTGGCGATTAAAATAACATCATCCTTGTGCTGTTCAAGTATATCGCGCGCCTTTTTGTGCGCGCTATCAATAATCTTTCTAATTTCTTTATCGATTTCGAAAGCGACTTCGGTCGAGAAATTCTTTTGGCTAGAAGCATAATCACGTCCAAGGAAAACAGAACTAGTATCCTTTTCATATTGAATAGGCCCAAGTGAAGACATACCTAACTCAGTAACCATCATACGAGCAATTCTTGTCGCTACTTCTATATCATTTTGCGCGCCAGTTGAAATGTCTTCAAAGAAGATTTCTTCTGATGTTCTGCCACCAAGGTAACCAACGATGCGAGCTTCTAATTCTTTTTTGGTCAGAATAAAACGATCGTCATCTGGAGTCATTAAAACGTGACCACCAGTATTTCCTCTTGGAATAATAGTAATTTTTTGTACTTTGTCAGAATGAGGCAAGAAAAGACCGATAACGGCGTGTCCTGCTTCGTGATACGCAATTGATTTTCTTTCGTGCTCGTTCATTGATCTAGAACTTTTTGCAGGTCCAGCAATGCGGCGATCAATAGCTTCGTCAATGTCGCTCATAGTAACGGCTTGTTCGTTTTTGCGAACGGCCAAAATCGCTGCCTCATTTAAAATGTTTTCTAAGTCAGCACCAGAGAATCCAACAGTTCTTTTTGCAATGGCATCAAAATCTACTGCTTTATCCAATATTTTGTTGCGTGCGTGAACTTTTAATATAGCTTCACGTCCGTGACGATCTGGTAATGAAACGGTGATTCTTCTATCGAAACGCCCCGCTCTTAAAAGAGCTGGATCTAATACGTCGTCTCTATTTGTAGCCGCAATGACAATAATTCCTGAGTTATCAGAGAATCCGTCCATCTCAACCAATAATTGGTTTAATGTTTGTTCGCGTTCATCGTTTCCGCCACCCAAGCCTGCACCTCTTTGACGACCTACAGCATCTATTTCATCGATAAAAATCAAACAAGGAGCGTTTTCTTTTGCAACCTTAAACATGTCGCGTACACGTCCTGCACCAACGCCAACAAACATTTCGACGAAGTCAGAACCAGAAATTGAATAAAATGGAACACCAGCTTCTCCAGCAACAGCTTTTGCAAGCAATGTTTTGCCAGATCCTGGCGGGCCAACTAAAAGAACGCCTTTTGGTAATTTTGCGCCAAATTTAGCAAATTTCTTAGGCTCCTTTAGGTATTGAACAAGTTCTTGCATTTCCAATTTTTCTTCATCACAACCAGCGACATCATCAAAACGAATTTTAGATGAATTCTCGCGTCTTGCACGTGATTTATTGAATTCCAAAGCCTTGTTGTTACTTCCCGAAACACTAGATGAGAATCTAGAGAACAAAAGTATTGCGACGCCAATAGTTACGACACCTAAAATAATTGTTGGGCCCCATGTATCCCACCAGTTGGTAACATAAACATCTGTGACATGGATATTGGTCGCTTGAACATTACTATATGTAAGAGCGTTCACTGAACTGAAAGCACTAATATCGATAGTTTCTCCAGTAGTGGTGCCATCTTTTGCGGTTGAATTAGTCCACAAAGATCCGTAGTATGTTGGCCAATCAAATGTAATATTAAAGGATTTTTCGGTTTGATTCGGGGTAGCACTATACTCTTTATATTTACCTTCGATATAAACAACAGTTTCTTCTTTTGGCGTGATATAAACTTCAGTAACTCTACCGTTAGCTAAAGCATTAACGTATTTTTCTGCGGAAAGTGTCTCGACACCAGAATTTCTATAAAACAATAGCCAAATAAAAACTCCGATAATGCCGATTACTACTAAAAAAGAAAGTAAAAAACTCCAAGGGCTTCTTCTTTTTTGTTCGATTTCTGGCATGTTGATTCCTCCTTCTTGTCCCGATAGATATTATCTATCTACTAAGCAAATAGTAAAACAATTATATAGAAATAATAACTCTTTTCAAAGAAAATTACTTTTTTACATAAAAGTTCAAATCGTTTGTAATTTCAAAATCCTTGCGATAACGCGGAATATAAATAACTTTGTTATTTTTATTAACAATAACTGGCCATTTCTTTCTTATCGATAAAGGCATCTTCCAATCAATGAATAATCTCCTAACTTCCACTCGATAGTTATTGATAATAATTGTGTCTTCTAAAGATGCGTTTCTAATCGTTAAAGGATAGTCATCTAACGTGACATTTCGATCTGAAGTGTCTTTAAGAAAATTGAGATAAAAGTACTTTGTATCCATGATTTTTGGCTTATCTATCTTGTATTCGAACAAGCATTCCATCGGTCCGATTTTGAAAGTTACAAAGTCGTATTCTTTAATAAAAGATAACCCTTCGCTAATCTTGAGAGTGATATTCGGCTTATTGCTCATTAATATTTTTCGTATTTCTGATGCAAGAGGCGCACTAATTGAAGCATCATCGCGTACTTCCCTAGCCATTAAAACAAGCATCCTTTGAAATTCGTCATCGTTAAGGCGTAAAAGCTGACTCTTGGATGTGCCATCAATATCGGCTAGTTTTTTATAAATCACAGAAATTTCTTCGTTCAATTCATCAATATTATTCAATTCGGTTTTTCTTTCTCTTGGGTTCATCTTAGAAACAATAGTGTGTCTAATGACATTACGAGCAAAATCATTAGATAGGTTGCTAGAATCAATCGCGTATGGCACATTATTTTTAATGCAGTAATTCTCTAAATCTGCCTTCGAATAATTCAACAAAGGTCTGATTACATTCATCCCAAAAATCGTCGTTTCTTCTCTTATTCCATAATATTCGACAAAACCGCCTCTTTGACGTTGCAAAAAATATGTTTCTAAAACATCATCTTGTTGGTGCGCAACTAGCAAATAATCGATTTTATCGCTATCATAAATTTCTTTGAAAAAGTGATATCTAATTTCTCTTGCCTTAGCCTCGAAATTTTCACCATTTTTAATCGGTTTGGCGTACAAAATCTCGATTTGAATATCGTGAGTAGCACAATAATGATTTAAAGCATTTGTCTCTGCTTTAGCCTCTTTTCTCACGCCATAATTTACATGTGCGACAACAAAATGAATGCCTTCTTTTTTAAGCATATCGAAGAGCGCCATCGAATCGGGTCCGAAGGAACAAGCCAGAAGATATTTTTTACTTTTGTCTAAATTCAGCATTTCGATATTCCCTTTTCTTTTTTATCAATGAGCTTTCCGCCGACTATGATCTTGTTTCCTTCTTTAGTAATCGCAACTTCAATCACTAATGTCATATCATCTAAATATATCGTTAGACAATCCTCGTTTTTAACCTGAGATGAGGGTTTTGCAACCTTATCGTTAATTAAAACATTCCCACCCTCGATAAGTGATTTGCCTAAAATTCTTCTTGGAACAAGCCTAGTATATTTCAAATACAAGTCTACTCTCATATATAACCTATTCTTCTATTTTATTATTTGTTGTCACTACCTGCGACAAACATTTCAGCATATTTTCCAAATCATCAACCCAAGTGCGTCTTTTATCCATTCGAATTTTAAATTGTCTTTGTATATATGAAATCTTCGTATAGCCAATAAAAGGTATTAGTGATTCAAATAGTAAATTACCAACGCCTTTAATTTTTAAATAATCATTGCCCAATGTAATATCGACATAAGACCCAAGAACTCTCATATCAGCGAGTTTAGCAGTCGAAGATAAAATGTCGATTGCTCGTTTTTTTAACAATAGGTGAACTGGGTTAGGAATTTTACCGTATATATCTCGCATTTTTATTTCGACTATAGCTAAGTCTTCAATCGTTTTTGTTCCATCGATTGTCTGGTACAGTTCTATTTTATCAACATTACTTGCATAATTTGATGGTATGTACGCATCAATATCTAAATTAACATTCGCTTCAACTTTTTCTTCTTGATCAATTCCTGTGAGTTTTTCTTTAACGGCCTCGTTTAAAAGTTTGATATACATATCCAAACCAATTGAGTCGATAAAGCCTGCTTGATCTGGCCCAAGAATATCTCCCGCACCTCTTATCATTAAGTCTCGTTGAGCTATTTTATATCCACTTCCAAGAGCTGTAAAATCTTTGATTGCTTGCAATCTTTTTTCTGCTTTTTCGTTGAGAACTTTATTGCCGTTATACATGAGGTATGCATAGGCGATGCGATCGCTTCTACCTACGCGCCCTTTTATTTGATAAAGTTGCGCCAAACCGTAACGATCAGAATCTTCGACAATGATCATATTAGCATTAGGTATATCAATTCCATTTTCAATTATCGAAGTACAGACCAATAGATTTATTTCGTTGTTTGAAAATTTAACCATTGCGCTATCGACGCTATCGCGGTCCATTTGACCATGAGCAACGCCGATAGTCGCGCCGGGAACTAGCTTTTGCAATTTACTGGCAGTGTTATATAGCGTCGAAATATTGTTGTGCAAGTAAAAGACTTGACCATTTCTTCCTAATTCACGTTCGATAAGTTCCTTTATTACATCTGTTTTATATGGCACCACGTATGTTTGAACAGGCATCCGATCTTCAGGAGCGGTATTAATCATTGACATACTTCGAACACCGAGCAAAGAAATCTGCAAAGTTCTCGGAATCGGCGTGGCGGTAAGGGTTAATACATCCAAATTAGTTTTTAACTCTTTAATTCTTTCCTTTTGTTCGACTCCAAAACGTTGTTCTTCATCTACTATGAGTAGACCTAAATCCTTAAAAATCAGTTTCTTTGATAACAATTTATGAGTTCCTATAACAAGATGAATCGTTCCGTTTCTCACTCCTTCAAGATATTCTTTTTCTTGTTTTTCGCTTACTAAACGCGAGAACAAAGCAACCTTAATATCGAACTGCGCAAATCTTTCTACTGCTCGTTCGAAATGTTGTCTTGCTAACAAAGTGGTGGGGCAGAGGATGGCAACTTGCTTCCCACTATTAATTGCTTTAAAGGCTGCTCTAAATGCAACTTCAGTTTTTCCAAAACCAACATCTCCGCATAAAAGCCTGTCCATTGGAGTAGAACTCTCCATGTCTTTTTTAATTTCATCAAGTGATTTTTGTTGATCTTTTGTTAATTTGTAAGGGAAACTAGATTCAAATTGTTTTTGAAATTCGTCGTCTTTTTGAAAGGAGTATCCTTGAATTTTGCTTCTTTCGGTATATAAGTGAATTAATCTTTCCGCAAGTTCATTAACGCGTTCTTTAATTCTTTTTTTAGTGTTTTCCCAATCCTTGCTATGGAGTTTTGAAAGTTTAGGGGCATGTCCCTCTTTGCCCATATATTTTCTTACTAATTGAAATTGATCTAAAGGCACATAAAGGACATCTGTTCCGGCGTATGCAATTTTAAGAAAATCCTTGTGAATCCCGTCTACTTCCAAAGTCTCAAGCGACACAAATTGACCAATTCCTTGATATTCGTGGACGACGTAATCGCCTGGTTCTAAATCCTCATATGAGCGAAGAATCGTGGCTTCTTTGAATTTATTAGTGTATCTAATCGAGCGAGTTTTTATGTTTAATAGTTCTTTTGTGGATAAAATGACAACTTTTTCATCTTCTAAAACGCATCCTTGCTCGAGATTATATAAGACTAGACCAATATTACTATTATCCGGTATGGATATATTTTTCATTTTTGTAAATGGAATATCCGCTACCATTAAAAGTTTTTCTGTCTCATTTAACTGTTCATTATTCGAAAGTGTAACGATTATTTTATAACCATCGTTCAAATATGTATGAATGATGTCTAAAGAGTCTTTTTCCTTGCTGGCAAAAAAAGGAACACTATGAATATTTATTTCAATATCATCACAAGAATGTTTTAAAGGATAAGTCATTAACATTGATGCATCGTTAATTTCTCTACTAATGTCGCGGTTAATCTCTAATCCAGGTATTATATTTCCTTCGGTTACTAGATCCTCTAGATAATTCCAAGATTCGTCGATTAATAATGAGTTTTCATTTAGCACTTGCGGGACATCAAAAACGATTTTTTCAAAATCTTTGCAATAATCAAAAATTGAATAATGATTTTCAGTGATAAAAGAAAAATATTTATAAATTCTTGGGGTATAATTTCTTTCGATAATATCTGTAATATCTTTTTCTGTAAATTGAACTAATCTATCTTGAACACTAGATGGTAAGTTGAGCAATGCCTTCTTGTATACAGAATCGATTTTCTTAACACCTTGACTCACTTCTTCGTCCGTTAATATCATGTCGCAAGCTGGAAGTATTTCAACTTCACTAAGTTTGTCTGTCGACATTTGGGTGGAAATATCGAAATATCTAATCGATTCTATTTCATTATCAAAAAATTCAATTCGAACTGGATTAGGTAAATTTACCGAAAATATATCGAGAATATCTCCTCTTATAGCAAATTGTAGTGATTGATCTATTTTGTTTACAAGAGAATATCCCGATAGTATTAATGATTTGCGAATTTCATTGAAGTCCTTTGACGTGCCCACCTTAAAATTGATTATTTGTTGATCAAATATTTTAGGATTAGGCATATAGCGATTGGCTGCAGCGACATTGACGATTAATATATCCACTTCTTTGTTTTTAATTGCATACAAAGAAAATAATCTTTGCGCCATCATTTCTTTGCCTTCCGCAATTGCTTCAGCTCTTATTAATTCATCCATCGGGAAAAGGGATATTTTCTTAGCGTCGATAAAAGTGCATAACAAACTATATAGTTTTTGAGCTTTATAAAGATTGGAGACAAGAATCGTATATCTCTTACCAGTTTTCTTGTAAATCGTGGCGATTAGCAGGGAAAATCCCATGATATCATCTATGACGAAAGACCCCTTTCCTTTAAGAAGAGGGGGTATATTTTTATTAAGAAGTAATTTGTCGATTAGATTCATTTTAGACCCTTAATTGTACTTCGACATCGCTCGATTGAAACTGAACTTCAAGGCCTCCTTCAATGCTTCAACACCTTTTTGAATCGCGCCATTAATCAATTCTTTTTCTTCATCGACTGGTTTTCCTAGAACAAAGTCGATAGCGCCATCAACAGGAGGTTCTCCAATACCGATACGAATTCTTTTTATTTGGTCAGTACCGAGGTTTTCAATAATATTTTGAATTCCTTTATGTCCGCCACTAGATCCGCTTAGTCTTAAACGTATCTCTCCTGGTTGAAGCGCCATATCATCAAAAATGACGATGATATCAGCAACATCTATTTTGAAGTAATGAACGACTTGTTGAACCGCTGTTCCACTTAAGTTCATAAAAGTCGTCGGTTTAAAGATAAAAATATCTTCGTCCGCGATTTTTCCGCGACCTAAAAGGCCGTTAAAGATTTCTTTATCGACATCAATTTTGGCGATATCTGCAAATGCATCTGCCACCATGAATCCCATATTATGTCGCGTTCCTTCGTACTTTTTACCCGGATTACCAAGTCCAACTATTAGTTTCATTCCTTACCTCGCTTGCTATTATATCATTTAGAAAACTAGACTACCATTTGTATAAAACGACATTTTTATATAATAAGAAACTGAAATCTATATTTGAAAGATAATGAAATGACAGTCAATTTTATATATTATAATTCTAATGTCTAAAAGAAATGATGAGGTGAAAAACCCTATGAAACAGAATAAAAGCGAATTCCTTCGTGATTTTGGTAGTGGCGCTGCCATTGGTGCCGCCTCGATGATTCCTGGTGGAAGTGGCGGAACACTAGCCACTATGTTCGGCGTTTATGATCGACACCTAGATCACATGAGCAATCTTAAAAAACATTTTTGGCATAATTTAAAATCGTTATTGCCACTTATTCTTGGTTTTTTAATCGGTTTTTTGCCTTGCACTTGGCTTTCGCTAAAAGCTACCGAATTGTTTTTCTTTGGTTTTACATGCTTATCATGTGGAACAATTCTCGGTGGTTTTCCATTATTAACAGAAAATATCAAGGGCGCACCTGTTAAAAGGAAATATATAACTGTGTTGATAGTATGCGCTTTAATCGCAGCATTAATCGGCATTGTGTCAGGTCTTTTTACCCAATTCCATTTTGGATCTCTTAATGAATTAATCTATAACGCGATGAATATTGACCCAATAACCAAACAATGGATTCCTGGTGGGCACATTCAATGGTGGTTCTATCTTACTTTGATACCTGTAGGCGTAATAACTGCAATCGCGATTGTTCTGCCAGGCATTTCTGGCTCAATGCTATTACTAATATTCGGGTATTACGATACGGTTTTATCGACAATCAATGTTTGGCTTGAAGTATTAAAGGGAAACGGAACCTGGGATATGGTTCTTTATACTGGCGGAATCTACGTTTTCATTGGCATTGGTCTCATAGTAGGTTTCTTCACTGTCGTCAAATTATTTAAATACTGCTTAGAAAAAGCACGTGTCCTAACATATTACGGAATTATTGGCTTCGTCGCAGGATCTATTATCTCGCTATTCTATAATTCGAAAATTGTCATGTATTTCTCAACTTGGCAAACCAGCACAACGAATCTTATGCCATGGCAAGCCGAACTATCTCTTGGGCTTGCAATTTTGGTAGGAATGGCCGCTCTTGTATATTACTTGTCCATTAAATCGATTAAAAAGAGCAGATTAGCAGCTAACCAATAAAACAATATTGTAAACTCTAGTTTATTGACATCACTATCACTAGTGATACAATCTTTTATTGACTAACAAGTCAACGAAAGGTTTTTATGCCAAGAAGCAAGGAAGATTTTCAAGAAGTACAAGAAAAAAGAGTAAACGACATTCTAAATAGCGCGATTCATTTATTTGCGCTTAGGGGATACGACTCAGTGTCAATTGATGACATTACAAAAGACGCCAAATGTTCTCATGGTCTTTTTTATCACTACTTTAATTCTAAAGATGACTTGTTTCATTCATTAATGAAATACATAAAAACAAAATGGGAAATGAATATCGAGAGTATCGATTTCAGTCAAAAACCAAAGTTTGTCATACGAGATATTATCAATTATCACTTAACTAGATTGGAATCAGATGATGACACAGCGTATATCGTGTTCTTCTTCTTAACTTATAATTTTCAAAAGAAAATACCAGAACCATTAAATGGTAAAAAGCCTAAAAAAGAGCGATTGTTTTACAGAATGATTGAAACAATCGAAAAAGGACAAGAAGAAGGGATATTTGAAGAAGGTGATCCAAGAGAATACGCGATTGTCTTCTTCTCGTGTTTAAGAGGATTAGCGTATAACCGTATATACTTAGGCGCGAAAGAATTCAAAGCTCCTAGTCAGGAGATATTGATGAATATATTCATTAGAAAGGAAAACACGAATGCTTAAATTACTAAAATTTACAAAAAAGATGTGGTGGGCCATCGCCGTTATATTGGTCCTTTTGGTTGCGCAAGCATACATGCAACTAGTTTTACCCCTTTTAATGGGCTCTATTTTAAAAATCCTTCAAAGTACTGATCCAGCGGTGGATCGCGTTGGAGAAATTTTAAGCATCGGTGGCGAAATGATTGCCCTTTGTATGGCGATTATTGCGTCTGCGATAGTGGTAGGCATTCTTAATTCCATTCTAGGTGCCACTTACGCAAGAAATATTCGCGAACAGATTTTTAACAAAATCATGCATTTCTCTCTTACCGAATTCGATCGTTTTGGAACAGCTTCGTTACTAACGAGAACTACAAATGACATTAATACAGTCAAGGAAACATACATGATGTTCCAAAGAACGGTGGTTTTTTCTCCTGTGATGCTGGTAATTGCTATTGGACAAGCTTTTAGCACAGATCCAGTAATTTCCTTAGTCTTTGCAGTCACAAGTCCAATTCTCATTATTGCGATTATTGTCACATTCATGGTCGCATCGCCATTATTCTTAAAAATGCAAACCAAATTAGATAACGTAACAATGGTTTTAAGAGAGGGATTGACTGGGGTCAGAGTTATTCGGGCTTTTAATCAACAAGACCAGGAATATGCTCGTTTTACAGAGAAAAACCAAGACATGACTAATATCATTATTAAAGTAGGCCGAACATTCTCTTATATTAACCCAGTAATAAATATCGTATTCAATATAACTTATCTAGCTATTTTCTTTGTTGGCTTTGGAATTTTAGATGGCGCAGCATTTGGAGCGGCGCAAGCTGAAACTATAACTAACATTTCGATTATTTCTAGTTACTCGATGAACATAATGATGTCGTTCTTGATGCTCGGTATTGTTTTTATTCAATTACCAAGAGCGTCAGCATGTGCGAAGCGCATTTGGGAGGTTTTAGATACTCCACTATCAATTAAAGATACCGACACTCCAATTGATGTTTCGACAATAAAAGAACGCGGAAATGTCGAATTCAAACACGTGACTTTCACGTTTCCTGGCGCTGCTGAACCTACGCTTAAAGATATCAATTTCTCTGCAAAACCTGGACAAACTACTGCGATAATCGGTTCCACTGGAAGTGGCAAATCGTCGATTATTAATCTCATTCCTAGATTCTACGACACGACAATTGGCGAAATACTTGTCGATGGCGTTAACGTCAAAGAATATCGACAAAAAGATTTAAGAGATAAAATCGGTTTTGTTCCGCAACAAGCTCGTTTATTCACTGGTACAATTAAAGATAATCTTTTATATGGAAATCCAAATGCTACCGAAGAAGAACTTAATGAGGCTCTCGAGATTGCACAAGCAGCGCATTTTGTTAGCAAAAAAGAGAACGGAATTTTATCAGAGGTTTCACAAGGCGGAAAAAACTTCTCTGGTGGACAAAAACAAAGATTGGCAATTGCAAGGGCTCTAGTAAAGAAACCAGAGATCTATATTTTTGACGATTCTTTCTCTGCTCTGGATTTTAGAACTGATATAAAACTGAGAATGGCACTTAAAAAATACATTAAAAATTCCGCATTTATCGTCGTCGCACAAAGAGTTTCTTCAATCATGGATGCAGACAATATATTGGTGTTAAACGAAGGCGTTATTGTAGGCCAAGGCAAACATGACGACTTACTAGAAAATTGTCCAGTGTACGAACAAATCGTAATGTCTCAATTAGATGAAGACGATATCAAAAAGACTAGAGCGATGAAGAAAAATGTATTACTTCATCCTGCAAATGAAGGAGGTGAAGAATAATGCCACACAATCCGATGAGTAGACGCGGCAAAGATAAACCAAAGAACTTTAAGAAGACCCTTACGAGGTTAATTGGTCAATTTAAACCACAACTACCAGCTTTCATTTTTGTTATATTAATTCTTATTATTTCTGCTGTTTTAGCCGTTGTTTCACCAATATTCTTGAAGAACTTAATTAATGGTTTTGCGCTTGATATGCAAGGTGTTGGAAACGCCTTTAAATCTGGAACGACATTTGCAGGCACGTATATTGTCCTCGACGCCACCAATCACCTCGTTGTGGTATGGACTGAATTATGGAAGACATTTGGGGTAATACTTGGTTTTTATGCATTATCTTCATTTATTTCGTGGCTTGCGGAGTGGATAGTAGTAAAGATATCTGCCCAATATGCTTTTGAAATGAGACAACAAGTAAAAGCGAAATTGGACCGTTTACCTTTAAGTTATTTTGATTCAAAAACAGTTGGTGAATTGTTATCTAGAGGCACCAATGATGTCGACAATATTTCTTCGACTATGTCGACAATTGTCAACCAAACAGTATCCGGAATTGCTTTATTTATTGGCGTTGTCATTGCAATGTTTATCGTTTCTTGGCAATTAGCTTTAATTGTAATGGCGGTTTTACCTCTTGATATCATCATTACTTTTGTTATTGTCAAAAATTCGCAAAAACAATATATTGCCTATCAAACTAGACTCGGAGAAGTAGAGGGTCATGCTGAAGAACAGTATTCTGGATTTACAGTCGTAAAACTGTTTAACAAAGAGGCAGATTCACTGAAACGTTTTAATGAGTTATCTGACTGGATGAAAAAGGCCGACTGGAAGTCACACTGGTTGTCTTCGCTTATTTTCCCAGCGATGAGGTTTGTTAACAATGTCGGTTATGTTGCCGTATCCGTTATCGGCGCCATTATTATTAATAATAGTAGCAATCCTATTTCAGAAATTGGTACCGTCATTATTTTCTTCTCCTATTTGCAAATGTTCCAACAACCTTTCCAACAAATTGGCGAGATTGCTTCTACAATTCAATTAGTTATGGCTTCTGCTGATCGCATTTACGAATTAATGGATGCCATTGAAGAACCAAAAGAAGATGCTGATTGCATCGATTCAGAAGATTCAATTGAAGGAAATATTAATTTTAAAAATGTCGATTTCTCTTATGTAAAAGACAAAGAATTGATTAAAAACATGAATCTTATTGTTAATAAAGGAGACAGTATCGCAATTGTCGGTCCAACAGGCGCAGGGAAAACCACAATCGTTAATTTGATTATGCGTTTCTACGATGTCGACGCTGGTTCAATTGTTTTAGATAATAACGATATTAGACATTACTCGAGACGAGCATTAAGAGGTTCTATGGGCATGGTTTTGCAAGACACATGGCTATTTAATGGGACTATCAAAGAGAATATTAGATACGGGAGAAAAGAAGCGACCGATCAAGATATAATCGAAGCAGCAGAAGCAGCACACGCTCATCACTTTATTTCCACTCTCCCTGGAGGATATGATTTCGTTTTAAATGAAGATGGAACCAATATTTCTCAAGGTCAAAGACAGTTAATAACTATTGCACGTGCCATCGTTTCACAGCCAAAGATTTTGATTCTAGACGAAGCGACTTCTTCTGTTGATACTAGAACGGAAATGATGATTCAAGATGCGATGAATAAAATGATGGTAAATAGAACTAGCTTTATAATCGCCCACCGTTTGTCGACGATTAAAAACGCTAAAACAATTATTGTTATGAACAAAGGACAAATCGTCGAGGCCGGAAATCACAAAGAATTACTAGAAAAAGGCGGATTCTACGCCGATTTATATAATGCTCAATTCTCTGGTTCTAATCCAATGGCTAAACCCGAACTGGTTGTTGATACTAAAGGTCAATAACAAGTCAATTCACTGGATAAATATCAATACATACTAGGAGCGAACATCAAACTCCTAGTATTTTTTGTATTATCTATGATAATATTAAACTCGCGAGTGCGAATAAGATTATTCGCCCTTAAGAAAACATATAAGGAGGGACTATATGTCAGACAAAAAATACGTTTACCCCTTCGAAGAAGCCTACGGTCTAGGTAAGGAACTTCTTGGCGGTAAAGGTGCTGGCTTAGCGGAAATGACGCATATTGGCGTTCCGATTCCACAAGGTTTCACAATTACCACTGAAGCTTGCACTTTGTACTACGAACAAGGTAAGAAATTACCAGAAGCCCTAGTCAAAGACATCTATGCCGCAGTTCACGGCATTGAGAAGAAGACAGGTAAAAACTTTGGTGGAAATCACAATCCACTTCTCGTCAGCGTTCGTTCAGGCGCTAGAGTTAGTATGCCAGGCATGATGGATACCATTCTAAACTTAGGTTTAAATGATGTTACTTGTGCGGCTTTAGCTAAAGAAACAAATAACGAGAGATTCGCGATGGACTGCTACCGCAGATTCATCCTCATGTTCACAAACATCGCTAAAGGACATCCAAGAACAGAGATGGACAAGATGCTTGAAGAACTCAAAGAGAAGAGAGGTTATAAGCTAGACACCGAAGTAACCGCTCAAGAACTCAAGGAATTAGTCGCTAGATACAAAGCTTATTACAAAAAGGTCTTTGGCGAAGATTTCCCAACTGATCCATACATTCAATTAATCGAATCCGTTACAGCAGTCTTTAGATCATGGGATAACCCACGCGCTAACACCTATCGTAAGATGAACAGCATTCCTTACGCTTGGGGTACTGCCGTTAACGTTCAATCAATGGCCTTCGGTAACAAAGGCGAAACTTCAGGCACAGGTGTTGCATTCTCGCGTTCACCATCCACTGGAGAAAAAGCAATTTTTGCTGAATATCTACCAAATGCTCAAGGCGAAGACGTTGTCGCTGGTATTCGTACTCCTCTTCACATTGAAGAGCTCAAGATTAGAATGCCAAAGGTTTACGAACAATTCGTCGAGACAATTAAATTGATGGAAGGCCATTATAAAGACATGCAAGATATGGAATTCACCGTCGAAGACGGAAAACTCTACTTCTTACAAACCCGTAATGGTAAAAGAACCGCTGCTGCTGCTTTAAAGATTGCCTGCGACCTAGTCGACGAAGGCTTAATCGATGAAAAAACTGCAGTTTGCCGTGTCGAACCACAATCACTCGATAGTTTATTGCACCAAAGCTTTGATCCTGAAGCAATTAAGAAAGCCACTCCAATCGGTACTGGTTTACCAGCGTCACCAGGAGCAGGGACAGGAAAAATTGCCTTCACCGCTGAAGAAGCTAAGGCTCGTAAAGAAAAAGGCGAAAAAGTTATTCTCGTCCGTGCTGAAACTTCACCAGAAGATATCGACGGAATGGTTAGTTCAGAAGGTATTCTCACCAAACGTGGTGGTATGACCTCACACGCAGCCGTCGTTGCTCGTGGAATGGGCAAATGCTGCGTCGCTGGATGCTCTGATGCATTAATCGATGAAGAAAAACACACCTTGACATTAGGTGGTAAAGTTTATACCGAACAAGATGTCATCTCAATTGATGGAGGTACTGGCTGTGTCTACGCTGGCGCCATTAAGAAAGTTGATCCTGAACTCGGTGGTTACTTCAAGAGAATCATGGAATGGGCAGACAAATACCGCAAACTACATGTCCGCGCTAACGCAGACACACCAAAAGATGCTAATACAGCTGCTAAATTTGGTGCTGAAGGTATCGGCCTATGCAGAACTGAACATATGTTCTTCAACCCAGATCGTATCTTCCACATGAGAAAAATGATTCTTGCAGAAACAGTTGCTGATAGAGAAGCTGCATTAAATGAACTTCTTCCATATCAAAGACAAGATTTCTACGAATTATACATGGCGATGAAGGGAATGAACGTCAACGTTCGTTTACTAGATCCACCTCTACACGAATTCTTACCACAAGAAGAAGAGAAGATCGACGAACTCGCTAAAGCAATGCACTTGAGTGTCGAACACATCAAAGATCGCATTGAATATTTACACGAATTTAACCCAATGATGGGTCACCGTGGCTGCCGTCTTGACGTTTCTTATCCAGAAATCGGACGTATGCAAGCTCGCGCTATCATTGAAGCCGCTATCAAGGCTCAAAAAGATTTAGGAAAGAAACTAATTCCTGAAATCATGGTCCCACTCACTTTAGATATTAAAGAATTTAAGTTTGTTAAAGCAATTATCGAAGAAGAAGCAAATAAAGTTATCGCTGAAAATAAGGCTGATTTAACTTATCATGTCGGAACGATGATTGAAATTCCAAGGGCTGCCTTACTCTCTAGCGAAATCGCTCCAGAAGCTAAGTTCTACTCCTTCGGAACTAACGACTTAACTCAAATGACTTATGGATTCTCACGCGATGATGCTGGCAAATTCTTACCAGACTATTACGCAAATAAGATCTTCGAACAAGATCCATTCGCCCACGTCGACCAAAAAGGTGTCGGCAAATTGATTAAGATGGCTGTCGAAGACGGTCGCGCCGTCAATCCAGAACTTCACATTGGAGTTTGTGGTGAACACGGTGGAGATCCACTCTCAATCGACTTCTTCCATAGAGCAGGTTTAGACTATGTCTCTTGCTCGCCATACCGCGTACCAATCGCTCGTCTTGCTGCCGCACAAGCTGCTATTAATAACAGCAAGAAGAAATAAGTTCCACAAATAAAATAAACACCCTTCGTTAATTCGTTGGGTGTTTTTTGTTGCCATAATAAAAGCCCTCTATTTCTAGAAGGCTTCTTGTTATTTTTTAGCAAGAGATTCGTTGAAGACGAAATTGTTTTCGCCGTCGATATAACCTACTTCTCGATTGTTGATAATTATTGAACCATCATCTTCGACATATCCAACTCTTTTATCTCCCATCGATATTTCTCCATGATCTGTTATATCGGCGAACTTTTGTCCTTTAATATAAAGAACATTTTCTCCAATATAACCGACGAGTTCTTCATCGATGTAGATGTTTTTACCAAAACAATCAATTATTAACATTACTTGGCTCCGTCTTTTTTGGCTTTTGCCTTTGCTAGAACACGACTTGCACCATGAGGAATATTAACTTGCTCCGATCTTTCGATTGCTAATTCATCGACATGGACATCTTTTGTGATTGTGCTACCCGCGGCGGTAAAACCATTATCTTCGACTGTAATCGGAGCGATTAGAATCGTCCCTGAACCGATAAAACAGTTTTTGCCAATTTCCGTATGGAATTTATTATAGCCGTCGTAATTAGCAGTCACAGAACCGCATCCAATGTTGGTTTTTTCTCCAACATGAGTATCTCCGATATAACTTAAGTGCGCAGATTTAACACCCTTTTCTAGATGTGCGTTCTTCATTTCGACAAAGTTGCCGATACGAGCATCTCCTTCGACTACAGTTCCATCTCTTAATCTCGCGAATGGACCAATAACGGAATTGTCTTTGATGGTGGTGTTTACAATGTGACTAAAGACAATGTTATTGTTGTTACCAATTTTAGAGTCTTGGAGATAGATATTTGGTCCTATGCTATTCGAGTGACCAATTTCTGTATTACCAAGAATAATAGAATTGGGGTGAATAATTGTGTCTGGGCCGATTGTCACATCTGGCGAGATATAAGTTGCATCTGGATCTTCGATCGATACGCCAGATAACATAAGTTTTTGGTTGACTCTTTTGCGAACGACTTTGCCGGCGTACGCTAATTGAAAACGGTCATTAATTGAAAACACTTCCTGACGGTCTTCGACGATATATGATTCCACGAAATATCCGTCATTAACAATCATCTCGACGATTGATATTAATGAGTATTCGCCATGATCGGAATCCGGTTTAAGTTTGTTCAAGTATTTGAATAATAATTTATTATCAAAGATATAAACACCAGCGTCGACCTCTGTAACCATGTAATCGTGCTGAACAGTTTCTTTTACTTCGTTAATCTTTAATATTCTTTCAGTCTTGTCTTCGCGGATAATTTTGTTATATCCAATTGGATTTTCAATAACTGAGGTTAGTATCGTTAAATCATTACCATCTTTTTCAAATTTCTTTAGCATCTTTCCAAGAGTAATCGGCGTTAGTAGTGGTGTATCACCATATAAAACGATTGTCGCACCAGCTTTGTCTTTCAAATATTTTTCTGCTTTTAAAACAGCGTTACCTGTACCAATTATTTCTTCTTGAAGAACAACTTTTGCTTTATTGGAAACGATTTTTTTTGTAGATTCCGCACCGTGACCAACGACGACAATTAAATCGCTTAATTCTAATGGTTTTACTGCGTCGATTACATAATCGATGATGGGCTTGCCGAGTATTGGGTAAGCAACTTTGTTCACTTCGTCATTAATCGAATGCATGCGGGTTCCTTTTCCCGCTCCTAAGATAATTCCGTATTTGTTCATTTGTTCTCCCCTTTCAAGACCTTTGTTAATTCTACTTCATAATCGTTTTCGAACATTTGGCAGGCTTTTTGCAGGATTTTTTTGTCTTGGCTAATTGCAAAAACAGAAGACCCGGAACCTGACATAAGTACCATCTTACAACCGATTTTTCTTAGCCTGTCTTTAACTGTTTGAATTTCCGGTAAAAGATCGATTGCGGGTTTTTCTAAGGAATTAGCCATATACTTAACTAACTTCTCATCATCACCTTTTTTAAGAGCGTCGACAACTTGATCGATATCGGTGACATCTAGTTTGTATTCGTCTGATTTTACATAAACTTTTTCTGTTGAAAGTCCAGTTGATGGTTTAACGATAAGAACATAATAGTTATTTTTTACTTCGATTGGTTCAACTATTTCCCCAATGCCTCTAACACGGGCAGGGACATTCTTTAAGAAGAACGGAACATCAGAGCCAACCTCGAAGGCTAACTTATTAAGTTCTGCTTCGCTTATCTTTAATTTTAGCATATCGATGACACCAAGCATTGCAGCGGCGGCATTAGATGATCCGCCACCTAGTCCAGCGGAAATTGGAATATTCTTATTTATTACAATGCGAAACTTATTATTTTTCTTAGTATATGCGAGCAATTTTTCAATTGCGATTGTCGCTAAATTATAGTCGAATCCGCCGAGAGAATAATCGGCAAAGGTAACAAAGTTGTCTTTGTTTGTTTTTAGTTCAGATATCTCAAGAGAATCATGCAATTCAAGAGGAAGCATGACCATGTCTATTTCGTGCATTTTTTCGTCTTTTTTCCCAATGACATTTAGAGCAATGTTAATTTTTGCGTAACTCTTTATAATCATATATACACCCTTTTAATCTACAATATTCTATTCTTTGTTTGTTCCACTGCAACTATTAATTAATAAATATAGGTTTGCGTAATCTTGTTTTGACAAATTTTCAGGTCGTAATGTTTCTTTAATATTTAGTTGATTTAACATTTTCAACGCCTTGTCTTTGCTTCCGACAAGCGAAGATAGGTTGTTGAGTATTGTTTTCCTCCTATTTGCAAACAATGCTTTTGCGAGACGATAAATATCATAATTAGCCTTTGTCTTCTTGCTTATATCAAATTCGATTTCGAAGACAATTGAATCGATATGTGGATTAGGATAGAAAGAATTAGCGCCTACATTGACCACTTTTCTTATTTCTCCTAATAAAGAAACCAAAATGGCTGCTGGTCCATAACCATCTTCGTTCACTTTAGCAGAGAAACGAGGAAAAGCTTCTTTTTGAATCATAAAGACAAGTTTTCGACATCTAGCAGCGTTGAGCAAAATATAAACAATAATATCGGTGGTAATATAGTACGGTAAGTTGCCGACAATCTTGTCGTATGATGAGACATCGACGCGAAGAATATCTTTGTTAATTATTTTAATGTTCTTAAAATCTTTATAAACAACTTCGAGAAAATCGACCATAGTTTTATCTAATTCAACTAACTCGATTGGGTTTGTCCTAAGAGCTAGAAAATGAGTGAGAGTTCCTAATCCTGGACCGATTTCAAGAATTTTTTCATCTTCAGTAATGTTTAGCGAATCTACGATTCTTGAAGAAACCGATGGGTCAATTAAAAAATTCTGCCCTAAACTTTTATTAGGCTTTAATGAACATTTCTTTACGATATCAAATATTGTGTTTTTGTTGATTTCCATTTTATTTACAACTCTTTTTTAATTGATCGAACGATATATTAAGGGCGTTAATTCGCTTTAATAACGTTTTACCATTACAATCCCCTAACGCAAACAATTTAATGATTTTATCACGGTTTTCTTTTGAGTTTGAGCCAACTAAATTCAAAGACATTAATTCGTTATATGTAATTGGCTTTGTTCTTTTACTCTCCTTTATTATATATAAAGAAAGAGCGTTTAGAATTTCTTCTTTTGAACATTCGGCAATTCCGTTCTTTTTATTTGGATTATTTTTATGTAACACAACCGGTACTTTGGCGTCAGGCAAAATCTTTAAGAGGCGATTCCTTATCGTCTCTCCTGCTTGATCTGGGTCAGTAAAGATAATAGGGGTAGAGGTTTTTGAAAGCGCCACTAAGTAATCGATTATTCCACGTGATAACGCATACCCTCCAACTTGAACTATTTCGCAATTTAGAAAAGATGACAAAAATGCTGAATCTGAATATCCTTCAACGATTAAAAAACCATCGATGTGTGGTTTTAATATTTTACACGTGGAACATTCTACAAGCGTTTTCATAAGTAATTTTAGCTAGTTCAGTACTAGTCATATTCCTAATTTTGCTAATCTCCTCTAAAACTAAAGTAATATACATCGGTCTATTTGTTTGTCCACGATATGGGTGTGGGGCTAGATATGGCGCGTCTGTTTCTAAAACAAGCGATTGGAGCGGTATTATTTTCGCTACTTCTTTTGGTGTTTTTGCATTTAAAAATGTCACCGGTCCACCTAGGCCAATCATGAAATCTAACTTTATTAACTCGATGGCCATTTCGACACTGCCAGAATAGCAATGCATGATACCGCCTTTGTTAACGCGGTGTTCTTTTAGAATATCAAAACAATCTTGCATAGCGTCCCGATTGTGAACGACAATCGGCTTATTAAATCTATTAGCGATTTCAATTTGTCTAATAAAATACTTCTTTTGTTTCTCTCTTTGACTCAAATCTTTTACCCAGTGATAATCTAGTCCGATTTCTCCAATTGCGACAACTTTTGGATGATTTAAAAGATTCATGACGATTTGAAAGTCTTCTTCGGCGATATCTATTTCCGTTGGATGGAAACCAACAGCGGCGTACATTTCTTCGTGCTGTTCTGCTAATTTTACCGCTCTAAGCGAAGACTCTTTATCATATCCAACGACCAAAAACCTCGACACGTTATTCTCTTTGGCTTCTTTTAGATATTGATCAGTGTTAAGGTAAAAATCGTCGTGATTAAAGTGACAGTGGGTGTCGAATATTTTCATTTTCCTACACAAAAACGCGCGAATATTTCACGGGAAATATCGACGTCGTTATTTTCTCCTATTATTTCTAAAATATCGTGATAGGCCGCTAGTAATGAAACAGATATCAAATCGACCGTTAAATCGTTATGAGCATCTTCTTTTGCTTTTACTAGTAGTTCCTTGACTTGTTTTATTAGTCCTACCTGTCTAGCGTTCGTCAATGCTGGATTCTTAAAGTCTTCTTTGGTTAAGCCGGCCATTTTGAGAATCTCTTTCTTAAGAGCATCAGTGTCATCTTTAAGTGCAGACACATAAATTTGGTTGTTACGTTTAGAAACCATCAAATCTGATTTGTTATAAACAATAATTCTTTTCTTGTCATTGGTGTATTCGATTATTTTGTTGTCTTCATCATCAAAAGTCGCTGCGTCCAATAAAACGATAACTAAATCAGCGTTTTCAATGCTTTTCCTTGATTTATCGATACCAATTGCTTCAATCTTGTCGTTAGAATCTCTAATTCCAGCAGTATCCATCAAATGAATTGATAAGCCATCTAGATTGATGTCTCCTTCGACGATATCTCTTGTGGTGCCCGCTATATCCGTTACGATTGCTTTTTCTTCGTGTAATAAAGAATTGAGTAAAGAAGATTTGCCGACATTAGGTTTACCAACAATTGCCACTTTTAAACCATTAGTGATAATTTTTCCTTTTTCGCCACCTTCAATTAAGGAGTCGACAACTGGCAAAATCTTATCTATTTCTTTAACAATTTTCTCTTTATTGGCCACTTCAATATCTGTGTATTCAGGGTAATCGATATTGACCTCGATTAATGAAATAAGATCTGCTAATTGTGTTTTGATCGGAGTGATTAGTTTAGATGTAATTCCATCTAACGCAAAAAGCGATAGAGACTTTGCTTCGTGAGTTTGAGCATTAATTAGATCATTTATGGATTCGGCTTGTATTAAATCGATTTTGTGGTGGAGGAAGGCTCTTTCAGAGAACTCGCCTCTTCTAGCCTCTTTGGCACCATTTTTAATGAGAAGAGTAATAATCTCACTTGCGATGAGCATCGACCCGTGGCAGATGATTTCGACCGCATTTTCACCAGTAAAACTTTTAGGAGCAACATACGCAATTAAAACTACTTCATCGACAATATTCTTTCCGTCGATTACGTTTCCAACCAAAGCTGTTCTTTCTTTAATATCTCTTAAATCTTTAGAAAAACACTTAGAGACAACTTCAAAAGAATCATCACCGCTCAAGCGAATGACGGCCAAAGCTGATTTCATCGGTGGCGTAGCAAGTGCTACTATCGTTTCAAACATATAACTATTCTAATACATAAAAACGCCCTTGTGGGCGCTTTTATTTTTTATCTCCTTCAATAAAGATAATTTGCACTTGGCGATGAGTTCCTTCACCTTTTGATTCGGTTTTAATATTCGGCATGCCGTTGAGGGCATTGTGAACGATTCTTCTTTCGTCGGCAGGCATTGGATCTAATGTTGCAGTGATGTGTGTATTTTGAACTTCGCGAGCAATTTTACGAGCACGCCACTCGAGTTTATCGTATTTTGTGTCTTTATATCCGTTGATATCGACCAAGATTCTGAAACGGCGGCGGAACTTATTGTTCACGGCTAGTTTCACTAATTCATTGATTGCTTGAAGAGTTTTACCATTTTTACCAATAAGAATTGGATTATGTGTTGAATCAATCGTAATCCTAATAATATCGGTGTCTAATTTTGTGCTTGCAGTGCTTTCGATTCCTAACGAATCAATAACGCTCAAGATGTAATTTTCTGCACTTTCGACAACATCTGATAAATCGTAAACATTAATTACAGATTTTTTTGAGAAAATTCCACGTTTTTCTTCTTCGATAGTGTAGATTAATTCTTCTTTCTTGATACCGGTTTCAGCAATCGCTTTATCAATTGCTTCTTCGATAGTTTTTCCTACAAATTCTTTCATTTTATTTACCGTCCTTTTTATCTTTAAATTTCTTTTTACCAGTTGGAGCGGCGATATGTTCAGGAATAATCTCGGCTTCGACTGCTTTGCCATCGACCGTTACCGGCACCTTTTTACCCTTATTCTTTTTATGATTCTTTCTCAAAAGAGTGATTAGTTCAATAATCAAGGTTTGTGCAATAGCCCAAATAGAACCAGCGATCCAGTAAATGACCATGCCAGACGCAAGTGAGAATCCCATGAAGATAATGAAAACCAACATGATAATGGTGAACCATTTCATCTTATCGTTTTGACTCTTAGCATTTGGATTTTTACCAGTTTTAGCAACGCTTTTGGCTTTATGCTTATTGATCCATTGTGGTAATAACATCGAAACGACTTGTAAAACAGTCATGATAAGGAACATCACTACTGCTGTAATCCATCCATTAGCACCAGAGAAAATAACAGTACTAACAGAGTCGCTCAAACGAAGTCCTAAAAGCGTATTACTAGAAAGAACCGCTGAGCCAGTCATTGCACCCCAGACACAAATAAACACTGGGAATTGAATTAATAGAACAAGAATTGATAAGAAAGGATGTATCTTGTTCTTTTTGTAAAGAGCCTGTGTTTCTTGCGCTAGCGCCTGTTGCTCATTACGATTTGTGTTCGCGTTAGGATATTTGGCCTGAATTTTTGCAACTTCAGGTTGTACTTCGCTCATTTTCGCGTTACTTAAAGTTTGATTTAAAGTTAACACCAACATAATTGCGCGGATGAGAATAGTAACTAATAAAATAGCTAAAGCTTGAGCCCAACCACCAGCGATACCGCCCCCTAGGAAGTTCGAGGTGATGTTGTCGATTAACCAGCCAATTGGATAAATAATTAATCCTTCCAAAAAGCCTCTGCTCCAAGCATAGTTCCAATCTTTAGCACCAACATAAACTGGGGTTTTATCGTTATTATCATAACCATAATAACCATAGAAACCATCAGTGGTGGCAATACAAGAGTTGAAGTTAGCAACATAACCTTTCATCGAGGTTTGATATTGATTAACAAAATCAGAATCCGGTGCTGCGTCTGCTCCTAAATCAATTTTTGTAAGCGTGAAAACATTATTCCAGTTTTCCCAATATGTATCATTTTCGTTACCGACATACTTTATATATCCATAACCAGGAGTCTTCGTGTCGACCTCTCCGATGAGAATATGGTTCAATTCAGTAACAGTGATGTCACTTTCACTTCCAGAAGGTAGCGTTCTACCAGAAGCTTCAATCGACATTTTTAAGAACGAGTTGTCCATGTGCGCCCAAAAATTAGTGTAATCATTTACACGTATATTATTTGAAGCGGCTTGTGTGTTAATAGCAGACAAGGCTAAGTTTGACTTTATATCGTATTTTACAGAAATATTGGCATAGCCAGGCAAATCTTCCGCGGTATCTGGCTTATTCGTATCTAATCGGTCGTAGTAAGTCGAAATACCATAAGAGAATTGTCCAGATAATGGATCTGAGTCTTGAGATGCTGTGTAATCTTTAATTGTATAAACATCAAAAGCATACATCATTCTTGCTTTGTCCGTGTTCGAACAAAAAGTATTGGTGCAGCTACTGAGTCCAACAGCTAATAACCCTAATCCGGCGATCCCAAGGAAGACTTTTTTCTTATTTTTCATTTTGAGGTCTCCTCTCCACAATTAGCAAAGATTTTAGGAGCTCTTTATTTCTCCCGAAATCGTTTGAAAGATATTGATGTTTGACGACAACTACCACATCTAATGACAAAAGATTAAAATCGATTAAATCGTCGCAAATCGCACGGACCTGTCTTTTAATACGATTACGGATAACTGCACATCCAAGTTTGGAAGAAACAGAAATTCCGATTCTTGTTTTGCCTAAAGAGTTTGGTAGTTCATGAACGATAAAAGATTCGTTTTTTCTGGTTAAGCCTGTTTTGACAATTTTAGCAAAATCTTGGTTCGCTGTTACGCGGTTAGTTTTCTTCACCAGAAACTCCTTAAAAACTAAGCAGCGACTTTCGCTCTGCCTTTAGCTCTACGTCTAGCAAGAACCTTGCGGCCATTGTGATTAGCCATTTTGGCTCTGAAGCCTGCTTTGTGGGCATGTTTGATTTTTGATGGTTGATATGTACGTTTCATAACGATTCCTTTCGGTACAACAAATATGTACGCGTATGAAATTATATGTGCATGTGGGCGTGGTTGTCAAACAAATCTAAAATAGCGAAAAAGTGATTTTCTACCGACTTTGTGGATAATGTGGAAATCGTTTCCGACCATTTTTTCTTTTCCCACATATCGAAAAACGGCAACTGTAATACATATGGTTATATTTATATAAAAATTGAAAAAACGTTACTTATATTATTTTTTTCTTTCCACAAATTGCGGTGTTTTAAAGTTTCCCACACACTTTTCCACACAAAAAAGTTGTGGATAATGTGAAAAGCGCATTTATTCAAGCGTTTTTAAACCAACTTTTGTGGAAAACTCAAAAACGGGCAAAAATTCGTTTACTCTTTGTGTGGAAATTTCTATAATTTAATCAATCATTCAGGATAAAAATATGTTTAATTCAATTTCGGAAACAACTCAACTTTGGGAACGCGTACTCTCTAAACTAGAGAAGAGGCTTGATGACCGTAATATTTTCGATAGTTTTTTTGATGGTTCTTATATTTATGAGATTCAAGGAGACACTATTACAGTAGTGGTAAATTCCGCTCTCGCATCGAGATTAATTTCTACAAAGTATATCGACTTACTTTCTGAAATAGTCCTCGAAGTAACCGAATCTAATTTTAAATTGATTTTCCTCGAACCGGACGAAGCTAAAAAGAACGCAAAAGCACCCATTATTCAAAAACAAGATGAATGTTTTAAGGAATCTTTTGTAAATCCGAATCTTAAATTTGATAATTTTGTCGTTGGGACTTCGAATCGGGATGCCTCTCAAGCTGCTTTAATGATCGCCTCTAATCCCGCCAAGATTTTTAACCCATTGTTTATCTACTCCGATTCTGGATTGGGTAAAACTCACTTATTACACGCAATCGGTAATTATATTAAGGAAAATAAGCCAACTGCTAAGGTTCTTTGCATAACTTCTGATGATTTTTTCAACGAGTATGTTAAGAGTTTAACTGGCGGTAAAGATACTTCTTTACTGAGAGATTGCTGTCGAAATGTCGATGCTTTTTTAATCGACGATGTGCAATTCCTCACCGACAAAAAGAAAACACAGGAACTATTTTATTATGTTTTTAACGACTTGGTTAAGAGCGGTAAACAAATCGTCATCACTTCGGACCGCCAACCAAACGAACTTCAAGACATAGAGCAAAGATTAGTGACTCGTTTCGCTTCTGGTTTAACCGTTAGAATCAATGAGCCAGATCGAGATACCTGTGTTGCTATTCTCAAGAAAAAGATTATCGCCAACAACTTAGGACAGCTCGAGTTCGATGACGCTGTTTTATATCTCTTATCGGATAAATTCTCGAAGAACGTTAGAGAGCTAGAAGGTGCACTTAATAAACTAGTTTATTATTCAATACTAAAACAGACAAATCATGTAACGATTGAAATGGCGGTAGAGGCCGTCTCAACAATGGTTGGCGGTAAATATATCGAAGATGAAATCACAGAACAAAAGATTATCGGTTTAGTCGCAGATTATTACAATATGACCCCTTCTGTCGTGACAGGCAATTCACACAATAAACAAATAGTCCTAGCTAGACATGTCGCTATGTATCTAATTAGGATAACCTTAGATACTCCTCTTAAAAAAATCGGTTTAGCTTTCGGCGGTAAGGATCACACTACAGTTATGTCTGGTGTATCTAATGTGGAAAGAATGTTGAAAAGTGATACCGGTATGCAAGAAGCGATAAAAGAGTTAAAAAACAGAATTAAAAAGGAATAGTTATTATAAATAAAGCATACAATTGCTCGTTGCACTATGATAGAATTAAACAAAGAACAAAAAGTCGATATGCAGACTTATCCACAGAATCCACCGAAACTATTACTAATATAAGACTAATAAGAAAGGAATTATTTAAATGAAATTGACCATCGTAAGAGACGAATTTCTAAAAGGACTAAGCATCGCCTCTAGAGCTGTAGCAGCTAAATCCGCAATACCTGTTTTAAATAATCTAAAATTAGATCTTAATGAATCGGGATTGTTTATCACTGGTAGTAATAATGACCTAACGATACAAACAATGCTTCCTTATAGTAGGGACGGCAAAGAAATCATCCGCAATTATAAAGAAGGCGCCACACTCATAAATGCGAAAATCATTACTGAAATTGCAAGAAGAATTGATTCTTCTGAAATTACTATTGATGTTGTGGATTCAACAATTGCTATCATCTCTGATAACCGATCTGAGTTTAAGCTCAATTGTATAAGGGCAGAAGAATATCCAGAGGTCGATTTACGTAATTCTGGATCTGTGCTAACTTTTATGAATGCTGACTTTGCAATGCTTATTAATCAAACGGCCTTTGCTGCTTCGCAAAAAGAACAAAGACCAATCCTGACTGCTATTAATTTAGAAGCCGGTGGCGGAAAACTTGTTGCAACCGCAACGGACTCCGCAAGAATGGCAAGAAAAACTATCGCTATCGATTCTAATGTAAGTTTTATCACGAACATCCCTGCCAAGATGATGGTGGAAGTTGTTCACCTTTCCGAAGGCTGCGACAAAATTAACCTCGCTGTTAGCGATAAAAAAGCTTTGTTTTATTTTGGAACCACGACAATTGCTACTAGATTATTAAGTGGTGAATATCCTAATACGAAAAATATCGTTCCAAAGATTTTGAATTACACTTTACAAGTGAACGCCAATGACATGATTAGAGCGATTGAACGCGCCTCGCTTCTTTCTATTGAAAGAGAGAACGTGGTTAACCTTTCGATGAGCAGAAACAATGTTGAAATTTCCTCGAAATCTTCACAAATCGGATCAGCTTCAGAAAAAATTAGCGTCTTTAAATTTGAAGGCAACAATTTAGAAGTTGGATTTAATAACGAATTCGTTCTTTCGGCCATTAGAGCCCTAGGATGTACAGATGTGACAATTGCATTTGTAGGCGAAATGAAGCCTTTTATCGTTCGCAACGATTTGGATGACTCGGTGATTCAAGTTGTCACTCCAGTAAGAACGTTTTAAGCCTTAAAACTCAAGAAAAATAGCAACGGAGAATAAGGGAATATAATAATTCCCTTTTTTTATTCCTTCGTGTATAATGTTTTTAGGAAGTTTTTATGAATAAAAGCGCCACTAAAATTGAGATACATACCGAATATTTAGAGTTGCAACAACTTCTAAAGATTATTGGGCTCATTTCCACTGGTGGAGAAGCCAAGGTTTTTCTTGCTTCTCAAGAGGTTACGGTTGACGGAATCGCTGAAAACAGAAGAGGACGTAAACTATATCCAGGCCAAGTGGTGGTGGTCGAAGGAAAGAATTACCAGATCGCAAAAGCATGTTCGTAAAAAACTTGACCATCAAAAACTTCCGGAATCACCATTACCTCTCATATGAGTTTTCTCCGAAAATGAACATCATCGTCGGAGCAAACGGGACAGGTAAGACCAATCTTGTCGAAGCGATATATTACTTGTCGTTAGCTAGGTCGTTTAGAACTTCAGACGATCTCGATCTAGTCGAAAAAGAAAAAGATAATGCATCGATTGAGGCAAAGGTAATCGAAGGGGAAATCTCGCGAAAAATTGAAATCATTTTCCAAAATGGTTCAAAGAGAATTTTGGTAAACGATAAACCAATTGCGAAACTCTCGCAGCTATCAAAAATGATGAACGTCATACTGTTTGAGCCGCGAGATGTAATGATTTTTAGAGGTTCACCCAAAGATCGAAGAAACTACCTAGACATAAGTCTATCGAAGAAGAGTCCTCCGTATCTAGAATACATATCTTCTTACGAAAAAGTACTACGAGAAAGAAACGAGATTTTGAAATTAGAGAAGATTGACAAAACTCTTCTCGACATCAACACCGAAATGTTGATAAAACTGTCTGGACCGATTGTTTCTTATAGACAGAAGTACGTAAAGGATATCAACGATATCCTCAAAAAAATCGTGCGCGCGCTCACAGGAGAACGCGTACAAGTAGAAATCCACTATCAACCATTCGTCGACTACGACTCTAACTTCAAAGATAATGCTAAAAAAGCGTTTCTAAGGGCGCAGGAGAGCGATATTAGGAGAAAGGTGACTTCTACTGGAATCCACCGCGAAGACTTCTCTATGACGCTAAACGGACACGATATTGCGACGTTTGGGTCTCAAGGTGAGAACAGAATGGTGGCCCTCGCCTTAAAGTTAAGTCCATTCTTCTTGATTGAAGATAAGGACAAAAGACCGCTAGTAATTCTCGATGATGTGATGTCTGAGTTAGACGCTAATCACCGCGAAAAACTAATTAATTTTTTAAAAAAGTTTGAGCAAGTATTCATTACTGCAACAAAACTCGAAGTAGGAGATGCAAAGACCTACACTCTCAGCAAGAAAGGAGAAATATCTTGATGGAAGAGAACGAAAAGAAACAAGAAGTGGTTCAAGAACAGGTAAAAAAACCTGGAACTGCCGCCGCTCCTAAAAAAACAATCGAAGAGGAGCATCCAGAAATCATCGAGACTTCCGAATTGGAAAAATCGGAACTCGAAATGGATAAAGCTAACGCTGAATACACCGCTAGTAATATTCAAGTTCTGGAGGGCCTAGAGGCTGTAAGAAAAAGGCCAGGTATGTATATCGGTACTACCGCTAGCCCAGGTCTTCATCACCTCGTTTGGGAAATCATCGATAACTCAATCGACGAAGCTCTAGCGGGATACTGTACTAAAATTAACGTCACGATCAACAAGGGCAACACCGTCACTGTCAAAGACAATGGCCGTGGTATCCCAGTAGATATAGTCGCAAAATCAGGACTATCTGGTGTCGAGACTGTTTTCACTGTTTTACACGCTGGTGGTAAATTCGGTGAAGGTGGTGGATATAAAGTTTCCGGTGGTCTACATGGCGTTGGAGCATCTGTTGTTAACGGATTATCTGAATGGCTAGAAGTCACCGTTCATAAAAACGGGGGAATCTATTTCCAAAGATTTGAAAAGGGCGGTCATTTAGTTGGTCACCTTCAAAGAATTGGTGATTGCCAAGATACAGGAACAATCGTCACATTTAAACCAGATCCAACAATCTTTACTGAAACAACTGAATTTGATTACACGATTATTAGAGATCGCATTAGACAAATGGCGTATCTCAATCGTGGACTTCACATCAGCGTTTCCGATGATCGCGGAGATGAAATTGTTACCGAAACATTCTGCTATAAAGGCGGAATTAAAGAATACGTTTTATTCATAAACCAACACAAAGTTGCTATCTTCCCAGAAGTTATTTATTGTGAAGGAAGAGAAGAAATAGAAGTCATGCCTGGTGTCAAAGGCCACATCTATGTCGAGGCTGCTCTTCAATATAACGATGGCTATAGCGGAAACATTTTCAGTTTCTGTAACAACATTAACACCCACGAGGGTGGTATGCACGAAACAGGTTTCCAACTAGCGATGGTGAGAATTGTTAATAACTACGCTAGAAGCAATAAGTTCCTCAAGGAAAACGAAGAGAACTTAACCTATGATGACATCAAGGAAGGTTTGACTGCGATTATCTCGGTCAAACACCCAAATCCACAATACGAAGGTCAAACTAAAACCAAACTAGGAAATCCAGAAGTAAGAAAAACCGTTTCCCAAATCGTCGGAGACTCTCTTGATCGCTTTTTCATGGAGAACCCAAAAATCGCTCGTATTATTATTGAAAAAATTGTCATGGCAGCTAACGCTCGTGTGGCAGCTAGAAACGCTAGAGAAAACATTAGAAGAAAAGGTGCTTTAGATATTACCACTCTTCCGGGCAAACTCGCTGACTGTTCAAGCAAAGATCCAGTCGTCTGTGAACTTTATATCGTCGAAGGTAACTCCGCTGGTGGCTCTGCTAAAAACGGCCGCAATAGGGAAACCCAAGCAATTCTCCCACTTCGTGGAAAAATCTTAAACGTCGAAAAAGCCCAAGCTAAGAGAATCTTCGCTAATGCCGAAATCGGTAACATGATTACCGCCATCGGTGGTGGCATTGACCCAGAATTTGATGTGAGCAAAATTAGATATCACAAAGTCGTCATTATGACCGATGCTGATGTCGACGGTTCCCATATCAGAATCTTACTACTCACGTTCTTCTATCGCTTTATGAGGCCACTACTTGAACAAGGGTATGTCTATATCGCTCAACCTCCACTATATAAGGTCGAGTACAATCACAAATCGTATTACTGCTATAACGACGAACAACTAGAGGTCTTGAAGAAACAATTAAATCTCAAGCCAGGATATCCGTTCCAACGTTATAAAGGTCTTGGTGAAATGGACGACTCACAGTTGTGGGATACGACCATGAATCCAGCCAACCGTAAAATGTTAAAAGTCACAATGGAAGATGCGATTAAAGCCGAAAGAGTCTTCACCGACTTAATGGGTGATGACGTCGATCCACGAAAAGAATTTATTCATACAAATGCGAAGTTCGTCAAGAACCTCGACATCTAGAAAGGAGACGCACATGTTAGAAGATAAAGATAAAAAAGTTTCGGAAGAAGAAACCAAAGAAGAGAAATCTCTTGAAGAAATTGAATCAGGAATTGTTCCAGGACTTCAAAATACCGAAATCGTTACCCAAGTTCAAAACTCATTTCTCGACTATGCGATGAGTGTTATTGTTGCACGTGCGATTCCGGATGCTAGAGATGGTTTAAAACCAGTTCATAGACGTATCATCTACGGCATGAACGAATCAGGCATGCAACCAGATAAACCGTATAAAAAATGTGCAAGAATCGTCGGAGACGTCATGGGCAAATATCACCCACACGGCGACGCTGCAATCTATCAAACTCTCGTTCGTTTAGCCCAACCATTCTCGATGAGATATACCCTCGTCGATGGACACGGTAACTTCGGGTCAATCGATGGTGATGAAGCCGCGGCTATGCGTTATACCGAAGCCCGTATGGCTAAGTTATCGCTCGAAATGGTTAGAGATATCAACTCTGATACAGTCGATTTTGTCGACAACTACGATGGAACAGAAAGAGAACCAGTTGTTCTTCCTTCTCGTTTTCCAAACTTATTGGTTAACGGATCTAATGGTATCGCTGTTGGTATGGCGACAAACATTCCAACCCACAACCTTGGAGAAGTCATCGATGGCGTTATTGCTTTAGCGCGTAACCCATTAATCACTCCAGAGGAAATCGAAGAAAAATATATCCATGGACCAGATTTTCCAACTGGTGGAATTATTCTTGGACGTAGAGGAATCCGCGATGCATATTTAACCGGAACCGGTTCAATCGTCATCCGTTCCAAAGCCCATATCGAAGAAATCGAACATGGTAAATCACGCATTATCGTCACTGAAATTCCATATCAAGTTAATAAGGCCAACATGATCGAGAATATGGCTAACTTGGTTAGAGACAAAATCATCGATGGTATTACTGATATCCGCGATGAATCTAATAAAGACGGAATTCGTGTCGTTGTCGAATTAAGAAGAGACGTAGTTCCAGAAGTTATTTTGAATCAACTATATAAAAATACTCAACTTCAGACCAGCTACGGAATTATTAATCTCTGCTTGGTCGATGGAGCGCCAAAGATTTTACCTGTAACAGAAATTTTAAAAGCTTATCTCGATTTCCAAGTCCAAGTTATCGAAAGAAGAACCAAATTCCTTCTTAAAAAAGATGAAGATCGCCTTCATATCGTCGAAGGATTATTGATTTGTCACGACAATATCGACGAAGTAGTCGACATTATTAAAGCGAGTGCTACTCCAGAAGCCGCAACCGCTAGCTTGATTCAAAGATTCGGTTTGACGGACCCACAAGTTCAAGCGATTATGGCTATGAACTTACGTCGTTTAACTGGAATCGAAACTCAAAAACTCGAGGCTGAAAAAGCTCAACTTCAAGCCAATATTAAAAACGATAAATTCATTCTTGAAGATCGCTCTCATATCGTTGATGTCATCATCGAGGAATTAGAGGAAATTAAAGATAAATTTAACGATGAAAGAAGAACGATTATTTCTGACGAACTCGCAACAATTGATGACGAGGATTTAATTCCAGAAAAAGACATCGTCGTTGCACTAACTAAAAATGGTTACGTCAAGAGATTAACCGCAGATACCTTTAGAACACAAAACCGCGGTGGGCGTGGAGTAAGAGGAATGGCGACGAACGAAAACGATATCGTCGACATCATGCTTTATACCAAAACCCATACCGATTTATTGTTCTTTACCGATTTTGGTAAGGTTTATCGCATTAGAGGTTATCAAGTACCAGAATTTGGCCGCAATAGTAAGGGAATCCCAGTGGTTAACTTGTTAAACGTCGACCAAAACGAGCACGTGAAAGCAATTATTCCAGTCGCTGAATATGTGGAAAACCATTTCTTATTCTTCACGACTGTAAACGGAATTGTAAAAAGAACCCCTGTTCAAGAATTCGAATCGATTAGACAGAATGGTAAAATCGCCATTGGTCTAAAAGAAGGAGATATGCTTCTAGATGTTAAATGCACAGACGGAAACACTTTATTAGGTATTGCCGCTGATAATGGCAAGATGGTTAAATTCCACGAAACAGACGTTCGTCCAATGGGAAGAACTGCTGCAGGAGTTAAAGGCATGAATGTTTCTGGTGGCGCTAAAGTCATCGGTGTAACTACTTCATTAGAAGGAAAATATGTCTTAGCGATTACCGACAAGGGTTATGGCAAGATGTCAGAATTTGAAGAATACCGCCTTACTAAACGCGGCACTAAAGGCGTGTTGACCATTAAATCGACTGAAAAGGTTGGTTCTTTAGTCAATGTTCGCGCTGTCGAAGGTAATGAAGATCTCCTCGTCATTACAGTGGGAGGAATCGTCATTAGAACACCACTTGAACAAGTCAAGATTGCTGGTCGTAACACACAAGGTGTTCGCATTATCAAACTCGATGGCAAACAAAAGGTGTCTTCGATTGCAATCGTTGCCCATTTAGATGAAAGCCAAGAAGCCGCTCTTGAAGAAGAAGAAGCTTTAGAGCAACTTTCAGAAACCGGGAATATGGTTGTTCCACAAGTTCATCAAGTGGAAGAAGACGATCAAGAAGATAAAGAATCCGAACACGAAGGAAACGAAGAAGATTTATAAAAGGTGATCGATGAAAGTTTTAATCTCATTAGAACCTAACATTAAGAAGGATAATTTTGAGAGCTCTCGATTGTGCAAATCAATCCGAGGGGCTCTCGAATTAGCCGATATTTCTCATACGAGCAGTGGACTAGAAGACTATGACGTCGCCCATCTTATTTCTCCAGAAGAAGATGGTGTGGCGAACGAAGTAATCGAAAAAGGAAAACCACTTATCGTCAGCGCATTGATGTGTGAAAACGATCCTAATGCCTCTTTCTTAGACTTTAAATATAAGGATGGCGTTATTGAAAACGTTTTATCGACTAAAGCGGTGAAATATCTTAATAAAGCATCACGAATTTTGGTGCCATGCGAATCCGCGCGCCTATTCTTAAAAGAAAATAAGATTATCACCGACATTACTGTTCTTCCTCCTGGAGTTAATCTTTCGACATTTGATTTTGAAAGACAGGAAGAAAAAGAATTGTTCTATCGTTACTTTCGCGAAGAGAAAAATAAGAAATTAGTTATTGCGGTAGGTGAATATGATTCGCTTGAAGGAATTAATGCCTTTATCGAAGCGGGTAAAAAATGTCCAAATGCTGTTTTTTACTTCTTTGGGCATGCATCTTCAAACGTTAAAATGAATCACCGAATCAAGAAATTAATAAAGAAAGCTCCAAAGAATCTAAAGTTTAATGAAATGGTTCCAAATGATATTTACCGGTCTGCTTTGATGAATGCTTCAATTTTCATGCTTCCTGGATATAAGAAAGCTGGATTTGTTTCGCTCCTCGAGGCAATGGCGGCTAAATGTCAGTTAATAGTTAGAGAGCAAGCTCTTTTCCCAAATCTTCTAGTAGATGGGGAGACGGCTTATATTGCTCAATTTAGTGAGACGCTTGCATCTTTAACAAAAGATTTCCTCGACGGGAAGTTAAGAGAAACAACATTAAAAGCCTACGAACTTGCAAAGAAAGCCTCTTTAACCGAAATCGGAGAAAGATTACACTTGATTTATCAACAAGAAATGAATTATAAGAAAACCATTGGAGGCAATGTATGATCGATATCAATCTAATCCGCGAGAATCCGGAAAAAATCAAAAAGTTACTCGCTAAAAAAATGTGGGAAGCCGATTTTAAAGAATTATTAGAATGGGATACCAAACGCAAAGAATTACTAATTCAAGTCGAATCGAATAAAGCCGAGCAAAACCGTTTATCAAAATCGGTTCCACTAGTGAAGAAAAGCGGTGGCAATGTCGACGAGATATTTGCCAAAGTGAAAGAACTTGGCGAAAAGAATAAACATAGCGAAACATTGTTAATCGAATTAGAGAAGAAGATTAATGATTTCTTAATTGCGTTACCAAACATTCCAGATGAGGATTTGTTGGGTGGTGGAAAAGAAAACAATAAGGCCATCGTTACCTTTGGTAAGAAACCTGATTTTAAATTCACACCAAAAGATCATGTTGCCTTAGCGGAATCTCTTGGATTAATCGATTTTGAACGTGGCGCTAAAATTGCTGGTCGTGGGTCTTGGATTTACACCGGTAAAGGTGCTCAACTCGAATGGGCATTGATTAATTTCTTTATTGCCGAACATTTAAAAGATGGTTACGAGTTTATTTTACCGCCTCATTTGTTAAATGAAGAATCTGGATATGTTGCAGGGCAATTTCCAAAATTTAAGGAAGATGTTTTCTGGCTCGAAGGAATTGAACCGCAAAGATTTCTCCTTCCAACCGCTGAAACCGCTCTTGTGAATTTCCATCGCAATGAAATTCTTGCTAATGAAGAGTTACCAAAGAAATACTTCGCGTATACTCCTTGCTATCGTCGCGAGGCCGGTAGTTACCGAACTGAAGAAAGAGGCACGATTCGCGGTTATCAATTTAACAAAGTGGAAATGGTTCAATATACCGCGCAAGAAGGTAGCGACGCTGCATTCTTAGAAATGGTTGCTAAAGCTGAAAAACTAGTCCAAAAACTAGGCCTACACTATCAAGTTAGCAAATTAGCCGCTGGAGATATTTCTCACTCCATGGCAAGAACATATGATATCGAAGTGTGGATTCCATCAATCGGTATTTATAAAGAAGTTTCATCCGTTAGCAACGCAAGAGATTATCAAGCTAGACGTGGAATGGTGAGATATAGAGATAAAGAAAGTGGTAAGACAAAATTCGTTCACACACTGAACGGATCTGGTCTAGCAACTAGTCGTATTTTCCCAGCGCTTCTTGAACAACATCAACAAGCCGATGGTTCAGTTTTAATTCCTGAATGTCTCCAACCTTTTATGGGCGGACTTAAAGTTTTAAAACCGATAAAGTAATAATTATAAAAAATAGAGGGGCATTTGCTCCTCTTTTTTGTCCTCAAAAAAAGATAGTTTTCTATGCTATAATATTTTTGCCATCGCGATGAGAGGTTATGAACCAGGTCAGGACGGGAACGTAGCAGCCTTAAATATTCCGCTCATGTGCGATGGTCCTATTAACAACGTATGAAAGACGATTCCTACTTCATGAATATAGCCTTACTAGAGGCGCAAAAAGCCGCTTTGATAGATGAAGTGCCAATCGGTGCAGTCATTGTTAAAGATGGAAAAGTCATTGCTAAGAGTTATAACCAGCGCGAAAAAAGAAACGACCCAACGGCGCACGCAGAAGTTTTAGCGATTCGTTCCGCTTGTCGGAAACTAAAATCATGGCGGTTAGTCGGGTGCACGATTTACGTTACTATTGAACCTTGTTCGATGTGTGCGGGTACCATTTTGTGGACTCGAATGGATAGAATCGTTTACGGTTCAAAAGATTCAAAAGGCGGTGCGCTTGGTTCTTCTTACAATTTATTCGAGCAAAAAAATCTCAATCATCAAGTAGAAGTAAAGGGTGGCATTAAAGAAAAAGAATGCGCCACTATAATCAAAGATTATTTCAAAAAGAAAAGAGACAACCATGAATAAAAACGGGCTTAGATTGTTGATACTATCATCGGCACTTTTATTTTCGAGTTGTAATGGTGGAATTAGAACTCACTCAGGTGATTTCACCTATTCCGAGCCAGAATCATATGTTCCACCTCGGGTCGATCCAGCAGATTACGATTTTGTTTATCATAATTCGATTGAAACAACCATTAACGCCATCGGTAAAACTGGCGGAGCGTCACTAAATTCAAGCGATATTTCAGCCTTATTAAGCGTAATTTCTTCTAATGATATGTACGTTAATAAAATGACTAGAGAAACCAAAGATAACACCTTATATGATTTCGGCGGTAATGACTCAGGTAGTGTTACTTTTGATAATGGAGACATCATCTTAGAAAAGAGTGAATCTTTAACAAGAAATAACGCCAATTGTACGGCAGTAGGAACGCTTGCTTATCATAAACATTATTTTGATATTCCGGTTCCGACTTCTGAAGATACTTCTGAAGTGACTCCGGTGGAACAAGATATTCAATCGACTGGTAATTATTCTTTATCTGTCGATGAAAATCATATTACATTCACGGAGAAGTATGATTATGATGTCGATCGATTAGATAGTGAAAAACGATACTATTACTCGGTCTCTTCTTACAGTGGTTATTTGAATTTAGTTCGCAGTGAAGATTTTGTGAACAAAATGGAAACCGATTTTAATGACTCGAGATATACCGGCTATGTGAAAAGCTTAAATGGAACCGCTAACGAAGGAGAAGTGACGATTAATCAAGTCCTCGGCGGATCTGTCACTAGCGAAACAGGAACGATGAACATTACGATTACTTATCAAATAATTATCGCTAATGGATATATTACAAAAACTGACTACCGTTATTTAGAAACTTCAAGCGGCGTCACCTATCGCGAAATTCGCGATACTAAAAATTTCACAATAGAATCTATCTAATTCAAAATTGCTTTCGATAAAACTTGGACATTGTTCAAGTTTTTTTCTATCATATGTATATGAGCGCACGCGCAGAGAAGACCGTTCCCATAATCGAAACGGACGCCGTTACGGGTTTGAATGAAAACCAAGTTAACGAGCGGATCGAAGCCAATCTTACAAACAAGACTAAAACAATTATTGGTAAGAGTTATTTAGAAATCTTCATGACTAATGTTTGTACCTTTTTTAATTTTTTGTTTTTAGTCATCGCTGTTTTATTAGTCATCGCTGAGAAGTATTTCAGTCTTTTCTTTGCTATAGTCTATCTTTTTAATATTGGAATTGGACTATATCAAGATATTAAAGCCCATAAACTTTTAGAGAAATTACAACTTCTAACGGAACCTACTGCCTTAGTTATCCGCGGCAAACAAGAAAAGAGTATTTTGGTTAACGACATCGTAAGAGATGAGATTGTTATTGTGAAAACCGGTAATCAAATAGTGGCGGACGCTATTGTGGTAGATGGAGAGATCGGCGTCGATGAATCGCTCATTACTGGAGAATCGCAAATAATTTATAAGCAAAAGGGCGATCAAATATTTTCTGGTTCATATGTCGTAAATGGAAGTGCTAAAACACGAATTATCCATGTCGGAAAAGAGAATTATGCTGCTCAATTGCAAGCTAGTGCAAGAGCAAAAAAAGCACATGATTCCAAACTAAAAAAGTCACTAAATATTTTGTTTAAAGTCATTGGAGCGATAGTTATTTTCCTTGGTTTAATTACGGTTATAGTTAGAAAAGATGAATTGATTAACGATTTTAAAAATACAGTAGGAACATTTGCAGGTTCGATGATTGCGATGATTCCTGCTGGTCTATACTTATTAACTTCGATGTCTTTAACCGTTGGCGTTATTAATCTAGCGAAGAAAAGAACTTTGGTCCAAGAATTCTACTCATTAGAGATGCTAGCAAGAAGTACAACTTTATGTCTTGATAAGACCGGAACGATCACTGATGGTACGATGATTGTAAAAGAATTGATTAATCTCTCTGATACTTCAAAAAGCGATTTAGAATTATTGATTTCCAATATTATTAGATCGACTAGAGACGATAACATTACTGCAAAGGCTCTTTTAAAAGCCTATCCATTCGAGTTAACTGATTTTTCCACCGAGATTATTCCATTTGATAGTCGATACAAATACTCTGCTGCCCAATTTAAGAAAGGCACTTATGTTATCGGCGCTATTGAATGTTTAAACCTCGAGGGTAAAAAAGCATTGCTCAGCGAGGCTAGTCGATATTTAACACGTGGATTAAGAGTCTTAGTTGTGGCAAAAGCTAATTCATCGATTAAAGACAAAAAAATAGATGGAACGATGAAAGCGTTAGCGTTTATCGTCTTAGAAGATCACATTAGAGAGAACGCTGATAAGATTTTCAAATGGTTCAGCGACAATGGAGTAAAAATCAGAGTTATATCTGGTGATAACGCTCAATCTGTAAGCGAAATCGCTAAGCAAGTAGGCATAAAAGGCGCGGAAAACTACGTTTCGCTAGAAAGTATGCCTTTAGATGAAGTAAGAGAAATTGCTTCTCAATACACCGTATTCGGACGAGTGTCTCCTGAACAAAAAGAAGTATTAATCGATGCACTGAAAAAAGCTGAAGAAGTTGTAGCAATGACTGGAGATGGCGTAAACGATATCTTGGCACTGAAAAAAGCTGATTGTTCAATCGCTATGGCTAGTGGGGCAGACGCCGCTAGAAATGTATCACAACTAGTTTTGCTCGATTCTGACTTTTCTAACCTTCCAGATGTCGTCGCAGAGGGTCGAAGAGTAATAAATAATATTCAAAGAACCAGTTCTTTATTCCTAGTTAAGACCATTTTCGCAATTATTATTTCGATGACTTTCCTTATTACATCGATGGCAAATGGTTTAACTTATCCGTTTTTGCCAAATCATTTCTACTTATGGGAAATTACGATTATTGGTTTCGGGGCGTTCTTCCTTGCCCTAGAACCTAACTCCGAAGTTATCGAAGGTAAATTCTTAATAAATGTTTTAAGAAAAGCAATTCCAGGAGCAATAACGATGATTGTTGCTGTGATTAGCATTTATGTGCTTTACATCAATAGTCCGAATTCTGAGGCCATTGTGACTAGTATGTGCGCAATTGTGATGGCAATCCTTCCTCTTGCAACTCTATATCAAGTTTCAAAGCCATTTACTAAGTATCGATTATTTGTGTTCTTAGGAGTTGCCGCTATCAATATCGCTTCTTTAATATTCGCCTTTGTAGTCGATACAAATTATGGTAGACACCGTCTTTTTGAAATTGATTTTTCACAACTTTTGTTACACAACTATGTGCAAATAGGTTTAATTTTAATCATTTGTGCTGCACTATATATAGGAGTGTCCTACATCGTCAATTTGCTAAGAAATAGAGGTATTAATAATAATGAAAATTAACCGAGAAGTTTTAAAAGCCCTAAAAGAAGGAAAGCCTGTCGTTGCACTTGAATCGACAATAATTTCTCATGGAATGCCTTATCCAAAGAATGTTGAAACAGCTTTATTAGTCGAAAAAGCTGTTCGCGATGAGGGAGCAACTCCAGCGACAATTGGCATTATTGATGGGGCACCAATTATTGGAATGACAAAAGACGAAATCGAACAATTTGGTAAACGCCACGGAATAATTAAGGTTTCAAGAAGAGATTTACCAGTCGTATATGCAAAAAAAGAATGGGGTGCGACTACTGTTGCAGCGACGATGATTCTAGCAAAACAAGCTGGTATCGAAGTCTTTGTTACCGGTGGAGTTGGTGGAGTTCATCGAGGAGCGCAGGAAACTTTTGATATTTCTGCCGATTTAGAAGAATTAGCAAAAACCGATGTCACCGTTATTTGTGCAGGGTGTAAAGCTATTCTCGATCTACCGCTAACGATGGAATACTTAGAGACAAAGGGAGTGCCTGTTCTTGGTTATCAAACAAATGAACTTCCAGACTTTTATACGAGACATTCAGGAATCATGCTCGAGCACTCAATAAAAGACGCAAAAGAGGCAGCACTTATTATCAAAGCCAAACGCGATAATAATCTTTTTGGCGGTATTTTAATCGCTAATCCAATTCCAGAAAAATATGCAATGGATCAAAAAGTAATCGATAAAGCGATAGAAGATGCTTTAAAAGACATGAAGAAAGAAGGAATCAAAGGTAAAGATACAACTCCATATCTTTTAAAAAGAGTTACAGAGTTAACCAAGGGAGATTCCTTAGAATCTAATATACATTTAATCCTTAACAATGCTTCAGTAGGCGCGAAGATTGCTAAAGAGATAGTGAGATTGAAAAATGAAGACTGAATATCGTTTAGCGCAGACACTGAAAACGATGATGTCTGAGGAAATGTCCTTAGACAATATTTCAGTCATGGAATTATCTAAAAAATGCAAAGTAAATAGACAAACTTTCTATTATCATTTTCACGATATCTACGATTTGCTTACCCTTGTTTATTTAAACGAGAAGATTGTCGATATCGAGTTATCAAAGAATCCAAAAGACATGCTGAAAAAAATCTTTGAGTATTTTAAAAATAACCGCAATTTCGTTAAAGAAACGTTAGACTCCGCCGGTAAGGAATTGTTTTTAGAATTCATAAACAACAATTGTTATCAAACGTTCATTGCGCTTTTAAATAAGGTCGATAACAAATCAGTATTAACGGATTCTGAAAAGAAATCGATCGCTCGATATAACGCCGCGGGATTTGCTTTCCAAATCATTTTCTATTTAGATAATTTCAAATCTCCAACTCAAGAAGGTTTGTTTCAAAACTTCAACGCTATTTCTGATGACTTTTTACAAAAAGCCATTGAAAATGTTGTTCAAAAAAGGAGCACCAAATGATTGACTCGTTTATATTTGATCTCCCAACTAAATTATATTTCGGCAAAAACCAAGAAGATAATATTGGAAAGATTTTAAAAGAAAGAAAAGCGAAAAAAGTTTTATTAGTGCATGGACAAGGTTCACAAGTAAGAAGCGGTCTTATCGATCAAGTTATGTACTACATAAAACACGAAGATATAGACGTGGTAGACTTTGGCGGAGTAAGACCAAATCCAACAATAGAATTAGTAAGACAAGGAATCAAAACCGCTAAAGAAAAAGGTGTTGATTTCATCGTTGCTGTCGGTGGCGGTTCTGCGATGGACACTGCTAAATTGATTTCGACTGGTTTTTATTACGATGGAGATCCATTCGATATCTCTTTACATAAATACGCTCCTAAGAAAGCCCTACCATTAGGAGTAATTGTCACTATTGCAGCTTCTGGATCAGAGATGTCGTCTTCTTGCGTTATACAAGACGATTTAACTGGACAGAAAAAAGGGTTTAATTCCGAATTTAATCGTCCTTTGTTCGCTATTGAAAACCCAGAATTAACATTCTCTGTTCCTAAAAATCAAACAGCATATGGAATTGTCGATATACTAATGCATACTCTAGAAAGATATTTCTCTTATTCTCCTAGTGAAATCGAACCAAGCGATGCATTTGCAGAAGCCTTGATTAAATCCACTTTAGAATCTGGTGAAATTGCATATAAAAACCCAGACGATTATACCGCTAGAGGGAACTTGCTTCTTCTATCATCTTTTTCGCATAATGGATTTACATCAGTCGGAAAAAAGTATTCGATGCCAGTGCATCAATTAGAGCATGTTCTTAGTGGGTTATACCCAGCAGTGGCACACGGAGAAGGACTAGCGGCCTTATTTCCAGCATGGGCTAAATTCTATTTAAATTACGATTTGGATAAATTTGATCGTTTTGCGAGAAATGTCTTCGGTCTTAAATGTGAAAACAAAACCGAAAATGCTAAAATGGGACTACTTCGTTTAGAAGAGTATTTCAAGGCTATGGACATGCCAACCTCTTTTAAAGAATTGAAAATTGAAAATCCAGACATAAACAAAATGGTAAACATATTGACTAATGATGGTACACGTGTGGTTGATCATCATGTCAAACCATTAGATAAAAACGTGGCTTTAATTATCTACAAGTCACTCATCTAGAAAGGGAAAAAATGAAAAAAGAAGACGTAATGGCTGTAATAGTGTACTTATTTATTTTAGGTATCGCTTTATTCTTCGGCTTAACTGTTCTACAAGGACGTTCTGCGCAGTCAGACTTAGGAACTGCTTTCGTACCATATGTTTTAGGTGCTATTGCTTGGGGCGTTGTTTTTAATGCTATTTTATTTGAGTTAGCTCATCTCGTCGGAGCGAAAATTGGTCGTTACGGAGTAGCGTCATTCAATATTCTAGGTCTTTGTTGGTATGTTAAAGACAGTAAACTAAAGTTTAAATTTGGTTCTTTTGATGGACTTACGGGAGAAACAAAAATATACCCTAAGACCAATGCAAAAAAGGAATCTAATCCAAGTGCGTATCTTCTATTTGGTACATTGTTTTTTGCACTAGAAGCAATTATAGTCATAGTTTTGTTTATTTTTGCCTCGCAATTCGAAGAAAAAACAGCACCGATTTGGGATGTAACATATTTCTTTATCATCGCTGCGTTTATTGGTCTATTAATCCTTTTATATAACATTCTTCCGTTCCATCTAGATTCGATGACTGATGGTTATCGTCTTACTTTGGTAAGTAATACTAAAAACAAGTCAGCTTTCAACGAACTATTAAGAGTGGAACACGAAATTGCAATCGGGAATCAAAACGTCGAGATAAAAACTTTCGATCAGATTACGAACTTTACCGCTGATTTAAACTTGAATAAAGTCTATGTCTTATTAGACCATGGTAAATTCGATGAAGCAGAAGTATTGATCAATCAAATCATCGCCGCTAGAGACGACATCTCTGAACTTGTCTACCTAAGAGCGATTGCCCAAATAATCTATATTAAAATCATGACCCTTCCAATTGAGGAGGCACAAAAGTTTTTTGAAGAGAAAGTGCCAGTGCCGATAAGAAGAGACATTTCAAAAGATGTATCGATGGTTTCTCTTAGAACCTATATTTTAATGGAAGGACTATTAGATAAATCGCGTTCAGAATGTGTGATTGCCCTTAATTCTGTTAGTGCGGCATTAAAACATACTGTCGAGGCTCGCAAAGTGGTGGAAACAAAATTACTTAACGAGGCTCTTAAAAAAGTAATCGAGGCTCACCCAGATTGGGCTTTAGAACCTTATTTATTAAAGGAACCAGAACCAAAAAATGACCAAGAAAAAAAGTAGACGCGAAGTCTACTTTTATTTTTATTTCTTTTCTTCGGCTTTTCCTTGCAAGGTGTCTCTAATCTCCATTAAGAGTTCAACTTCACTTGGAAGTGGTTTAGCAGGATCTTTTGGCTTTGGTCTTTCTTCAGGATGGAGTTTGTAATACTCCTCGCGAACCTTAAGCTCGAGCGCTGCTCTTTTTTGCGATAGATAAGTAAATACTTTAATAATGATGAATAACGTTAAAGCAATAATTAGGAAGGTAATAATTGCATTAATGAATGAGCCCCAGTCGATTAAAGCGCAACCATTATAATAATAAGTGGTTCCTCTTTGTGTATAAGAACTCATAAATAGGGCCGCTGCTTGTGATGATTGACTGCTACCTATTTGACCTGCTTTAGCAGCAAAATCAACGGCGCTATAAGCATCTTGCCAGCCGAGTGTAGTCGCGGTTTGCCCAGCATTTAATGCTGGTAGAACAGTAACTAAACCTTTTAAGCCTCCTGGGACACCCCAAGTAGATAAACTTAGCAAGATATTGACTAGAGTTGTCACAATTGCGTTAAATGCACCGCCTATTACAACACCAACCGCCATATCGAAGGCATTGCCACGAGCGATAAAGGATTTGAATTCATTCCACAACTTATGTTGTTTTTTCTTAATCTCTTTGATTTCTTTAATCTCTTTTACTTTTACCTTTTTCATTAGATATACTCCTATGAAATAAACTACATATTTATTCTATGATTATTCATTACTAAAAGAAAGTAGGACAGCGTCCTACTATTCACTTTCTTAAATTCTATGCATCTTTTCTTTTAAAGTAGAAGAATCCACCAATTGCAGAAACTCCGACTAAAGAGATAATCGAAATAATAGCAAGGGCACTTCCATCATCAATGACACCGAAGAACGAAGTTTGCGATGATTGATTTTGAAGGTTGTAACGTCTAACCATTGCAGCGTTATATGCTTCTAGACCAGTGTAGGTCTTTGAATCATTACCAACGATTGTCGTGATATTGAAGTGGTTGATTTCGCTTGTGGTCATCGCTAAATAACGAGCGTTAATCAATCCGAGTTCATCCAAAGTACAGGAACAATAATCGCCTTTTAAGATGTTTGTTAGATAATTAAAGTTATATCCCGCACTAGAAACCTTGTATATCGAAACCGATTTTTGTGTGGAAGTATAGCAAGAGAATCTTGGAGTGGATGAATTATACTGAATCACTCTAGCTGGCGTCGTAACGTTTGCGATGGTGGTGACACCACTACTAATAGAGATGTTCCAAGTGTTTCCGCTCGAAGCAGAGGTCCCAGTTTGTAAGGTGTTAGAACTACCAGAATAGTAGAGATACTCAGTGCCATTAGACATCGTCCAAGCACCACTAGAGCCACCAAGAGTGAGAATGGTTGAATTACCTAAACCAGTGACAATTGTTCCACTAATTGTTATCTCGACACTGGTGCGATAAGTGCCACCAGAAACCCCAAGGGCTACATTGTATGTAGATGGAGCGGCAATAATGATTTGATCTCCGCTAGAAAGTTGAGAAGTGCTGGTTACTAAACTGGCACTTGCCGTGTAGGTGGTAGAAACGACGAAAGTAACTGTGACGTTAACATTTCCAGTCGCGGTTATTTGACCTTCTGTATAAGAAATTTGGTAGGTGCTTGTTCCGTAAACAAGTGTAGGTAATGTTAATTGACTCGAGTTCAAAGTAGCAGTGCTGTTGTCCGAGTAATTGGCCAATATTGTTAAACCACTGACGTCTAATTGGTTACCTTCTGATTGAGAAGCATTGGTAAGAGTGCCAGTAATTGTTAAATCATTCTTTAAAGTGACCGCTACAGTCGATTGAGACCAAGTCACTTTAAATACTGCTCCGGTGGCTGAGTTAGCGGTTCTAATGTTATTAATACAGAAGTAGTTATAAGCACTAGTTTGTGGGCTAGCAATTGTCCAAGTTAAATTAGTTACACCGGAAGCAAACTGATCACTAGCTACTGTTCCAGTAGTATTGTTGGCCGCAATAACGGATGTGCCATATGAAGCCACACAATAACCAGTGGTTCCTCCAGTCAATGTTCCTGCGTTTATATTTACTTCAATTTTAGAAATATAGTAACCACTATAAGCGGATGTGTTTCTAATGTAGAAGTTTGAAGTTATTGTGGTTTGGTTACCCCTAATTTGTCCTGAACTAGGAATAAAGTTATTTATAGCATATGAAACGCCTGTCGTAGATCCAGTTCCACTAGTTTCGGTCGTGACATAACTAGAACCAGTTGTTCCACCAAATCCTGCAATCGGAATAATATCGGTTTTATCTCCTCCGCTAGGTGTGCCGCCAGTTACCGTAATGCTACAAGAAGCCTCGTAACCGCCATCGTCTGTTTTAGCAGTAATGGTCGCCGAGCCACTAGAACCACCAGTTACCGTAATCGATGAACCAGTTGTGGCGCTTAAAGAAGCTACTGCGCTATTAGTGGTAGTCCATTTTAATGTTTGGGTGGTGGCATTTGAAGGTGCAATAGTTGCACTTAAAGTGGTTGTGCCGCCAGTCGCTATAGATGCAGTGTTTTTATCTAATGTAATGCCAGTAACAGAAACATTTGTTCCGCCGGCACCAGAGGTGCAAACATCGGTAGATGGTTTTGCGTAATTACTTTGAGCGTTTCCCCAAATGTATTCTGCCCAGCTTGGGTAGTCAACGAATGGATTTCTATTATATTGATAGTTTCTAGCGATTAAGTTATTTCGGTGTATTTCATAACTGTCGACAGGATCCTCACGGTTCCACTCAAGAAGAGTTGAAAGAGAAGCATAAGTCGCTGGGGTAGTGTCGCTACTAGAAACTGAAACAGTATTGGTATCGACATTTTCGTTGATGATTAAATATGGTTCAAAATCAGAAATAGCACCAGTTGTACCGGCGTAGTTGTTATAGCGTGCCGCCATGTAGAAGCAGGCTCTAGCAATATCACCTTTATCTGAATCTTGCGGTTCAAATACATCTGTGGTGGTACTTATTGGTCCCTTACCTCTTAAGTTATTTTCAATACCGGTAGAATCACCAACAGCGGTACTCGTAGTGACATTTCCGTAAGAGTAGTTATTATGAAGAACTTGATTGACTCGACCATCTGCAAGAAGTAAATGGTGAATATCTGTTCCTGCTGGACCGCTAGCTCCACTATCATCTTTGAAGCCTCTTGATTGCGGCCAAATGTGTTCGCGGTTAATCGTATCGTAAGTCCCAGTATGAGCACTCGAAGCCTTCATCGAGTTAGTGCTGCTATCATTGCGGTATAAAAGATGAAGATATGGATCATCTCCAGAACCACTACTATAGTAGACATAATTAGAAATTATGCCTGTAGATGAATTATATGAGCCAGCTGTAATACTTGAAGCAGGTGAACGGTCCCAGTTTCGATCGGTGATGTTTCCTGTTTTCCAAACAGCGTCGTATGAGAAATAACGTGTGTCGTAATAAAGTATTGGTTTTAAATTCTTGAGCAAGTTAGTGCCCTGTCTTTCGGTCGTTGCTAAAGAACTCAAACTCGAGTAATATGAACGAACCTCTGATTCTGTGTAGTCATTAATGTTAATTGTTGTTGGAATTGTCGAGACATAAATCGGAGCACTTCCAGTAGCATTAGCCCTTTCAACATTGCCATTTTTGTTTAGTCCATAGTTAACCGCCATTATTCCAAGAAGAGTAATTGCAGCAGTACTAAACAATAGTTTTGAACCAGTTGTTTTCATAAGTATACCTACTTTAATTTTACGAATTTTCGTAAATACTATTCTACTGTGACGCCTATACGATAAATCCAAAGTGCCTTTGAAAGGCCTGTGACTTCAATAGTAATTTGACCAGATAATCCTTCGGATAATTCAATCATATATGTATTAAAACTCGATGTATTTTCGGTGATGGTTTGTGAAGTACCAACTTGGACCCCGTCTACTTTAACTACTAGTGTTGCATTGGTACCGGCTGCAGTGGAGCCTTCAAAAGCAATCTTCTTAATCGAAGTTAGACCACTATTTGTGAATGGTGACGGACTAGAAAGCTTTAAAGAAACGATACTTTTTGTCGAAGAACCTAATTGGAGTCCTTTAGATGCACTGTTTGTTACTGTATTAGCGGCACTATTGCCTCGTTGTTCGGTCCAAGTTTGTCCATCGAGGGTAGTATTATTGACTTTACCGATTAATGTAGTGTCTTTTGAAAAATCACTTGAAGTAAACTTGTGTTTCCAAGACATTTGGCTAACAGGATCTTCGATAATAGTCACAGGATAAGTAATAGTTTGTCCTGGAGCATTAACGGTAATGACTTGTGTTCCGGCAGTAGTAAAAACTTGTCCATCTGTAGCTCCGCTAACGGTATAAGAAACAGCAGCGGTATCTATTTCAAAATTATTTTTTACTCCGACTACGTGGACAGAGTCAGTTTTACTAAAAGCGGTCACTCCAGCGGTAAACTGATAAGTGGCGTCTTTTACTGCGTAATTATGTAATTCATTAGAAGATAAATTTAACTTTGAAATCGTCGGTTCAATATATTTGAGTTCACCAGCTTCATTTTGTTTGCTGCCAAACACATAGTCGACAAGTCCAGGGTAGTCAACATATGGATTGCGGTTGAATTGATAACCTAGCACTGCAATATTATGTTGATATTCGACTCTTGTAACTGGATTAGTGCTCCACTCTAATAGATTTGAAAGATTACCATGACATTTGTCTCCTGTACCACATGTATTCTCTCGCACATATAGTCCATATTGTGCGTCGCCATACATCGTGGCCATGTAGAATATTGCACGGGACACTTTTCCTTTATCGGCGGTATTGCTTGGTTCGAATGTTGATTCGGTAAATTTATTGTCTCCGACAGTGCCTGTTGGGGTATCGACATTTCCATAGTTCTTATTACTTCTCGAGTTGTTAGCGGTCGTCCATGATGCAAACAAATTATGGAAATCAGTAAGAGGTCCAATTTTGCTCGTATCTGGATTAGCACCGACCATTAGAGTTTTAGCGAAGCAATGTTCTCTATCCCATCCACCTTGATCGCCACTACCCTTAGTTCTAGTTTTCAAAATATTATCATCGGAATACATTTGGTCGACCATATCCAAATTATCTAATGCTTGATCTCCGGCTTGATTGGTGGTCCAAATTCCATCGTATTTTTGTCCAGTAAAGCCAACGTGAATAGCGTCGTATAACTTAGCTTTTAAGTCGGCTCCGTCGGTCCATGATAGACAACCTTGGTAGTATGAGCCGTAGGCATTTACGTCATAAATTGGTCTTGGATCATCAGAAGAAGAACTATTAGTGCTCGAAGAATCGGAGTCACCCGATTCAGAACTATTATTGCTTGAAGAACTATCTTGCCCTTGTGAATCGCTTGAATCTTGTCTTACTGGAGCACAAGCGGAAGCACTTAACGCAATAAGTACTGCAAATGTAAAAGGTGTCAATATTTTTTTCTTCATAGTTAACCTACTTAGGTAGATTATATAATCTAAGATTAAATCTTGCAATTGTTCATTTTTCCAGTATTTGGGTATGATATTAGCAAGAAAAGAAAGTTAGAGGATTATCATGAACAAAGTTGTTATCTTTACTGATAGTTGTGTGGACCTAGGTTCTAAAACAACTAAAGACTTAGGGATTGAGGTTATTCCTCTTCTTATTACCATCGGCGATAAAGTGTACAAAGACGGGATTGACATTACTCAAAAAGACATCATCGAATCAGTTTCAAAACACAATGTATTTCCGAAAACTTCTTCAGTCTCACCTATGGTGTTTGTCGAAAGATTTAAAGAGTTCTACGACAAAGGATACGATATTTTGTATTGCGGTATTGGATCAGATTTATCAGGCACTTATAACAGCGCTTTAATCGCCGCTAGAGAATTCGAGCCAAATCGGATTTTTCTTGTCGATTCTAAAAACTTAAGTAGTGGAATTGGCACGCTAGTTTTAAAAGCATGCAAACTTAGAGATATGGGAAAATCTGCAAAAGAAATCGAAGAACAGTTAAACAAGATAACTGGTCTAGTATCTGCTAAGTTTGTTGTCGATACACTAGATTTTATATATCGGGGCGGTAGATGTAATGGAGCGGTTTACTTCATCGGTAAGCACTTAAAGATTCATCCAATTCTCAAAGTTGTCGATGGCAAATTAATAGTCCACAAAAAGCCAAGAGGCTTGATATCTAGAGGTTGGGACGAAATGTTAGAAGAGTTTAAAAATGATCTTCCCCATGTCGATTTAGACAATATTATGATTACTGGATGTCAAAATGAAGACGGCGAAGCATATATCGAAGAACAGATTAAAAAAATGGCCCCTAAAGCCAATATAAGAAAAACTCAAGTTGGATGTATTATTGCCTCGCATTGTGGCCCAAATACAACTGGGATTCTTTATATCAAAACTAAATAAATCAAAAATAAAAGCACCTCAACTAAGAGATGCTTTTTTAGTTTTAGAAATATGTACCAGACTATCAATAGTAAATAGCACCAATGTCGAAGTTAAATAGCCAAGCGAGTCTATTCCGATATCGAAAAGCGTGCCACTTCTTCCTGGAACCACTAACTGAATTGTTTCTGTTAATACTGCAATTAACACCCCGATAATAATAGTGATAATGAAGATTTGGTATTTAGGTTTTTTAAGAAGCAATAAATTGAATGTTGCAAAGCCTATGATTCCATCCAACAAAAACAAGGAATAATGTCCAACTAGTTTTCTTGTTGCGGAGTCAAACACAGACCAGTTGGTCTGATTAATAGTATTTGGCTTAAAGAAATTTATTGCATCTGCAGCAGCTTCGCTAACCCAGCTACTTTGCTGTCCAGATTCCACTCCTGGGACGCATGCTTCAGCGATAATAAAAAGATTCAGAAGCACGAACGCTCCAAGAACAAACCATTTGAGATTCTTCTTAAGCCAGACTTTCATGTTCTGAATCCTTTCTATGAATTACTTTTATTTGCCGGCGATTGCTAATTTTTTAATGACGAGCGATGGGGCGAATACGCCTCCAGCTTGCATCTTTGCGTCTCCGCCAACTAAAGAAACATCTTGGAATAATTCTAAGAGGTTACCGCTAACGGTGATTAAGGCAACTGGTTCAGCCTTCTTTCCATTATGTATCATAAAGCCCTCGGCTTTTAAGGAAAAGTTACCACTTACAGAATTTATGCCAGCATTCATCCCCTCTAATTCGGTGATATAAATGCCTTCGTTGACTGCCTCGAATAATTCGTCTTGGCTTTTCTTACCTGGTTTAATAAATAGTGTGACGAATCCAGATCCAATTTTTCCACCTGCCTTGTAGCCGTTACCAGTAGTGGTAACGCCATCTTTTTTAGCGGTTTCTAAGTTGTATAGATAGGTCGAAAGAATTCCCTTTTTAATGATGTCTTTATTGTAGGTAGCAACACCTTCATCATCAAACCACCTAGCGTAGATAGTCTTTGCTAATGGTTTCTCGACGATGGTCACTTTGTTTGATGCGACACGTGCGTTAAGTTTCCCTTCAAATAAAGAAGAGTGTTTTTGAACACTTTCAGCATCTGCTGATTCGATATAGATTCTCGTCAAAGATGCGACGACATCTGGAGATAGAACTACTTTCATTTTTTTCGAATCACATGGAGTGCCGCCTAATTTGTCAGTGGCGCCAGTAACGATTTTCTTAGCGAATTCAGGAATATTTACTTTGCTATAATCGTTGTCGACTAGGATATCAAAATTAGTTTTTACTTCATCGCCATTTTTTGCGACAGCGACGCCGACAAACGCAAACGAATTATTCTTTTGTTTGAGTCTCAAGCCATGTGAATTAAGCATAATAAGTTCGCTTTCGCTTTCTTGATAACTTAAATCAGCAGCTTCAGTGATTCTTTTATCCGCGGCTAATATTTGTTTTTCTAATTCGAACAAATCGGCCTTCTTTTTATCGGTTGGAATCTTTGCTAAATTTGGATTGAATGTATTAACCTTGTGGTACTTTTCGCTTCCTTTAAATAATGATGCGATTTCTTCTTTTTCGATTACCTTAGCGTTTTCGATAATCGAATCCACGAGATATGGGATCTTTTCTTTAACAAAAGCACAAGCGGTGGCTTGTCCGAATTTGCCATTAAAGACACCACGAGCAATGACACTGATGTCGGTATCGGCCTTCATCGATTCGACTTCCTTGTGGAAAACACCGATTTCTAAAGAAGTAGATTTGTTAATATATAATTCAGCTTCAGTGATACCTTTTTCTTTCGCAAGAGCGAAAAATCTATCGTAGTTATTCATATTATTTCAATTCTCCTCCTCTTCCTCCGACCGTGATGGAACTAATTCTTAGCGTTGGCTGTCCGATATTGGTACGGATGCTACCACTAGCAGCGCCACACATACCTTGGCTTAGCGATAAATCATCGGCGATCATATCGATCTTTGGAAGAATTTCTTCGCCTTTACCAATTAGGACTGCACCCTTAACAGGTTCTGCGATTTTACCATCGCGAATAATGTACGCTTCTGAACAGGCGAAGTTAAATTCTCCTGTCGTTGGATCAACACTACCACCAGAGAACGATTTAGCGTATAAACCGAGTTTGGTATTAGCGATGATTTCTTCTGGCTTGCTCTTACCTTTAGCGATATATGTATTACTCATTCTAGAAGTTGGCTCGTAACGGAAACTTTGACGTCTACAAGCGCCATTTGGTTTAGCGTTCATTCTACGTCCGTTGAAACTATCGACCATATATTCTTTTAGAATACCTTTTTCAATTAAGACTCTTTTCTCGCCTCTAATTCCCTCGTCGTCAAAATCGATTGAACCCCATTCGTTTGGAATGGTGGAATCATCGACTGCTGTAACGATTGGAGAAGCGATTTGTTGTCCAAGTTTATTAGCAAAGCAAGAAAGGTTTTTGCTAACACTTGAAGCTTCTAATGCGTGTCCGCAAGCTTCGTGGAATAAAACTCCACCTTCTCCGCCTGCGATGACGACTGGCATAATGCCACTTGGGCATTCTTTAGCTTCTAACATTCTGATACATGCCTCAGCAGCACCTCTAGCAATTTTCTTTAAATCGATTGCACCGGTCTTAAAGAATGAAATATCCTTTTGGGCACCTGGACCTTCAAAAGTCGTTTCAATTCCATTTTTATCTGCGGCAGTGATAACAAACATCGCACGACCGAATTGGTTATTAGACTTAATAATGTCTCCACGTGAATTGAAAATCACGGTGTTGCGGTGGACATCTGCGAACACACCGGTGGTTCTTACAATTCGAGGGTCAAATCCTTCGATTTCTCTCAATCCTTCTTTTATTAAAGCAACTTTCTGAGCTTTAGAAATTGAATCGTAGTCGACACCGATTGGACTAATGGTCTTAAATCTCTTTACCTTTAGTTCTTCGATGGTAAGAATTCTTTTCCCTTCAAAACACTTCGATAGAGTTTCTACTAAAGTCGTTAAGCCTTTCTTTGTTAAATCACACGTATAGCCATAGACGCTTTGAAGATCTTTGAGAATTCTAATTCCGACGCCATTGTTACTGGTATTAGTAGAAGTCTCTACTTTGCCATTATCAATCGTTAAAGAATAAGAAGTTGTATCTTCATAAAATATCTCAGCGTAATCGGCACCCGTTGATAGCCCGAGATTTATAATCTCAAGAGCTAATTTTTTTGATATCATACATAACCCTCCCTTTTTAAAGTGATTTAAGTATATATGCAAGAATAGTTAAAAAACAAGCAAAAAAGCATTGACAATATGAAAATCAATTCATATACTTAATCCGCAAATATGAAAAGGAGTTCATGAACTATGGAGATGCAAAAACGAAATATCAATGATGAAGTCATAACTGAAATGAGTCAAATTCTCTTCGTTGCTGCTGATGAAACTAGACTAAAGATTCTCGTCTCGTTATTAGATGGAGAAAAATGTGTTAGTGACTTAGAAGAGGATAGTGGAGCGTCACAATCTCTTGTGTCACACCAGTTGCAAGTTTTAAAAAAAGCCAAACTAGTTTCTTTTAGAAAAGATGGAAATCGTGTTTTTTATAGTCTCGATGACGAACATATTCATGAACTAATTAGAGTCGCATACGATCACGTAATAGAAGAAAAGGAATAAGGCATATTATGAAAAAAACAACATATAACGTCGAAGGATTCGACTGTCCAAACTGTGCTATCAAGGTAGAAGAGCACTTGAATAAAGATAAAAATATCGAAAAAGCCTCTATTAATTTTGCGGGTAGAACGATGACTCTTGATTACAAAGATAAAGAGTATTCAATCGATGAACTTAAAAACAAGATTAAGGAAGTTGAAAGCGATGAATTGAAAATATCCAAAAAAGTTGGTAAACAGAATTATCGCGTAAAAGTTTTTGATAAAAAAATATCTGAGCTCTTGATTAGAGTTTTCTTCTCCACCTTCCTTTTAGTCTTCGCTGTTTTAGTCGAGAAATTAGTCGTCATCTCAACATTTTCTTTACAGTGGTGGATGATGCTCGTTCTTTATATCTTGGCCTATCTAGTAATCGCTTATGATTATCTAATTTCTGTGGTCAAAAATTTTGCTCATATCAAAACAATATTTAATGAAACTACTTTAATGGCTATTGCTTCAGTTGGAGCATTTGCAATCGGATCATATATGGAAGGTGTCCTCGTTGTTTTACTAGCGCATATCGGAGATATTTTCGAACACATATCATTAAACCGTTCTCATAATTTAATTATTGACGCTATCGATATGAGACCAAAAACCGCCTCGTTAATAAAAGAAGATAATCGCTTAGAAACGATTCAGGCTCAAGACTTAAAAGTTGGAGACATTATTCTTATTAAAGTTGGAGACATTGTACCGGTCGATGGAGAAGTAATCGCTGGCAATGGAACTTTAGACACTTCGAGCATCACTGGAGAATTCTTACCTATCGAGGCTCAAGAGAAAACTCGGGTTTGGAGTGGGTCGCTTTTAAAATCTGGTTCGATTAAATTGAAAGTTACTAAAGAATTCAATGATTCGACGACAGCGAAAATACTCGACATGGTCGTGGAAAGTAGCGAGAAAAAATCCAAAGCCGAAAACTTTATTACAAAGTTTGCTCGGATTTATACCCCGGTGGTGGTTGGAATCGCAGTTTTTATCGCTTTGTTCCCACCTTTATTAACATCTCTTATTATTAAATCTTGGGATGCTAGTGTTTGGTATCAATATATCTATGCTGCATTGACATTTCTCGTTATTTCGTGTCCGTGCGCTATCGTGATTTCTGTTCCACTTTCATTTTTTACCGGAATCGGATTAGCGTCTAAACACGGCATTATTGTTAAAGGCGCTAACTACTTAGATCGTTTAAATGAAGTTGGTACTTTTGTTACCGATAAAACCGGAACATTGACTACTGGTGAGTTTTCAGTTTCAAAGATTTGTCCAGTCGAGATTACGCTAGACGAATTTAAAGAATATGTATATGCTGCGGAATCTTACTCTAATCACCCAATCGCTAAGGCAATAGTGAAATATCTCGATGGTGTAAAACTAGATGGACAAATTACTAATTACGAAGAAAAACTCGGTTTTGGGGTTAGCTTTGAATATAAAGGTCACAAAGTGTTGTTTGGTAATTCTCGTTTAATTGAAGACCATGTTCAAAACGAAAAAGACGGTATGACATTGTATTTATCCATCGATGACAACTTCGCTGGTTACATTTTACTAGACGACACTATTAAAGATTCTTCTAAGAAAACAATAGAGGCATTAGCGAAGAATAAAATCGACACTTTAATGTTGACTGGAGGAAATGAAAAAAGCGCGACTCGTGTTGCGAATATGTTAGGAATTAAGAGATATTTTAGCAATCTCCTTCCAGAACAAAAAATCAGATATTTAACAGATGAGATTACTAGTAAAGGTAATAAAGCGGTCGTCTTTATGGGCGACGGCGTTAATGACGCTCCAAGTATTATTCTTGCCGACGTTGGAGTGGCAATGGGAGCGCTAGGTAGTGACGCGGCAATCGAAAATGCAAATATCGTTCTAACAAACGATGATCCTTATAAAATTGTTCAAGCAATAAAAATCGCTAAAGCGACGAGATTAAGAGCCATTGTCTGCATTGCGGTGGCGCTATTTGTCAAGATTTCGATTATGGCAATTACTTTAGGATTAGCGATTGCTCATATTAATTTCGACATGATGTGGATTGCTGTACTAGCGGATACTGGCTTATCAATAGCGTTAGTGATATACGCGGTACTACTCATGAGGAAAAAGATTAAATAATAATAAAGACAATTCCAATAAATTGAAGAATTGTTCCGATTAATACGAATAAGTGGAAAATGCTATGCATCCACTTTTTCTTTTTGCCAGCAGCGTAAAATCCAACCCCTGCGGTATAAGAGATTCCTCCAAGAAGAATGAGAATCATGGACGCGATAGGAAGCATTGTCATCGCTGGCCAATAAAACATAATAGCCCAGCCCATAACGACGTATAGAATAACTGTTACCACCTTGGTAATTTTACCGTTTAGATTGCAAACGTTCAGGATTGTTCCAATGAGCAAACCAACGATTTGAACCAAGAAAATAATAAGTCCGATATTACTGGTGCCAAAGGCAAAAGCACAGATTGGAGCATAAGTTCCGGCGATTAGTAAATATATAGTGTTATGGTCGATTAGTCTAAAAAGTCTTTTCCAAGTCGAGTCTTTTGGTAAAGCGTGATAAATTGTCGAATTACCATAAAGGACAATTATGGTTATAGCGTAGAAGATAAGAGAAATACATTGAATCGGAGTGAATTGGCCGATTATCGACGCTGCGATTGCTAGTCCAAGAACCACTAGTCCAAATGCCATGCCAATAATGTGGCTAACCCAGTTAAATAATTCTTCTCCTTTTGAATAAGTTGGGATCGGTTGATTTTTTAATGTGTTCTTCATTTCTAAGATGCTCATAATAATTCCTTTTTTTCTAAGTTCACTATATTGATAGAGCGACTTTTTGAAAACCTACTTGTTTCTTTACTACTAGGGGAGTTAAAAAACTCAAAGTAGAACGCTAAAAATGTTCTCTACTGGTGGTGGAATAACTAAAACAGTTTTTGTTGTTATTACTAGTAATAAAAAATAGGTTAAAACTTTTCAAGATGAAAAAAGACGTTTTAACGATTAAACTTAATTCGGAGTAATTATGAAAGTACTTTTATATTTTGAAAATCAGAACACAATCAAGAAAAGCGGAATAGGACGCGCTCTTCGTCATCAGATGCAAGCTCTTAAGTCCGCTGGAGTCGAATTTACACTAGATCCAAAAGACACTTATGACATCGCTCATATTAATACTTATTGGATGAAATCAAAAAGAATCTTAAAACACTGTAAGAAACATGGTATTCCAGTAATCGTTCACGGTCATAGTACTATCGAAGATTTTAAAGACTCATTCAAAGCTTGGAAATTAATGTCGATTTGGTTTAATCCAAACTTGATGTGGTTTTATAAACACGCAGATTTTATTATTACCCCAACCGAATATTCAAAACGTTGCATTGATAATTACAATCTAGGTACAGAAGTGATTCACGTATCTAATGGTATAGACCCAAAAGAGTACGCTTTTGATCAAACAAAAGTCGATGAGTTTAAAAAATTCTTTAATATTAAAGATGAAAAGGTCGTTATTTCTGTTGGCTTCCCTTTTAACCGCAAGGGTATAAAAGATTTCTTTGAAATCGCTAAAAGAAAACCAGATATTAAATTTATTTGGTTTGGTTTCTTACAAAGATATTTAATTTCTCATGATGTTAAGAAGGCAATCAAACATCGCCCAAGCAACGTTTTGATGCCTGGCTATATCGACAATTCAATTATTAAAGGCGCATATCATTACGCGGAGTGTTTGCTATTCCCTTCTTACGAAGAAACAGAGGGTATCGTCGTTCTTGAAGCATTAGCAGCGTCTTGCCCGGTTATCGTTAGAGACATTGGTGTCTATTCCGATTGGATGGAAGATGGAAGAGATTGTTATAAGGCTAGAAATAATGACCAGTTCATTGAAAAACTAGATTACTTGATGAGTCATGATAAGTCGCAGATTATCGCTAATGGACAAAAACTAGTCGAAGAAAGAACGCTTGAAAAATGCGGATTAGAACTTAAAGCCGCTTACCTATATTTACTTGAAAAATATCATAAAAAGCAAAACGCTTAACAATATTTTTCCGCGGTATTGTTCATTGCTTTCGTTTAGTTAATTATTATTTAAAACAGTGGGTATATCTTTTAGTTGATTATAATCAATTCACTATGGTATTATCATTGGGCACGACTTACTTTGGACTAAAAGGTCTAAGGCGGAAGGAGTAAAAAGACTATGAAAAAGGGAATTCACCCAAATTATCACAAATGCACCGTTACATGCACATCATGTGGTGCGACATTTGAAACTGGCTCGACTCTTGATGAAATCAAAGTTGATTCTTGTTCAAATTGCCATCCTTTCTACACTGGTAAGAAGAGATTCGTCCAGTCAGAAGGAAGAGTTGATAAATTCAATAAAAAATACGGCCTTGAAAATAACAATAAATAGGGCAAAAGAAAAGCATCCAGTTAGGGTGCTTTTTTAGTGTTTATTTTTCTTGCCACTGATTAATATTCATTGAATATCTTATATTAAGAATAATATAATTGTCTTGCGATATTTCAGGAGGTCATTTCCCAATGAAAAACAAGTTTTATATCACGACACCGATTTATTATCCAAGTGCAAAACTCCATATTGGGCATGCTTATTGCACAACTTTATCTGACACGCTTGCAAGATACAAAAGAATGCGTGGCTTTGAAACATACTTTTTAACTGGTTCAGATGAACACGGAATGAAAATAGAAAAGAACGCGATTGCTGCGGGGTTATCTCCACAAGAATTTGTCGATAACATCGTCGTATCATTTAAAAAACTATGGTCAGCGTTAGATATTACAAACGATGACTTTATTAGAACCACTGATGAAAGACATTGGAAGACTGTGCAAAAAGTTTTTACTAAGCTTCTAGAAAATGGCGATATCTATTTAGGCCACTACGAAGGTTGGTATTGCAAAGAATGCGAAGCGTTCTGGACAGAAATTCAAACTGGACCAAATCATGTTTGTCCTGACTGCGGTCGCCCAGTACAAAAAGCAAAAGAAGAAGCGTATTTCTTCAAAACAAAGAAGTACATTGATCGGCTTTTAAAATATTACGATGAACACCCTAATTTCCTTCTTCCAGAATCCCGCAAGAACGAAATGATTAATACCTTTATTAAACCAGGATTAGAAGACTTATGTATCTCTCGTACTTCTTTCTCTTGGGGAGTACCAATTGTCGAAAATCCAAAGCATGTAGTCTATGTTTGGCTCGATGCTTTGACTAATTACATTTCGGCATTAGGGTATCTTCAAGAAGATGATTCTTTGTTTAAGAAATTCTGGCTCGATGAAAAATCAGAGAAGATCCATATTTTAGGAGCAGATATTACTAGATTCCACGCTATTTATTGGCCGATGTTCTTAATGGCGTTAGATCTTCCTTTACCGGATAGAGAATTCGTTCATGGATTACTAATGACTAAAGATGGCAAAATGAGTAAATCTAAAGGTAATACCATTGATCCATATCCACTAATTGAAAGATATGGGGTGGATGCGGTTAGATACTATCTAGTTAGAGAAGTGTCATTCGGTTCAGATGGTCAATTTACTCCAGAACAGTTTATTGAAAGAATTAACATGGATTTAGCCAATAATCTAGGGAACCTTTTGAATCGAACGGTTTCGATGATTAATAAGTATTACGATGGAGTAATTCCAGAGTATCAAAAAGGCATTAACCCATTTGATAACGAAATCGAAATTCTAATCGAGGAGACGATTAAAGAATACGAAAGTAATTTCGATAATCTCCACATGACTGAGGCAGTAGCGGCAGTGATGAAGTTAGTATCTCGCGCTAACAAATACATCGATGAAACAATGCCTTGGGTTCTTGCAAAAGAAGGTAAGAAACTCGAATTAGCGTCTTCGATGACGCATCTAATTAGAGTGTTATACATCGCCGGTATTTTATTGCAACCGATTCTAACAAGAAAAGCTGACCTCTTGCTCGATCAAATCGGAGTGTTAAAAAACAAAAGAACATATCGAAGCATCAAAGATGAGAAACTATTAAATGGTGTTAAAGTTCAAAAGGGAGAACAATTATTCCCACGTCTTGATGAACCGCTCGAGGTTGAATATATCGTTTCAATGATGCAAAAGAAGGCTTAAAAGAGTAGGGATTTCCCTACTTTTTTATTTAATAAGAACAAACTAATAGGTTAAGTCGATAGTTTGATATAATAACTACGGCATTTAGGAGAAAAAAATGAAAAAGAAAACAGCGTTAGTAACTTTGTTAATTGGTGTTATGTCGCTATCTGGATGTACGCTTATCAAATACACTCACGATAGTTCTTCTAATGACGATCAAAGTAGTAGTGGACATAATAATTCATCATCGCAAAGTAGTGAAGATTCGAGCGAAACATCGTCTAGTTCAAGTAGCTCAATAACTACTCAAGATGGTTACTATAAGGCTAATCAATTATCGATGTTATCGAAAGATATCAATAGCAGTTACGCTCCAGCAATTGGTGCACAAAAGGTATTAGTAATACCGATTGAACTCAATCCTGGAACAGAAACTGATTATAGTACATGGACAACTACGGATTTGTCTAATTTGAATAAGTATTATTTTGGTGCTAAGACTGACACTCCTAATAACTGGAATTCCTTAAAGACATATTATGAGACTGCATCGTTTGGTAAACTCACTATTAGCGGAATGGTAACCGCAAAGTATACTGGTTCGTCGCTGACGATGTCAGACATCAATGAAGACACAACCTATCAGAACTTATTTTCATTAATTAGCGAGGCTGTTTCATGGGCGGAATCGACATATAACACGACCAACTGGTCTGACTACGATACTAATGACGATGGGTATATCGACTCCGTTCACCTTATTACCAATTATGGTTACGGATCTTGGAGTGAACCTTTGTGGCCACATATGTATAATACAGGCGCTAGTAAGGGAACACTTTCTAATCCGACCGCTAATGTTTATTCGATGTCTTCTTTAGGACATACCGATTCTAGCAGTGGAGCAAGAACGGCAATTCATGAACAAGGTCATATATTTGGTCTAGAAGACTATTACGATTATTCTTATTCAAATGTCGATTACGTTGGACAAGCGGACATGCAGTCAAATAATGTGATGGACTGGAATAGTTATTCCAAGATGACAGTTGGATGGTCTTTACCATATGTCGTAACAGGTGAAAAAGCTTCGACAGAAATTACAATCAATCCTGCGTCGACAAGTGGAGATTGCATCGTGGTGCCAGTTCCTGGTTCTTGGAATGGTTCGGCCTTTGATGAGTATTTCTTATTAGAACTCTTTACACCAGTCGGCAATAACTCTGATGACTGGACTGACTGGTCACAAAGTTTAGGTACTGGTGGAGTTAGAATGTATCACGTCGACTCAAGACTCTATAGTTTTGGTAGCAGTGACTACGAAAATGAAAGTTATAATGGCGAGAACGTTGTTAAAATCACTGGTGGTCAATTCATTGACTCAATTCCCACTGATACGAGTTCATCACAGTTACTATTAGCTTGCAATAACTCTTATGCGGCTCAAGCATATGGAATGTACGTCGCTAGTACTTCAAATCATCCTTTATTAGCGCTTCTTCAAGCTGGTAAGACCAATACTTTTGGTTCGACATCTAGTTCTGCTAGACATGGTTTATCAAGTGCAGACTTATTCAAAACTGGTAGCACTTTTAATTTCTCAAATTATAGTAAGTTCCTAAATAAAAATGGAACCACACCAACCACGATGGATGATGGTAGTGCCTTCCCTTATACGATTACTTTTAATAGCGTAAGCGCAACATCGGCGACAATCACATTCACGAAATAGGTATATATGAAGTTTAATTTTATTAAAAAGACATTTTTGTTAGTGGCTCCAGTAATTCTTCTATCTAGTTGTGATTTTCCTTTTTTTGAAGTTACTTTATCCGTTAGTGATAATAATAGTTACTTCATTGGACAAAGCTATGCTAAATACGGACAAGGAACCCCGATTTTATCTGATTCTAGTACAATCTCGGATAGCATTTTAAGCGATAGTTTTTCTTTCCATGACTGTGTTGATCCAAATGGAGAGTCTTTTGATATTACTGATACCTTTGAAAAAATCGGTATCTATACCTTCAAGGTGACATATCAAAACAAATATAACGCTGAGTATAAAATTAAAGTCGTTTCTGGAGCGTATGTTCCAGATGAATTAACATTTGTTAATAGTGATATTAAGACTAACTATGCCCCTGCAACCGGTAAACAGAAGATGTTAGTGATTCCGATTAATCTACAACCTGGCACTGTAACAGAATATGGGTATTGGAATAGCACAAACTTAGCCAGTATTAATGATTATTATTTTGGTAGTAAAGAAAGCACTCCAAATGGTTGGAATTCTTTAAAGACGTATTATGAAACGGCTTCGTTAGGTAATCTCAATATCACAGGGATGGTCAGTGATGTATATAGTGAAACTAGTTCATCGTTAACGATGAGCGCAATCGACGCTGATCGAACCTATCAAAGTTTATTCGTGCTTATTAGCCGAGCGGTTAGTTGGGTTGAAAACCATTATCCAAATCAAAACTGGAGTGAATACGATACCAATAGTGATGGGTGCATTGATTCTATCCATCTTATTACCAATTATTACGCTTATGATTGGAACACTCCGTTATGGCCACATATGTACGAAACGAAAGACACTAGCGGAACCCATACTAAGCCTGTTGCGAATGTTTATTCGATATCCGCTCTTAATCATGTTTCTAGTGCAAGAACATCGATTCATGAGCAAGGTCATATATTTGGTCTTCAAGATTATTACGACTATAGCGATAGCGGTAATAGTGTTAGAGACTATGTCGGACAAGCTGATATGCAATCTCATAACGTAATGGATTGGAATAGTTATTCTAAGTTATCTGTTGGATGGACTAAACCGATTGTCGTAGATGGCAAGATGAGTTCGACGACAGTTACTTTAAGACCTGCGAGTTTAACAGGAGATTGTTTATTAGTGCCAGTCCCTAATACTTGGAATGGTTCAGCCTTTGATGAATATATGTTAATGGAGTTATTTACTAGAGATGGTAATAACAAAGACGATTGGTATAACTGGTCTGGTGCCTTGGGCACAGGTGGAGTTAGACTCTATCACGTCGATTCGAGAATCTATGGATATAACGGAAGCGATGTCGACGCCAATCACGCTGGATTAGGTGGTTCGCTTGTCGATAACGTCAAGACTAGTAATTATGAACACTTTATCGTTGGGGCGAATAACTCATATGATGCTTCTTCTTATATCAGCGTTCCTGGTTTTGATGATTTCCAATTATTAACGCTCATTCAAAGAGGAAAAGTTAATACTTTTGGTAATTCTAGTAGCAATAAAAGACATTACCTTACAAGAGAAGATTTATTTATAACTGGATCAGCATTTACATTTAATGATTATAAGAGTTTCTTTACGAAGACTTCGGTGGCAACCACGATGGATGATGGACGGACATTTCCTTATACCATTACATTTAATGAAGTGACTAGTAGTAAAGCGACAATAACGATAACGAGGAATTAATATGGAAAGAATATTACATGGCACATGTGTCGACTTATCTAGTGAAGGTAAGGGCGTTATTAAAGTTGGCAAAGAAATAGCCTTTATCGATGGCTTATTTATTGGTGAAGAAGCCGATGTTATTATTAATTACTCTCGCGCTGGAGTCTCTTTTGGCAAGGTTAAAAAACTATATAGTATTTCTAAAGAACGCATTGAACCTTTATGCAAGGTTTGCACTTCGTGTGGTGGGTGTCAGTTTCAACAATTAGCGTATTCCGCTCAACTTATGTATAAGACTAATCGCGTGAAGGAATCTTTAAAAAGAATTGCTCATTTAGATGTCGAAGTAAAACCGTGTATTGGAATGGACAATCCATATAACTATCGAAATAAGATTCAAGTACCTCTAGGTCTAGATAAAAAGAAGAATATTATTTCAGGTTTCTATAAAGAAAGAAGCCATGAAATCATCGCAATTGATGAATGTTTTATCGAAGACAAAAGAGCGCATCCAATCATTAAATCGATTAAGCTCATCATGAAACAGAATCGAATCGAGCCATATAACGAAGATACAAGAGAAGGCGTTATTCGTCATGTCTTGATTAGAACCAGTCATACGACTCCTGATTTAATGGTGGTTTTAGTCGTCAATCGAGCGAACTTTGAAGGACAAAGAAACTTAATAAAAGCAATCACAAAGGCTAATCCGGAAATTACGACAATTGTCGAGAATGTTAATACAAGACAGACTAATGTCATCTTAGGAGAGAAGAACTATATTTTATTTGGTAAAGGTTATATCGAAGACACCTTACTAGGAGTTACTTTTAAAATCTCTGCGTCTAGTTTTTATCAAGTGAATCCGATTCAGACTGAAGTTTTATATAAAGAGGCTATCAAGGCCGCGAAGTTAACTAAAGATGATGTCTTACTAGATGCTTATTCTGGAGTTGGGACTATTGGTTTAATTATGGCTAAGTACGTTAAAGAAGTACTATCCGTAGAGATTAATCAAGCAGCGGTTAAAGATGGTATCAATAACGCTAGACAAAACAAGATTAATAATGTGACATTCATTTGTGATGATGCCTCTAAATACATCAATAATCTAGATAGTAAACTAGATATCGTTATCATGGATCCTCCAAGAAACGGATCTGATGATGTGTTCTTGTCTTCTTTACTTAATAAGAAGCCTAATAGAATAGTTTATATATCCTGTAATCCTGAAACACTCGCTAGAGATTTAATG